>CAYHIQ010000068.1:0-2612 GCA_964356775.1 uncultured Candidatus Saccharibacteria bacterium | reverse complement strand
ATATCTGGAGCGGATCCAATATGTATTACGGAGGATATCCGTACATGTATGGATATCCCTATATGTACGGGTACGGATATGGCGCAGTACGTTACTGGTGAAATCGATACTATCCGAAAAAATGCGCTCGTCTTTTGAAAGACGAGCGCATTTTCTGTTCCCCACATTACGATTTTCTTTAGATTGACACCTCAATACAATTGGCAGTATATTTGTCAATGGAGTCAAGAATAACCCAATCTTAAAAGGGAGGTCCCCATGAAGATGTTAGGAGCTCTTTTCATTTTCGTTCTTTTTGTAGGATTTTTTGCGTCGACTCGAGCGCAGGCCCTGCAAGTGGACTGTCCCTTTCCTGAAGGGGTCATGGAGTGGCAAAAAGCGGAAGAGAGGTATTCCTGTAAGTTTGCAGCTGCTGTTTCAGCAGTATCTCCAGTCGTGCGTGTCGAACCACAGTCTGCTGTACGACAAGTGTCGAACGTCGTCGTACAGCAGATTCCCATTGTTGTGGTACAGACGGTTCCCATATATCCATATACGTATCCATTCTGGGGACCATTGTGGGTGCGACAGTCCCTCTTTTATCCCGATGCTTATGGCTACGGATGGCGGCCCTATCTTTGGTAGAAATAATCGCCACGGTGCAAGAACGCGCTCATCCTTTCTAAGGATGAGCGCGTTATCATTTTCAGCGGTACAATTGTTCTCATAATGCAAAAGATGATTCGGACGTTGGCGGAGCTCGAAACAGAGGCGACCAATTTTGTTGGCGCGCTTGCGCCGAGTGTACAGGGCGCGACCCTTGTTACGCTCTCAGGCGAGCTTGGGGCAGGGAAGACCGCTTTCACAAAAGCGGTTGCGAACGTTCTCGGGGTCGAAGAGACAGTTACTAGTCCTACTTTTGTACTGGAGAAAATATATTTGCTTCCGGGCGGGCATTTATTTAAGCGTCTTATCCACATTGATGCGTATCGGCTTGAAAAAGGGAGTGACCTCTCTCCGCTTGGTTTTGATGAGTTTATGCAGGATACGAGTAACCTTATCTTGCTTGAATGGCCGGAGAAAGTAGCGGAGATGCTTCCTGTTCCAATGGCGCGACTTTCATTGGTTGCGCTCTCTGACGGCTCACACACAATTTCTTATGACTAAAAAAGTTTCCAAAAATAAACGCATCGTGCTCTTGGATACGCACGCGATCATCCATCGCGCGTATCATGCGCTACCGGAGTTCACTGGCCCGACAGGTAGCCCGACCGGTGCGCTGTATGGGCTCGTCACGATGCTGCTAAAAATTATCACCGATCTGAAGCCCGATTACATCGCCGCCTGTTTTGATTTACCAAAGCCGACCATTCGCCATGAAGCATTCGAAGGATACAAAGGCACGCGCGGAAAGACCGAAGATGCGCTCGTGCTCCAGCTCCAAGAGTCCCGCAAGGTCTTTGAGGCATTCTCGATCCCGATGTATGAGCGAGAAGGTTTTGAAGCGGACGACCTGCTTGGCACTATCGCGCATGAGTTGAAGGAGGAAGGAGTCGACGTCATCATTGCTTCCGGCGATATGGACACCCTGCAGCTTGTCGACGACGAGCGTGTTCGTGTATACACGTTGAAAAAAGGCATTAACGACACGATCCTCTACGACGAGAAAGCGGTTGTCGAACGTTTTGGGTTCGTGCCAGCACTCATTCCCGACTGGAAGGGGCTTCGGGGCGACCCTTCCGATAACATAAAGGGCGTTCCGGGTATTGGAGAAAAGACGGCAACCGAACTCATTACCGGCTTCGGTACGATTGAGGAGATATATACCCAATTGAAAAATGGTGACGATGCTTTTCTTAAAAAAGGTGTAAAAGCCCGCATGCTTGGTTTGCTGAAAGAGCACGAAGAAGATGCGCGTTTCTCAAAGTCACTCGCAACGATACGTCTTGATGCGCCGATTGCCTTCGTATTGCCTGAACATACGTGGCGTGAAGCGGTCGAAGTGCCGAAAGTATTTTCGATGTGCGATGAGTTCGGTTTCCGCTCTTTGCGGGAGCGCGCGCAGAAAGTTCTTTCTAATTCATCGAATCACACTGGTGAAGAGAGTATCCCGTCCGTCCCCTATGTTGCCCCTGTTCCCGAGGAAATTGATCCGACTGCACTTGCGGAGGCGCAGGTGATGCTCTGGCTCATTTCGTCTGAGTTCACAAATCCGTCGCTCGACGACATCCTTGCTTTCACAAAAGAGCGGACTTTTATTGCTGCTCGTGTTGAACTCGAGAAACAATTGTCTGCGATGGGTAAGGTGCGCGAGGTTTATGAACAGATCGAAAAGCCGCTTATTCCCGTCATAAGAAAAATTGAAGAGCGCGGGGTGCTTATTGACTCGAAGGTTCTTGATGGTCTTGCGACGACGTATCGTACCGAGCTCGAAGCGCTCGAAAAACGCATCTACAAATCCGCAGGACGAGAATTCAATGTGAACTCTCCGAAGCAGCTTGGGGAAGTGCTCTTTGATGAATTGAAGATTATTCCCGAGAAACAGAAGAAGACTGCGGGTGGCCAGCGTTCGACGCGCGAGAGTGAGCTCGAGAAAATTCGAGAGATGCATCCTGTCATAAACGATATTCTTG
>CAYHIQ010000067.1:0-2708 GCA_964356775.1 uncultured Candidatus Saccharibacteria bacterium | reverse complement strand
TTGTGACTAAGATATCAAATCAGCAGCCGAAGATAGAAGCTCGATCCCACTTCTTCGGATCCAGCTCTGGTTGACATGTGTAAGATAGCAGACCTATGGTTTGTTGTCAATGCGCCTGTTTGCAAGAGCCGCAATTACTTCCTCCACGCCGGCATTGGGCACGATGATGCCATCAATATCGAAGGTCGGACTCTTGCTTTGCCCGCTTTTTTCTTCCACTTCTTTTCTATAGGCCGGATTTTTTATAACGTCTCTCTCCTCAAAAGGGATGCCGTTCCTTCTTAAATACTCCATGGCTCGAATTGACCAAAGACATCCTGTTTTTGTATAAACGATGATATTCACATTGTTTCTTTGTGGTTTGTTCTCTTCACGACGGCAATGCCAATGAGAATCCATAGGACACCGAGGATATAGCCAGCAAGAACGTCGCTTGGAAAGTGCACACCAAGATATAGTCTGCTGAAACCCACGCTCCCTATAAGTAGGGTAGCTGAGGTCACTACGATCGGCTTTTTTGTAGGGAAAAGTACGCACAGGAGATATGCCATAAAACCGTAAAGAGCCATTGCGGCCGTGGCGTGTCCGCTGGGAAAGGAGGACGAAGTCTCAATGATCGACGGAATAAGGCCACTTGGGCGCGCGCGACTCACGAGCACTTTCAGAGCATATCCCGTTGCGCCTGCGCCGATGAGGGTGGTCGCTAGCCCCAGTGCGTATACGCGATAGGTTTTTGAGTGCTGTAATAAAAAGAGTCCGACGATGCCGGCTATAACGGCAATGGTAAGTTCATTCCCGAAAAAGGTTATCCCATTGAATACCTCCAAGAAGAAGGGCGTGCGCACACTAAACAGTAATTCTTCAAACCATCTGTCGATAGCAACTAGGGAATCTACCATAGATGAGGAACGAACATAATAATGCCAATGATACCCGCACCGAAAGAAGCGATGAGCACAGCCGCCGCCGCCAAATCCTTTATTTTTGCGATATGCGGATCGTGAGTTGGCTGAAATTTGTCACACAGTTCTTCAAGTGCCGTATTGAATGTTTCAGCAGCGAGAACAAGACTGATGACCAAAATCACTACCACATACTCTAGTGGAGAAAAGCCGAGAGACCAGCCAAGAGTGAGTGCGAGCATGGCGCAGATACTTTGAATTTTAAAATTAATTCCCTTCATCCACGCAAGGCGCAGACCCGCTAACGCATACTGAAATCCTTGGAAAAATCGCATCACCATAGACGTATAGTATACCGGTAACTGACTAGTGTGCATCGCGTCTATCCTAGGCTATACTTCTTGCTATGAACATGGAGGATCGAATGGTGCGCAATATTGATCGAAAAAGGGAACATTCCACATTCGAACTTTCTCCAGAAATGGCTCGGGCATACGAAAAAACAAGACGTATATTTTCTGATTCAGAGTTTTCTTTGCACGAAATCGATTTTATTCGTGCCCATGGTCAGGAAAATGTCGCAGCGGATATGTCTATCGTGGAGAGGATGGCAGCTGATTTTAAGACTCGCGATACACCAGAAAAAGAGAAGCTCAAGCGTATAGCGGATATTTCTGAAGCAATGATACTTACCCAAGCAAAGTCGGGCAAGTGGTTTGGTGATGTCTCGATTTTCAAGACATCGGCATATGACGATTATATAAACGGAACGGATATGATCCTTGAATGGTTTACGCCAGAGGAAGGTTCGCGCGTTCTCGCGCTTGCGGTCGACGTAACATTTTCTGTTGAAAGCATCGAGAAAAAACTAACGGCTATAAAGATAGAAATAGATAACGATGAACTCGGGTCCCTTAAATATTTTAGGGATAATCGCGGAAATTTTGTGGGCATACGGAATAATATCCCTCGAATTGTCGTTGGTGTGAGTGAACCAGTCATCGAAGAGCTTGCTGATTTGTGGGTGCGCGAAGAACATAAAGCGCTTGACGAACATCCTATTCAAATTTTGTTTTTGGATGAGATGGTGGCGCAGCTACAGTTTATGCGCAAATACGCCCTTAAAAAAGGAAAGACTGCCGCAGTCGGTGTGTATGATCAGGTGCTGCAAACTCTGGTGCCTATCCGAGAAAAGAAACTTAACCTGCGCAAAAGAACTCTACTCAGAGATGGGGTGGCTACCGAGATAGCAATTGATGCACAGAAAGTCTTTTGTGCGTGACGCGAGTGTCGTATCGCTTATGTATTATTGCTTGAGGGCGTCGTCGATTGCCTTGGTGAGCGCCGGCAGCGATATATTTTTTTGCTCTACGCCATTAAGAAAGAGTGTCGGAGTGTGGTTTAGACCGAGTGCACCAGCATCTTGGTAGTCTCGAGCGACGAGCGACGCATAGGTATGGGTATCAAGTGCTGCGCGGAATACCGTAAGGTCAAGACCTATAGTTTTAGCATAGGAGTCAAATAGTGCGCGTGGATTTGCGCTCTTTACCCACTCAGCCTGATTTTCATAGAGGAGCGTATACATATCCCAATAGCGCCCTTGTGCACCAGCGGCTTCGGCAGCCTCTGCGGCAGAACGAGAGTTCTTATGCTGCGGGAGAGGGAAATTGCGGAATACGAAGTTAAAGTCAGTATTTTTCCCATACGTAGCGATGATCTGCTTAAAAATTGGCTCCATCGACGCACATGCTGGACACTCAAAGTCGCCCCATTCAACCATAGTTACCTTGGCGGTCGTGGTACCGG
>CAYHIQ010000066.1:0-2734 GCA_964356775.1 uncultured Candidatus Saccharibacteria bacterium | reverse complement strand
CGAGAAGAAGACGCGCCTGCTGTCCGCCGGAGAAACTCTTCACAATGCGGTCGTGCAATTTCTCATGGTGCTCCAAGTTCACAACTTCAAGCACTTCGTCGATACGCGGATCTATGTCGTATACCGGCTCCGTAAAACACTTCTGGAAGAACTCGCGCACTGTAAGTTCCATACGGTCGCGAGGAATTACCTGAGAGGCGGTCGCCACCTTCATGCCGTGTGATACATGTATCTCACCATCCTCGGGTTTGTTTTCGCCGGTCATCAGTCCGAAAAGTGTCGACTTCCCTGCGCCGTTCTGGCCCATGACCGCCATCTTCATTCCGCGGCGCAATGCAAAATCCACCTCATCGAGGATCGGCTTGTTGTGCCCATATTCGAACGAAACTTTCTCAAAGCGAATAACGCTTTCTTCGCGAGCCATGTAGATACCCTACTACCAAGCGAGCTGAGCAACAAGCAAATGTCTTCATTTACTTGTTCGAGGCGAGCGTAGGGAGAAAGCCTTTCCTTAAAGGATTACCTTACTTCGCATTAAAATGGAAAGGCTGTATAGTGCCGAAATGCTGAAACCCCAGAAAATAGCGTCTGAAACAGAAGCTGTTTACCCAATGCGCATCAATAAATACCTCGCGAAGGAGGGTGTTGCCACGCGCCGCGGGGCGGATGAGCTCGTAACGAGGGGAAAGGTACTGATCAACGGTCGCGTCGCAAAGCTTGGTGAGAAGATAAACAAGGGCGACAAAATTGAACTGCGCGGCAAGACAACCCCAAAAAACTACCTCTATTTCGCCTACAACAAACCCGTCGGAATCATCACCCACTCGCCGCAGGAGGGTGAGAAAGATATCAAGCAGAGCGTGGAGACAGCTCCTGAATTGCAAGGAGTGTTCCCTATCGGCCGGCTCGACAAAGACTCGAGCGGCCTCATCATCCTCACAAACGATGGACGTGTAACCGACCGACTTCTCAACCCGGAATACGAGCATGACAAGGAGTACCGTGTACGGACCCTTGATCCAATCCGCGATAGTTTTAAGAAATATATGGAAGCAGGCGTCGACATCGAAGGATATCTGACGAAAAACTGCACCGTACGCAAGACCGGCCCGAAGAGTTTCAACATCACGCTGACCGAGGGTAAGAAGCATCAGATACGCCGGATGGTTTCAGCGATGCATAACACCGTCGTCGACTTGGAACGCACGCGCATACTGAATATCCGCCTCGATGACCTTAAGCCAGGCGCATGGCGAGCGATCGAGGGCGAAGAATTAAAAATGTTCCTCTCTCAAATCGGGCTCGATGGCTAATAGTACGAAAATGCGTTACGAGAGTGTGCTTTATTTGATCACCTCCCTAAGTATCGGATAGATGCGCTCGGCAATAATTCTGTAGCCAACGGCATTGGGGTGCGTCGCGTCCGCCATGTATTGGCCATTCCCTAAGAGTCCATCAAGCACGTCCGATACAAAAGCAGTATGGTAAGTGTCTCGCAAATTTTTAAACTCGGCGGCAAAACGATCGTTTAAAATTCCTCCCCGCACACCAAGCAAAAGAACGACAGCCCCGCGAGCCTGAATATTCTGAATGAGGATTTCAAGGTTTTTGCGCGTATCTGAAATGGATATTCTTCTCAAATAATCGTTGCCGCCAAGCAAGAGAAGAACGACTTTCGGAGTATAGGCGTCGAGTTGGCCAATGCGTGCGACCCCGTCCGCAGTAGTGTCTCCCGCACGCCCCAAATTAACGATAGGTTGTCCTATTTTTTGAGAAAGCAGCGATACGAAATCATTACCATCTGCTGCGCCGACACCCTCGACCAAACTGTCCCCGAAGGCAACGATGTCCGTCCCTTTCGACGGGTAGTTGGCAACTGGTTCAGTCCAGAAATAGAAAACACCAAGCACCGCAAATATTGCCAAAAGAATACTGAGAATAAGTATCCGGAATTTCATTTTTACAGCGAGCCTATTCGATGTACGCAATTTCCCCGTTGGCACCCAACGAAAAAATCAACCGAGATAGAACAGGTACACTCCGGCGATGATTGCGATAAGGCCGTACAGACTAAGAGAGTTCAGAACTTTTTTATTAACCATTCTATGGAGCGCCTCCGGAAAGAAAATATAGGCCGCCCCCTTAAACAGGACCATCCACATGAGGATAGTCACAGCAGTACGCCACGAGCCGTCCCACACATTATGCTCGACAAGAAAGAGCGACGCCAAGAAGATCAAGATAACGCCAGTGAGGTAGACGATGGCTGGATGATCAAAAAAATCCTGGAGTAAATGCGGAAGTGTCTTCCCTTTGAAGATAAGGAAACAGCCACTAACGACCAGATATACCCCCAACACTTTTGCAACAAGTAGTGAAATTTCCATAACAGGCTGGTAATTGATAATGAGTTAAGTATACCCCTCTTCCCCACTCGTTCGAGATGCGAGATGTGGAATAGATTACACTGTATGGCATACCATGAGGAGGAAAAAATTATTCGTGTATGTATACGCCAGCATCATCAGCGTTAGTCTGCTCTCTCTACTCTACACACAGAACGAAGCGCATACATCTATAGCTGCGAACCAGCAGAAGAAAAGCATTCTGTACCCAACTCAATATTCGGATACGCATATTACGAAAAATGCCGTAGTGACTGACCCGCGATTTAAGAATCTCGCAGTATTCAAGAAGGAGGACTATTTAGCCAGTGTTGCAAACTCGCTACAGA
>CAYHIQ010000065.1:0-2898 GCA_964356775.1 uncultured Candidatus Saccharibacteria bacterium | reverse complement strand
CGCGCATTCAAGTTCCTAGCGCAATTTTTCGACCAGTGACCAGCTGGTAGAATTTTTCTGAGGGGGTATAGAAATCTAGGGTTTTTCTCGGTCGTGAGTTCAGACGACGTTCCGCCTCTTTGATCGCGGATAATGGAACCTCTTTGAAATCGGTTCCTTTCGGGAAATATTGGCGGACAAGCCCGTTCGTGTTTTCGTTAGTGCCGCGCTGCCACGGAGAGTACGGATCGGCAAAATACACTTTGATTCCGGTTTGGGCGGTGAAAAGCTTGTGCTGGCTCATTTCGCTGCCGCGATCGTATGCCAAACTCTTTTTGAATTTTTCGGGTATACGCTTGAAGGCGCGAGCGAATGCCACGCAGACCGAAAAGGCGTCTTTCTTAGTGAGCGGGACGAGCAGCGTGAGGCGCGTGGTTCTTTCAACGAGTGTGCCTAGGGCGCTTTTTCGTTCCTTGCCCATAATCAAGTCTCCTTCCCAATGTCCGGGAATAGTTCTTTTCTCGGCTTCTTTCGGCCGCTCGGAAAGGCTCACGATATCTTGGATTTTCTGCCTGCGGTAGTAGGTCGCTCCTCGCGGCTGCCGCATTTTCCGCTCTTGCCGCAGCCCTTTCATGAGCTCGGTCTTAAGCTCGCCGCGGGGCAGGCAATAGAGGTGTTGGTAAATAGTTTCGTGGGAAATACGCATGCGTTTGTTTTGAGGATATTCTTTCTTCAATCGTTTCGCAATTTCCTCAGGAGACCACTCGATCCCCAACTTTTCATACACGTACTGTTTCAAATCTTCGTTGGTGTTCAGTTTCTTAGGCCGGCCCTTCTTTTTCTTCTCATCGGCTCGTTCTTGGGCCTTGGCCGCCCGATAGCACCAACTATATCCCGCGTTCCGCCAAACTTCATTGGACACCGCGCTTGTTGGGCGACCCAGCCGCTCGGCAATATCCGCAAACGTTTCGAACGCGCGGATTCCCAGGCTGATTTCTTCGCGGTCAGCCAGAGTGAGCCGCATATATGTTTTCATAGCAACAAATGTATCTCTATTTTGCTCGTTGCGCTAGTTTCTTGAAGGGACTGAACGAATACTTGCCGTCGACGTCAGTTTGAGTTCTGGCAACAGTCGTGCTTCCCTGCAGAAGCATAACTTGCCAATCACTCAGTGGTGGCTCGCCCGCCTGATATGCCCCGTCGCCGTTGTAATCGTTGTAGACCTCGCCGGAGATGGAAGCGACAACATTTATATGTTTCTCAACAAAATCTAGAGGGTTGAGATAATTTGAGAGATTGTCGAAATTGTCGCAGATTCCAAAGCCGCTACAGTCAGCATCCATTTCGCAGTGTATTCTCTTAGTGGCGTTCGGAGGGCGAATGCTACAACGCCGGCATTTTCCATCGGGATCTAAGTACCCGCAACCGAAATCATTCCGCAGCAGGACTGCGAAGTGTAAGTGAGCACCCTCGGAGAATCCCGTATTTCCCACTTTCCCGATTGCTTGACCCGCGTTGACGGGATGTCCAATCTTGACGGTAACGCTGTTGTCCTCCATGTGCCCATAGAGTGAATAGAACACGCCGTCATAAAGATCATGCTTTATGAGGACGGCGTTCCCCCAACCGGCGCCGTATCCAGTTAGCTTGTTCACAACCGTCCCCGGGCCGATTGCACGCACTTCCCCACCGGGTTGACCGTGCACCGCAAGATCAACACCGGCATGATGCACGGCATTCATAAATCCCTGGGTAATACGATATCCGTTTGCATTCGGAAGTACATCCGTCGGACGAGCTCCTGGTGCTCCAACCGGATATACGAAGCCTTGTGCGGCCGCAGTTCCGCAAGTCCCAGCCACGAGGGTTATTGCACACAACAGTCGCGTGAGACTCAAGACAAATCTCCCTCTCTACCGGCTGGCATTGAAGTGCATGGAATTTAAGACCAGTAAGAGTTGGTCAAACTCTGTCGCTCCCGCCGTCGCGAAGAGAACGCCACCAGGAATCGCCACAAACACCGCGTACGGGGGACTCAATTCTGAATCAGAAACGAGCAGAGCCGGGAGGCCGCCGATCGGCCGTTTGGTCAATGTCTCGTAACGAGAATACCATCCACCGTCATAGTTCGCGATGAATTCCTCAAGAGAGAGCGTGGCAGCAGCCGGGAGGAGTTTAACCGTTATCGCCGGAGGATCAACTAAATCATTCTCTGGGGTGGTAGCCGTGCTGTCGTAGACAAATGCGAGCGGACCATCTACCGAGAGATTCCAGCCAGGCGGATAGCCAAAACCTACACCCGACCCGTAGCCTTCAAGAGTCGCACCAGGCCAGATGTTCAACGTGATCGGCAGCGGCCGCACCCCGGAGCCAGTAAGCGATCCGCTCAGAGTCTGAAACGGAATTCCGCTCGCAACGGTGACTAAGATATCGAAGTCATACTCAATCCACTTTCCACCGGGGACGATGCCTATGAGGCCACGCGTCACAGTCACAAACGGGGCCAGGGCAGGAGGTACCTGGAGCACTGGCGGGGGTGTATTTCGATCCCAGTAACGCACCCCGACGCCCTCTCTCTTGGATTCACCGGGTGAGAGTGTGACCACGAGACTGTCCGGATTCCAGCTCATCGAGGCTGGCTGTTGGGGCTGCTCGGCGACCGGTAGCTGGCCCGGGATCTTGGTACCCGGTTTCGGGAAAGCCCAAGGCCGTCCCGGTCCAGAGAGTACCAAAACCACCGCTGCGATAATTAGAGCGGCTGTGCCCGCGAGGGAGAGTAGGAATGTGCTTCGTTGGTTTTTCATAGCTCCATCGAGCCTTTGATTGCTTCCATGATCCCACGGGGCTATCCCCAAGTCAAGTGGATGTACAGTTAACACCTAGAGGTAACTCTATCGGTGGCACGGGGTGACGGTGTTC
>CAYHIQ010000064.1:0-3022 GCA_964356775.1 uncultured Candidatus Saccharibacteria bacterium | reverse complement strand
CGCCACATGACCTGCGCGAAGTATTGCATGGACATGACACCTCCTCTGTTAGAGTGTTAAAGAGCGTCCTGACGGTTAGTTTAGCCCTTTAGATACGTTCTGCAATGGCCACAGCCAAGGCGGCGGCCGAGTCGGTTTTCATCAGTTTCGCCCGAAGTTCAGCAGCACCATCGAAACCGGTCACGAACGCTTTAATGTGTTTTTTAAGTATCGAGAAATTCTTACGTGGCGTAAGCTTTTCAAAATCCTGTGCGAGCTCAATGAGTGCTGCAAGCTTCAAGTCGAGCGGCACTTCCTCGCGCTTCTTTCCCGCGAAAACCCACGGATTACCAAACATCGCGCGACCAAGCATCGCCCCATCGCATCCTGATTGCACAACTTTCGACTGAGCATCTTCCAAATCCTGCACGTCACCATTGCCGATGAGGAGCACACCAGGATTCACGCGATTGCGAATTTCGACCGCCTTCTTCATCATCTCCCAGTCGGCTGGCACGAGCGACATATCTTTGCGCGTACGCAAATGAAGAGTAATGGCCGCAGGAGATGTCTCAAGGAGTGCAGCGAGCCACTCATCAAGCGACTCTGTGTTGTAGCCAATGCGCGTCTTAACCGAGACGGGAAGAGTGCTCGCCTTCTGTGCCGCACGAATAATTTCCTGAGCAAGCTTCGGACTCTTCATCATGGCAGCACCGCAACCCTGCTTCTCGATGGCGCGATCGGGACAACCCATATTGATATCAATGCCGTCGAAGCCGCGTTCTGCAACAAGCTTTGTCGCATATGCAATCATGTCCGGCTTTGCTGAAAATATCTGCGCGACAATCGGTCGTTCAATTTCGGTTTTCGTAAGGATGCCCATAAGCGGATTCTCTTCGTCCTTCATTTTTTTAATCTCACGGGTGTGATAGAGGCCGTCTGCCGAGACAAATTCGGTCCAGAATACTGCCGGAGCGCCACGCTTCGCGACCACTTTCCGGAAGGCGGCATCAGTCACGTCTGCCATGGGGGCCATGACGAATAAGGGCTTCGGGAGTTGATTCCAGAACGATTGCATTTGGCTACACTAACATCACTTTGGCTATTTGGGCGGTTCTGCTCGCTTGAGATACAGCTTCCCGGGAAATCGGACATCGACGTACTGCAGGGTCGGATCGGAGAGATTCAATTGCGCCTTTGCCGAGACGAGCGCGGTAAAAGCATTCTGTTCATCGCCAAGAAGATAGGTGATGCGCGGACCGCCGGATACAAGAAAAAAATCGACTTCATCCCCGCGTATGACGATTGTGTTAATCGAAGGGCCAGACAATCCTATCTCTCGCGCAAAATCAAAGACCGCGGGTAATTGGTTCGTATCTTTGAGTGTCGCTCCGATCGGCGAAACAATATCTGTTTGCAGCGAACTTAAAAGGACGAACGGGGTGACTGTATTGTCCGGATTCGACAGAGCGACAGCGGGAGACCTTTCTTCTTTAAGGAAGAAAGCTTCTGTCGCTGTAGCGTATAGAAAGCCGCTCGCATCGAAAAGATAGCAGTCGCCACTTTCTGTCGGTACCGCAGAGCCGCACCAGCGTGCGATAGGGACACGGTTATCTATTTTAATCGAGATGCCGGAAAACCCGATTCGAGATATTGAAATGGCAGCAATGTTTGTATGCGTAGCGAGAATGCCTGCACGGATACGCGATGCGGGGAAAAAGAATATCGAGTCACGCGGGATAATGCCGAGATAGCTCCCTTGCAGCGCATCTCTCGGAATCGTTTCGAGAGACGTATCTGCGCCCAGCACTTCGATATGAGAAATGCGGACCGCAGGCTGCCACAGTCCATAGATGACCGCCCCAAGGGAAAGGAGGGCGAGTATGCAAAGCGCGATAAGTGCACGGCGGCGGCTCCGCCGCCGCCGTGCCGCGAGTCGATCATTACCGCGCGAGACTGATAACACTCTTTCCGACATATGGAACGAGAGCCTCCGGCACTTTAATGGTGCCATCCGCTTGCTGATAGTTCTCGACGACAGAAACAAGAATGCGTGGTGTCGGAATCGCAGTGGAATTCAAAGAATGCGGGAAGCGCATGGTTCCCTCCGCATCACGGTAGCGGATATTGAGCCGTCGTGTCTGGAAGTCGTGGAAATAAGATGCTGAGCTTATCTCTCGATACGTATTCTCTCCCGGCACCCACAGTTCGATATCGTACTTCTTCACCTGCCCGAGCCCGAGATCACCACCACAATTCACGACCGTGTGATAAGGAATATTCAGAAGCTCAATAAATTCCTCGGTATTGCGATTGAGCCACTCATGCAGACGAACCGACTCGTCGTGCTCCGCTCGGCACAATACGACCTGTTCCCATTTGAAAAACTCATGCACGCGAATGAGACCGTTCACATCCTTACCATGCGCGCCGGCTTCGCGGCGAAAACAGGGAGAGAATGCGAGAAACTGCATCGATTGTGCGGACAGATCGATGGTCTCGTTCATGTAGTAGCCCATGGTTGCAACTTCGCCGGTACCGGCGAGATATTCCCCGTCCTGCGTTTTATAGAGATCCTCTTCCCCTTGCGGTAAATAGCCGGTACCGAGGAACGCTTCGCGGCGCACTAAAGACGGCACACTTAAGGGCACCAACCCTTTTGTAGAAAAATGCTTGAGTGCCAATTGCCACACAGCGTTCATGAGAAGTACGCCATCACCCTTGAGGAAGTAGCCGCGGAAGCCGGCGACCTTCGCGCCGCGCTCGAAGTCAGCGATATCGAGTGCGGTCATGAGCTCGACGTGACCTTTCGGAGTAAACGCAAAGGTCGCCGGCTCTCCCCATTTCTTAACTTCTATATTTTCAGCATCACTGACGCCATCCGGCACTGACATGTCAGGAATGTTCGGCACCATGAGCATGAGCTTCTGCCACTCAGCCATAACAACCTTTAACTTTTCTTCGCCTTCAATCATGCCTGCCTTTAGATGCTGCATCGCCTCAATGAGCTTCTCGCGCTCGCTACCGCTCGCGCGCTGGATCT
>CAYHIQ010000063.1:0-3099 GCA_964356775.1 uncultured Candidatus Saccharibacteria bacterium | reverse complement strand
ACGTCTGTTCTGCATAGAACAGGGCCGATTCCGGTAGGGTTACAAGCGGCAGCTCTTGAGCTTCAGTAATTCGACAATACTCCGACTTGACGCGCTCCGCAAGAGGTGAATCGAGGTAGGCGTGGAGAATGGCAAGGAGCTGCTCTCCACGGAGTTCCCGAGGAGAACGTGGCACAACCTTTTGAACCACTTGATGGGTAGGCCCATTTTCAGTGAACGGCTGTTTCGGCAGTCGTTTGAGTGACTCGCGAATAGCTTCACCTGAAAGTCCTAGAGACCTTGCAGATGCCTGCACGAAATGTTCGCGCTCCATCGGGCTTGGTATCGCATTGATAAGTGGAAGTACGATACCTTCAGCGGCACGAAGCAGACGATGAGGATCACTCTCTTGTTGTGCAAGCTCTCCAAGAAAAAATTCGACAATCGGTTTCGCAACAAGAACACGTTTTGAAAACTCTTGCGAGTCTTCACTGATGAGGTCGGCGGGATCTTTTCCTTTAGGAAGTTGTGCGGCCTTCACACGCAACCCCGATTGGAGTGCGAGCGCCGCCGAGCGCGCCGTCGCTTTAAGGCCAGCTGGATCGGCATCGAGTACGAGCATAAGGTTCTCACTGTAACGTTTCATAAGCCCAAGATGCCGTTCGGAAAGCGCGGTACCAGAAAGCGCCACGGCATTTGTAAAGCCTGATTGATGCGCAAGGAGCACATCTACCTGTCCCTCGACAAGCATGGTGAATCCGCGTGTGCGTATCGCCTCTTTTGCAGCGTCCATCCCGAAGAGAATTTCAGATTTATGATAGAGATCCGTTTCCGGGCTATTGAGATACTTCGCGAGATCATCAGTAGACAATGCGCGACCAGTGAATGCAACAACACGACCTGCACCGTCATGTATTGGGAACATGAGCCGATTGCGGAAGCGGTCATAATAGGTGCCAGGTTTCCCATCCGCCTCTTTTATGAGCCCTGCTGCAAGAAGTTCGTCTATCGTAAACCCTTCAGCAGTCATGGCCTCAAGAAGAACCCGCCATGAGTCCGGAGCATATCCGAGACGCCATGCAGAAATACTTTCAGAAGAAAGACCCCTCTTCTGCGCATATTTTTCGGCCTCGGTACCGACAAGTTGTGAAGCGTAAAACTGCTCCGCGCGGACCATCACGGCGCGCAGTCTTTCTTGCTTTGATGCCTGCTCTTTGCCTACTCCACCACCCGAATATTCAATTCGCACGCCTGCTTTTTCAGCAAGAATTTTGAGCGCACCCTTGAAATCCACCCCCTCAATCTTCTCAATAAACGAGAATGCGTCCCCGCCAAGCCCACAGCCGAAGCAATGCCATGAACCACGATCAGGCGAAACATGGAATGAAGAAGTTTTTTCTTTATGAAATGGGCAGAGGCCACGAAGCGACTTCCCCGCCCTCGTGAGCTTCACGTATGGAGTAATCACATCTTGAATGCTTAGACGCTCTTTAATCTCTTGAACAGTATCCGTCGCCATTTGTCGCATTCTACCGCGTTTTTCGAATACTTGACAATAATTATAGGCATGTTATCATTGACAGTAGACGATAACCTTATTTGGAAAGGAGGAGACGTTATGGGGAAAATATATCTTTTCTTGTTCTTTATGCTTTTGTGCTGGATCGGTGGTATCACTGGAAGCGAGATCAATCATTATATTGGCGTTCAGATACAAGGAAATCCGGTAGCAATCACTGGCCACATTCTGTACCACGAGCTATGGGGCGCATTCACTCTCATGAGTCTTCAGTTCATCATGAAGGGATAGAGTTGGCTCTGCGAAAAACGGCGCAAGGAACTACCTTGCGCCGTTATCATTTCAAACTTTGACACAGATATGCGCAGGTGGTACGTTGCGCCCAGTTGCAGAAACGCAGCAAACCGCAAGGAGGCCTTATGGCTCACAAACTGCCGATAAATTTTCCGATGGTATGGGAATTTATTTTAAAGCCGGCTTGCTTGGTGGTACTCTCTGTTCTTTTCGGGTGGACTGTATGGGAGATTTTAAAAATCACCAATTTCCCTAATTGGGTCACTATACCCCTCTCTTCTATAGCCGCGTATTACGTCGGAAAGCATCTCATCAAGAACTACTATTCCGCTCAACCATAGGCGACAGCAACATAGCAAAACGGCGCAGGAATCACTTCCTGCGCCGTTTTTACTTTTAAAAACCCTTGATTAACGAGGAGTGCGTGGGGCGAAACTGGTCGTACGCGTCGTAGAAGGTGCTGGTGTTGAAGCTGCACGATCAGACTGGAGCTTCGTGATATGCGCATGCTTCTTGCTGCCCGCAAAACCGGTGCCCGAGGGGATAAGGCGTCCGAGAATCACGTTCTCCTTCAAGCCACGGAGGCGGTCAACACTACCCCTGAGCGCCGCATTGATGAGGATCTTTGTGGTCTGCTCGAAGGATGCTGCCGAGAGGAATGAGCGGCGCGAGAGAGCGCTCTCCTTGATACCAAGCACGATATCGCGTGCTTGCGGTACGAGTTTGCCCTCTGCTTCCATCTCTGCAACTGCTTTTACAATTTCCCAATCTTCAACGACGTCGCCGACCGAGTAATCGGTATCGCCTGCTTCGGTAATCTTCACCCGTGAGAACATCTGCTTCACGACAACCTCGAGGTGCTTACGCGACACTGGTGCGCCCTGAAGCTCGTAAATTTTCGATGCTTCGGTGATGATATATTCCTGCACCATCGCGCGACCAGCAAATTCAAACAGCTCGTCGAGATCCGCAGAACCGTCAGTGAGAATCTGGCCCTTCACGACCGTGTCACCCTCCTTCACAAGCGGGACGCGAGGATATGGCGCGAGGTATTCGTATGCCGAACCATCCTTCTTTCCCTGCCCTGCTGCGGATGCGACAACGATCACTTTCTCGCGACCCTCATCCTTGATTTCAGTGACGATGCCGTCGGACTTTGAAATGACCGCTGGGTTTTTTGGCGAGCGTTTCTCGAAGACTTCTTCAACGCGTGGGAGACCGCTCGTGATGTCGCCACCAACCGAGGCAACTCCTCCGGCGTGGAAGGTGCGCATGGTGAGCTGTGTACCCGGTTCGCCGATAGCCTG
>CAYHIQ010000062.1:0-3108 GCA_964356775.1 uncultured Candidatus Saccharibacteria bacterium | reverse complement strand
CGTAGCATACCGAACGCGACGAAAAAACAGAAAGCCGCGCCAAGCGAGTACGCAAGGCGCGGCTTCAAAAATGCCGCAGCACTCAGAAGCGCCGCGAGCAACAGTGTGAACACGGTCGGCGGCCAGCTAAAAAAGAAAAGCGAGCGGAGAAATACTCCGCTCGCAAATCCTGAAACGATAGCGATTAAAAACTCCATCAGAAGTTAAACATTCTCCATTCAAAGTCCCGTAGAGGTACCAACTCTAGTTCCGGAGCAGTTTTTTGTAACAGCGAAACCGCCTTCTCATTTGGCGGCAAATCCGGGCTTTCGTAATGGCATATAACCCGCACCGGTACGAGACCGAGTCCTTCGCGCACTTTTTCTTCGTCGTGAGAAGGGCCGAATCGTGCCAACGCGTATGTGCCTGCGGAAGATCCTGCAACCGTCTTCCCCTCGACTAGTGGTTTTAAATCGGGGTATGTGCGCAGGACATCTACGAGCTTGTTCGTACTGCCGCCACCAAAGTAGAGCGCGCCGGACTGTTTAATTTGATCGAGAAAGGTAGCGTGTGTTGCCATAAGAAAACTAAAATTTTTTCCGCCGGACTGATTCTGTATGAGTTCGACATTCTCTTTGAATTTTTCGGAATTGTCATGTTCTCGTGATGCGAAATACACTAAAAGAATGGTACTTCCATCGGGTACGTCCCGCACAAGCTCCTTATAAAAAGCCCTATTCGATTCATTGTCTTTTCGAGTGAGTCCCCCATGGAGAATATATTTAGTCATCAGCACTATTCTACCCTACGAGCTGACTGCCTGGTACGACGTGGGAATAATGACGATAGGAAGATATCTCTAAAGTTCTTCTTTAAGGTTAAGTCCATTTTTCTTATAAAAATCAAATATAGTTTGCAAAACTAAATCCGGATCGACCTCACCCATCTTTCTAAAAGATCCTTTGCCACCCCGCTTTTCAATCAATCGGGCTAATTCAAGGAGTTTTCCAGTAAACATGGCTCGCGAAAATATCTTGAAAATCTCTTCTGGGCTTTCAAAACTGTCGCCATTGTTTTGATAAAGTTCTTGAATAAATTCTCCGAGGATAAAGCGTTCTTTCGAATAGCTATACAGTGATGAAGGCTTCTGTATTTCTTCCATGGTGCCATTTACGGTAACGTTATTCGATTCTCGCACGTACTGGTTTCCGAACCTATATTTCTCGAACTCCTCATTAATATAATTTATGTCTGGGAAATAACGTTCGCAGAAACGTCTCGTAAGTTCTTCAGTTACCGCCTCATTTAAATATTTAAATAATTTCCTTTCCCCCTTTTCAAACACTTCAAGACCAAATCTTCGACGAGCTAATGAAAGCTTCTCTTCATGCCCGTCAACAGTACGTGTTAGTGGAATATCGCTAGCGTTCCCCCTTTCTGAAGAATGACCTTTAATAGTAAAACTATCGAAAGAATTAGCGTGCATTAATTCATGAACAAGTCTGTGCGCAATCTGCAAATATTCTCCATTTTCTGATAAAACATCGATGCGTCCATCCAATGAATAGGTGCCCCCTATTCCATCCTCTAGGAACTGTTGTACTTGCTCAAAATCTTGTTTCGATCCATCCAGAATATGGAACTGATCTTCTAACAGGAATTTGATTCTCTCTGCCCCATATTCTTTTACGAAGTCGGGAATCTTTTCGATAATCGCATAAAATATTTTTCGTTCCTCAAGTGTTTTTTCGCGTTCAAACAATTCGATTTTTTGGTTTCTTATTATTTCTGTAAATAGAAGTTGCACTCTCTCCTCACTAAATTCATCCGTTCCAACAATACGGTCCGGACCCGGTAGTTTTTCTGGCAATTTCTCAGGCCCTTCCATTTCGGGAGATTATAGCAGATTGACTAGTAAGTTTCTAAGGATTTGAACCGCGATCCATTGCTTCATTTGCGAGAGCGTCGGCATCGGAGTTTTCGGCGCGAAAGACGTGGGTGAAAGTGACTTTGCCGAATGCTGCTCCGGCCTGTATGAGGCGCGCGTACTGTGCTTTCATGACCGGGTGTTTTATCTTGTAGACGCCGTTCATCTGCTTCACGATGAGTTCGCTGTCGAGCTTCACCGCGACAGTGGTCGCTCCCCTCTTTGTTGGTGCGACGAGTTTCGCGAGCTCTTCAAAAGCGAGGATGACAGCTTCGTATTCTGCAAAATTATTGGTGCGTATTCCGAGAAATTTTGAGACGCTTGCGACGGAGTTGCCGAGATGGTCGCGGATCATCGCCCCCGCGCCTGAGGGGCCGGGGTTCCCGCGTGAACCTCCGTCTGCGTGGATTGTGAAATGAGTCATGCCATCTATCATATCAATTTGATGTCGAGAAGTCGCAGGCGCACCGGGTTCCCGCGCGAGAAGGTGTCGCGCTCGAGATGCGCAATCAGATTTGCGCGGCTGCCGGCAGAGAGTTTTTCCGCTGCTCGCGCAATTGATCCTTTCACGAAAAACGTAACTGCTTCAATACTTTTCCCAGTGCCATCAACGGAAGTTATTTTCAATTTCAAATGCTCCTTCCCTTTTCCGAAGCGTGAAATTTCTCGTACGATAATTTCGCGAAAGAGAAATACCGGTTTCGCATTTTGCTGACCAAAGGGTGCGAGCTTCTCAACTTTTAAAAGAAATGAAGTTGTCGCTTCTTCCGGAGTGATGTGCGCATCGGCGTGCATCGCGAGTTCGTCCGCAATAGTTTTTCCGGCCAGTATTTTTGCGTGCGCTTCGACAAGTCGGTCTTCAAGAAAAAATACTTCGGTATCGTGAACGGCGAAACCGCCCGCCGCCGCATGTCCGCCGAATTCTACAAATGCTTTTTCTGCTGCGCGCATGAGTTCCAAAATGTGTGTCGTGCCGCCACTTCGTACCGACCCTTTCAAACGCATGTTCCCTTCCCTTCCCCATAAAAATACCGGCCGCTCATATTCGTCTGCAATCGTGTTTGCAACAAGCCCGAGAAGCGCTGGTCGCCACTGCGGATCGCCGAGTGCGATGACGCTGCGCATCTCGCTGCGTTCCTTGAGTCGCGTGTGTACTGCGCGTGTAATTGCGCCGGCTTCTGCTTTCCGTTGGCGATTCGCTT
>CAYHIQ010000061.1:0-3251 GCA_964356775.1 uncultured Candidatus Saccharibacteria bacterium | reverse complement strand
GTGTGTACTGCGCGTGTAATTGCGCCGGCTTCTGCTTTCCGTTGGCGATTCGCTTTTTCCATTTTCTTTGAGAGTGCATCCGCTTCGCTTTCGTCAGTGGTTGTGAAAAGGCGGAAGGCATCGCGTGCATCGCCCATGCGACTTGCGGCGTTTACCCGTGGGGCGATCATGAAACCAACATCGTCTTCAGTGATCGTGCGCTGCTCGACACGCATGCCGCGGCATAATTTCTGGAGTCCAATGCGTGGCGACTTGCGCATCACTTTTAATCCGTAGGTGGCGAGCACGCGATTCTCATCGGTAAGAGGCACCATGTCGGCGATAGTCGCGAGCCCGACCATATCAAGCAACCACTTCTCCCATCCGATCGGCACTTTCTCACGAAGCTCGGGTGCTGTGGTGAGTGTCGCGCACACGAGTTTCCACGCCACACCCGAACCGCACAGTCCATGAAATGGATACGTCTCTTCAGCTCGCGCATTTGGATTAACGACTGCGAATGCGTCCGGTAATTTTTCTCCCGGAAGGTGGTGGTCAGTGATGATGACATCTATGCCAAGTTCTTTTGCGCGTGCGACCGGTGCTACATCGGTGATACCAGAGTCTACGGTCATGATGAGTTTCACACCGCTTTCTTTGGCAAGTTTTTCGATCCCACCGACGTTCATACCATAGCCTTCGTCATGTCGATGCGGAATATAGTTTTCGAAATTCGCACCAGCTTTCGCGAGGAAGTCGTGGAGCAACACGCCACCCGGAATACCGTCGCAGTCGTAGTCACTCCAGACCACGATTTTCTCGCCCGAGAGAATTGCTGACGCGAAACGTTCAGCCGCCTTCTTCATATCGATCATTAAAAATGGATCGTAAATATGGGTGTCGTAGGAGGGATTAAGAAATTTCTCCGCACTTTCTTTAGTCAGTATGCCGCGGCGCGTAAGTAGCGAAGCAGTCAGATCATCATGAGATTCGAGTTCAGCACGGAGTTCGGCGGTAAGTGGATCGTGAAGTGGAAACATGTGAATGCTATTGTATACTGCCCGCATATGGAAAGCTGTATTTTTTGCAAAATTGTCGCTAGAGAGATTCCAGCTCAAAAGATATTCGAGGACGAAAACTCCATTGCTTTTCTTGATATTCACCCGAAAGTTCCAGGGCACACACTACTTATTCCGAAAACACACCATCAGTGGTTTCAAGATATGCCGGATAATCTCTCTGACGCACTTTTCCGTGCCGCGAAAACAGTAGCTAAAAAATTAAAAAAGGAATACAGCGCTGATTTTATACGAGTCGGCATTGTTGGTACGGACATTCCTCATGTACATCTGCACCTCTTTCCGCAAAAGATGACAGATAAAAATCTGATTATCGCGTAAGTGCGTCGATGCCAGGGAGCATACCCTTTGCAAGAAAGTCGAGCATCGCGCCACCGCCGGTCGAAACAAAGGAGAATCGCGGTAAGAGATTAAGATTTTCTATTGCAGCGATAGTGTCTCCCCCGCCGATGACCGAGCGTGCGCCAGAGTCAGCGACGGCGTGAGCGAAGGCGTCGGTGGCATCTATGAATCCATGTTCATAATTTCCTAAAGGACCGTTCCAGAGAATCGTTTTTGCCTTCTTCGCCAAGCTGGAAAGAAGTATCGAAGTGCCCGGTCCATGGTCGAGAATTATTTCATTGGGCTGTACTTGCCCGAGAGGCGCGATGCGGGCTTCGGAGCGCGCGTGCACTACGTCAATCGATTGTGCGGGGATGACAATCGAATCTATCGGCAGGACAAGTTTTGGATTGGCAAGAATATTCTTCATGCCATCGGTGTTTGTTTCTGAAATAAGTGACTTCCCCACGGGCTGTCCCGACACCTTGAGAAAATCGTTGGCAAGTGCGCCGCCGACAAACACATGGTCATAGGTGTTTAGGAGTGTGGTGAGTACGGCTTCCTTAGTGCTAAATTTTGCACCGCCGATAACCGCGAGCGCGGGATGTTGCGGCGTAAGCGATTGTGAGAGCTCCTCCACTTCTTCTTCGAGGAGTAGTCCCGCGTAGTTTGGCAAAAATTTAGGAACGCCGACGATCGAAGCGTGCACGCGATGGCAAGTATCGAAAGAGTCCTGAACGAAGATGTCGGCGAGCGCAGCGAGTTCTTTTGCGAAAGCCGGATCATTTTTTAGTTCGCCCGTATTGCGACGCAGGTTTTCGAGTACGAGGATGCTGCCTGGCGCAAGTTCGCGTATAGCTCCGCGCGCTCGTTCCCCGATGGTCTCGCCAAAGAACGAAACTTTCGGTATGAGTTTCCCGAGTGCGCGAGCGACCGGCTCTAGTGTCTCGGTTCCCTGTTCCCCGATATGGCTGATAAGGATGACTTTCGCACCGCGCTCGGATAGGAACTTGATGGTCGGTAATGCGCGGCGCAGACGATAATTGTTTACGACTTTTCCGTTTTCAATCGGCACGTTCAGCGCCGTCCGCACCAGTATCGGAATGTTTTCGAACAGTCGTATGTCACGGATGCTGCGCATGCTTACGCAAGCTGCTTCACGAGGAGTGAGAATGCAGTCGAATCGACCGAGGCATGTCCGACGAGGAATCCATCGACGTTTGAACGTGCTGCAAGTTCGCGAATGTTGCCCGGCTCAACCGAACCGCCATAGAGTACGAGCGTCTGCCGAGAGCTCTTCCCTGGCAAGAGTTCCGCAAGCACTTTTCGAATATAGAGTACCATTTCGGCAAGGTCAGCAGCCTCGATAGCCTCGGTAGCCGTTTTGCCGATTGCCCACAAGGGTTCATAGGCGACGATAACCTTCGTGCGTTCTTTAGGCATGAGGGAGCCTATTGCGGACGTAAGTTCTTCGCGCACAAAGCTAAGATAGCGGCCTTCACTGTCGCGTTCATGCTCGCCGACACAGAGAATTGGTACGAGCCCGTGTGCAAGTGCGTGTGCGATTTTCTCGGCGATGATTTTCTCAGTATCTCCGAGCGCTCGCCGCTCGGAATGACCGATGACCGCATACGTCGCGCCCACTGCCGCATATGCCTGCGCAGTTGATTCACCTGTCTTCGCTCCCCCAGTCGTTGCGGAGATGTCTTGCGCGGCAAAAGCTACTTTTGATTTGTTGTGTGCCGTAAGCGCACTGAAAAAAGGCGAAGGCGGTGCGAGCACGATAGCGACATTGGTTGCTCGCGCGAGCCTCTTGCCTGTCGAGAGAAGCTTCTTTGCTTTTTTAAAATCCTCAACGTATGCCTTCCAGTT
>CAYHIQ010000060.1:0-3269 GCA_964356775.1 uncultured Candidatus Saccharibacteria bacterium | reverse complement strand
CGCGGACGCCCGCCGGCCCGCCGCGGAAACTCTTCAGAAGCGTTTCGAGATAGCGGCGATCGTCCTTTGTGAGCCCATAGGCATCAATACCAAAGAGCTCACACGCTTCGTCGCAAAGCTTTGCGGTAAGTGGGCGTTCATGAACCTCAGAGAAGTCCCGCACTCGCTTCAGAAGGGCGTTTGCAACGCGCGGGGTGGCACGACTTCTTGCTGCGATACGATCAATAACTTCTTCAGGAGTTTCGAGGCCAAGAAGGAGTGCTGAACGCCGGATTATGTCCCGGAGATCGTCCTCGCCATAAAAGTCGAGCTGATAGGTGCCTCCACCAAAGCGCGAGCGAAGGGGTCCCGAAAGTTCCGCCATGCGCGTGGTCGCACCGACGAGAGTGAAAGGGGGGAGTGCGAGTTCGACTGTCCGCGCCGACGGACCTTTTCCCAGAATAATATCAAGGTGTCCCGATTCGAGTGCAGGGTAGAGGAGCTCTTCTATCTTGCGTGAGAGGCGATGAATCTCGTCGATGAAGAGAACAGTGTTGGGTTCGAGGTTGGTGAGTATCGCGGCAAGATCGCCGGAACGCTCAATCGCAACGCCGGAGGTGCTCTTCAGGGGTGAGGCAAGCGTCGTGGCGACCAGATGAGCAAGTGTCGTCTTCCCGACGCCCGGAGGGCCATAGAAGAGAATATGTTCTGGCATGCCGCCGCGCTTCTTTGCCGCATCGATAGCAACGCGTACATTCGCTTTTACCTGTTTCTGCCCGACATAGTCGTCCCACTGAGAGGGTCGCAGCGCAGCATCGAGCGAGCTTGAGAGGGGAATGGAAGCTTCCGAGGGGGTTGACATAAAAATAGTATGATGCTAGCATATTACCATAGTTTCGGTGCCTCGTTATTGACCAAGGGAAGACAGGTCAATATTGGACGCCAGTGTTCGCTAGTTTTCTTAAAAGAATAACTAGCTCCCTTAGATCCTTTCCATACTCCTCTAGGCAAGGCTTGACGGCTTTGGGCGTTTCCCCAAGGACTCTTTGGTCCGTTACTTCGGTAATGGCACTGCGGATATCCTCAGGTGTCTCGTTCTCCCCGCTTCATTGCGGGATTTTGCCTGGAGGATTGTGGACGGGATTTTTCGTTTCCAGACCAGTACTCTAAATCAGTGAGGGAGATCGATCGTATCGGCGACTTCAGAGAGGGACGTGACACCGGAAAGAACTTTTAGAATGCCATCTTGCGCCATCGTGAGATAGCCTTGTTTCGCGGTTAATTTCGCAATCTCATTTTCAGGCGGATTATCGCGCAAGAAGCTCGCGAGCTCATCATCCATAAATATCGCCTCATAGAGGCCGATGCGTCCTCGGTAGCCTGTCTCTTCATCGTTTGCGGGTGCTGGTTCCCACACCGTCTCTATTTTTTCGGGAATTAGTGTTTTGTCCGTAAGGGGTTCAAATACTTTTGCAATCATCGCCCTCTCTTCGTTTGTGAGCGGGCGCTCTTTCTTTTTATTCGGATCAAGCTTGCGTACCAGTCGTTGCGCCATCGAGACGGTAACCGCTGAACCAAAGGATTTTGGATCAGCACTAAGATCGGCGAGGCGCGGGAAGGTTCCCGCTGCATTGTTGGTGTGAAGGGTTGAAAAGACGAAATGGCCCGTGAGCGCCGCTTGAATAGCGATATTGGCCGTCTCGCCGTCGCGGATTTCACCAACCATGATAATGTCCGGGTCTTGTCGCACGATTGATCTCAATCCCTCAGCGAAGGTGTACTTCTCCCCTTCGACCTGCGTCTGTACTATGCCGTCGAGATGGTACTCGACCGGGTCTTCTATGGTGATTATTTTTATCTCCGGCGAATGGATTTCACGGAGGAAAGAATAGAGTGTTGTCGTCTTGCCGCTCCCGGTGGGTCCCGTCGTGAGTAGCATACCGTTCGGGCGACGTATTTCTTTCTCAAGCCGGGCAAGGAGTTTCGGATGAATACCGAGCTCTTTATACGAAACCTTCGTTGCCTCAGGATCGAGAATACGCATGACGATGGACTCGCCGTAGTTTCCGGGGATAAAGGAGACGCGCATCTCAATCTGACTCGCACCTTTTATGATACTAAAGCGGCCATCTTGTGCTCGATTAACAACATTGAGTTTTATCCCGGAAAGAAGCTTGATGCGTGAGTTTATTTGATGATAGGTGGCAGGATCGAAGAAATAGGTGTCGGAGAGGAGGCCGTCGATACGCAGGCGGAGAAGTGTTTTTTCCTCACTTGCTTCGAAGTGGATGTCAGAGGCGCGGAGCGCAAAGGCGCCGGCAAGGATTATTTCGAGTAGGTGAGACACGCGATCAAGCGACTTAAGGGTCGTGACCGTGTCGAGTTCTTGAGTGAGCGTTTTACGCTTCTCACTTCCCTGAGTGATTTTCTCGAGTGTTTCAGGAGTGACGACAAAGACTCCTGCTTTTGACGCGACAGAAAGAGAGATGTCAGAATAGCGCAGGAGCGCTTTCTCGAGACTTTTTTTTGAGACGAGAAACTTTTGCAGTAGAAACCCGCGAGTGGTGAGATCTTCGATAAGGGCAGGGAGCGCAGGATTGTTTGGATTATGAATGGCGAGCGAGAGTGTCTTCGCCGTTTTCGCAAAAGCTGCAGCATCAGAGAGGCGCGCCTGCTCTTCAGGGATGACACGAAGCGCATCATTATCTATTTCTTTGAGCGAGAGGTCGATATAGGACATTTCGTACTTATCAGAAAGTATTTGCGCGACATCTTCCTCCTCTCGTTCGCGCACGCGAGCAAGCTCCGCGTCCTCGTGTTCTGTATCAAAATGAGAATTCATATAGACATAATAACAGAATGCATGATACCACCGAGAAAAGAGCAAGGGGCACACCTTGACAGGTTGCTATAAGTGGTAGTATAATATATCCAAAAGTCTGCCACTGCTCAGTGAATAAAAACTGAAAGAAAGGAGTGTGTATGAAAAAAGAATGCCTCTTTGCGTTTTTTGTTCTTCTCATCTCGATGACTCTTGGTGGGTGCGTACAAGAAATTCATATGGCGCCCCGTAAGACGACTCCGGTCCCCTCATATCAGCCGCCTCAGCCAAAAGGGTCAACCATTAAACAGGCAACTGGACCGCTGTTACTTTCGCAGATTGAGTGCGAATCCCCTGCACATTGGGAGCCACGAGAAGGGCAGAAGTGGGTGTGCGCAACACCGAACACCCAATATATCTGGAGCGGATCCAATATGTATTACGGAGGATATCCGTACATGTATGGATA
>CAYHIQ010000059.1:0-3353 GCA_964356775.1 uncultured Candidatus Saccharibacteria bacterium | reverse complement strand
CTTTTCTAATTCGCTCTTCCATGCGGCGAGTGTACCAGATTTAACCGATGAATGACTCGGGAATGGGGTGTGCAAGCGCGAGAGTTTTCACTTCCGTCTTCGCATGTTCGACCGTTGGATCATCACGTTTCGTAAGCACATCGATCATTATGTGCGCGACTTGCGTGGATTCGGCTTCGCCGAATCCACGCGTTGTCATTGCGGGTGTACCGAAGCGGATCCCAGAAGGATCCACCGGCTTCCTTGTATCGTCGGCAATCACATTTTTGTTGAGAGTGATGCCCGCACGATCTAGGAGTTTTTCAGCCTCGCCGCCTGAGATGCCAAACGACGTCCATACGTCGAGCAGGATGAGGTGATTATCGGAGCCGCCGGTAATCATTCGCGCGCCGTGTTCTTTGAAGACTTTTTCCATCGCGTGCGTGTTCGCAATAATCTGCTTTGCATATGTTGCAAATGACGGATGTAGCGCCTCACGAAACGAAATCGCTTTTGCAGCGATCTGGTGCATGTGCGGGCCGCCCTGGAATCCGGGGAATACCGCTTTATCTATTTTCTTCGCAATCTCTTCGCTCTCGCGTGTAAGGATCATGCCACCGCGCGGACCACGGAGCGTCTTATGTGTGGTGGTCGTCATAATATCGAACCCGTAGTCAAAGGGGTTCTTCGCCGCCTTCCCTGCGATAAGTCCTGCGATGTGCGCGATATCCATTACGGCAAACGCGCCTACTTCGCGCGCAATAGCGACGAATTTCGCATAGTCGAGCTCACGCGGATACGCCGAGAAGCCTGCGAGAATTATTTTCGGCTTCGCTTCTTTTGCGACACGGAGCATATCGTCATAGTCGATTTCGCCCGTCTCGATATCTTTCATCTTGTACCGTATGAAATTGAACACCTTCGTGAGATACGTTACCGGGTGACCGTGCGTCAGGTGTCCGCCGTGCGAGAGGTCCATGCCGAGCACTGTGTCCCTGGGCTGCAAGAGTGCGAAATACATCGCAATGTTTGCATTCGCACCGCCGAGCGGCTGCACGTTTGCATATGCAGCACCAAACAGTTGTTTTGCACGCTCAATAGCGAGTGTCTCGACCTTGTCCGTAAATTCCTGACCGCCGTAGTAGCGTTTCCCCGGATATCCCTCAGCGTATTTGTTTGTGAGCGACGAAGACATCGCCTCCTTCACTGCTCGCGAAACGTAGTTCTCCGATGGGATCAACTCCAGTCCTTCTGACTGTCGAGCATCCTCCCCAGTAAGTGCAGAAAATATGTCCGGATCTTCCCCTTCTATGTGCGAATAACCATTCATATGCCAGTTGTACCAAATCCCTGCCTATCAGGTCCACCGAGCGAACCAACCTCATTCCACTCAACACGATCGAACGGCAAAATAATCATCTGCACAATTCTTTCTCCCCTCTTTAAAGAAATAGTGTTTTCAGAAAAATTATAGAGCGCCGCCTGATACTCGTCGTTGTTTCCAGAAAAATCTTCATCCCCGATACCGACGCCATTTGCCATCATGAGTCCTCGCTTATGGAGTGAGCTGCGCGCCGCAAGAAGCACGAAGTGACCCCGTGGCGGCTTAAGGGCAACATTGAGCGGAACCATGCCTACAGTCTTGGGAGATATTTCGATATCTTCGCGCACGAGGCAATCCATCGCCGCCGCCCCAGGCGTCTTATACTCCGGCAAAGGCAATTCTTTATCGAAACGTCTGACTTGCACTTTCATGCCGGGATTGTATCACTTTGACTGAATTTGATTATTTCTCCATGTTCCGTATGATGCGGCAGGAAACGACAGTTCATCACAGAAAGGAGCCGTCATGCAGGACTTCTACAAACCGCTCAGCGAGCGAACTCCGGACAGGCAGTACCAGGATAGACTCCTATACATCCTCGACAATGGAGAACTAGCAAGGATTACGCCTCAGGGCATCGGGGCGCGCACATGCTTTGGCACTCTCGCCCCGATGGTTTTTGATCTCTCAAATGGCGTACCGTTCATCACTGAACGAAACATAGGCTTTTGGAGGAAGGCTGTTGCCGAAATCATTGCATTCGTGAATGGAGCTCGTACTATCGATGAAATTGCATCTTATGGTTGCAACTTCTGGGAGGACTACCGGGAAAAGGATGTGGGACTCGATCTCGCACCTGGAGACTTGGGACCCGGTTCGTACGGACCGGCATTCCATGATTTTCCAATGCCGAATGGAGAGACGCTCAACCAGTTTGAGCAAGTGCTCGAGCAGATTCGTGACTACCCAGACATGCGTAGTCATCGCATAACCCCCTGGATTCCCTTTTATACCGCCAGAGGGCCACGACGTGCAGTCAATGTAGTTCCGTGTCATGGAGAACTGCACTTCCGCGTACTGAATGGGAAACTGCACATGCGGATGGATCAACGTTCGGCAGATATGCCGATTGGAGTTCCGTCGAATATGATTGAGTATGCAGCTCTTCTGCTTATGATGTGTCAGGTGACAAATTATCCTCCGGGAAATTACATTCACAGCTTCTCGGATGCCCACATCTACGAGGATCAGGTCGAGAAGGTATGGAAGCTCGTGAAACGAGAAGCACGCCCCTTCCCCATACTGCATCTCGATCCGAGCGTGAAGAATTTGTTCGACTTCCGAGCCGAACACTTCATTCTTGAGGAATATTATCCCCACCCCTCCATGAAGATTCCATACCGTCCGTGACCGTTCCTTCATCGCGAGCCGTCCCGCTTAAAAACGGGACGGCTCTTCATTTTATGATCGAACGTGCTATATATCGTGCATGCCTATGCCTCTGAAAAAACGCAAAGTCGACACTGAAAATGCAGCGATTGCGAAACGCGGTAACTATACGCAAACCCTCGACGCAATCGTCGAGGGGGGCTTCTGTCCGTTCTGCGAGGAACATCTTTCCAAACACCATCGTCGACCCATTCTCTATAAAAGCCGATATTGGCTCGTTACAGAAAATGCGTGGCCCTACAAAGGCAGTCGATTCCATTTTTTGTTCATCGCTCGACCGCATATTGAAGCGACGGAAGATATGTCATCCCCGATGTGGGCGGATCTCCAGAAGCTTTATCGAAAATTAGTGAAAGAAAACAGCATCAAAGGCGGGACGCTCATGATTCGCTCCGGCGATACGAAGGCTACCGGCGCCTCAGTAAATCATCTGCACGCACATCTCGTCGTCGGAGTCCCGAGGACAAAAAATACGAAGCCTATCGAAGCGCTCGTGGGTTTCAAGAAATAAGCAGAGCTTGTTCGAGGCTCGTTTGATAGTAAAAGAAATCCCTCGACCCAGTTGGGTCGAGGGATTTAAGAAAACGCTCACATCTCAACA
>CAYHIQ010000058.1:0-3508 GCA_964356775.1 uncultured Candidatus Saccharibacteria bacterium | reverse complement strand
ACCATGGGGGTATGACTTCACGTCGATACGCCTCATGGCGGCATACTCTTTTCGCATCTTTGCTCACTCTGTTCGGGCTCGGGTTCCTTATCGGGGGCGGCATCTTGCTTGTCGTCGCCGCCACTCCGGTGCCAGACATCAATTCTTTTTCCTCCCGGCAAGTTGACCAATCGACCAAGATTTATGATCGCACCGGCCAAGTCCTTCTGTATGACTACAATCGAGATGCAAAAAGAAACGTCATTCCGCTCAGCGCCATATCGCCGCATACAATAAACGCGACCATAGCGATTGAAGATTCAAGCTTCTATGCGCATGGCGGTATTCGCATCACCTCCATCATTCGCGCCCTATTCGTCAACGTACTCGGCGGGACTCTCTCGCAAGGAGGTTCAACCATCACGCAGCAAGTTGTGAAGAATGAGATTCTCACCAGGAAAAAAAGCATTATACGCAAGATAAATGAATGGATGCTTGCAATCAAGCTGGAACAATCTTATTCAAAAGATCAGATTCTTGAAACCTATCTCAACAATATTCCGTACGGCAGCACACTCTACGGCATTGAGGCGGCTTCTGCGGCATACTTTGGCAAACCTGCAAAAGATCTTTCTCTCGCGCAAGCTGCATATCTTGCGGCAATGATTCAGGCGCCTTCGTATTATTCGCCGTACGGCACCCACAAAACTGAGCTTGCTGCGCGTAAAAATGTCGTGCTCGAACGCATGCGAGAAATCGGATTTATCGATGACGCCGCGTATACGTCCGCTCTTTCCGAACAAGTTTCCTTCGCTCCCGCAGGCCAAAATGCGATTATCGCTCCTCATTTTGTTTTTTATATTCTGAATCAACTCGAGAAAACGTACGGCATCAAAGCTCTAATGTCGGGATTGAAAGTTATTACGACACTTGATGTAAATCTTGAAGTACGAGCTGAGGAGATTGTACACAAAAATGCACTTGAAAATGTAAAGAAATTTAGAGCCTCGAATGCATCCCTCATCGCCATCGACCCTCCGAGCGGGCAAATCCTCGCAATGGTCGGTTCGCGGAATTTCTTCGATAAAGAAATTGACGGGCAATACAACGCAACGCTTGCCTCTCGCCAGCCCGGCTCAACCATGAAGCCCTTTATTTATTCGCTCGCCCTTGCAAATGGCTACACACGCGACACGATTATTTTCGATGTCCCAACTCAATTTTCAACAGCATGCAAACCGTCGGACACGAGGAACAATACCCCTCCTTGTTATGCGCCCTCTAACTATGACGATGCCTTCCGCGGCCCTATGACGTTTGAAACAGCGCTTGCTCAATCAATCAATATTCCTGCTATTAAAACGCTCTATCTCGTCGGGATACAAAATGCCATCAATCTCGCAAAGTCATTTGGCCTTACAACGCTCGGCGACCCGAGCCAGTATGGGCTTACCCTTGTACTCGGAGGCGGCGAGGTGCGTCTCCTTGACCTAACTGGTGCTTATGCCGCTTTTGCAAATGATGGAATACTCAACACCCCCACCGGTATACTTGAAGTTACTGATGCGACAGGAAATGTACTGCAAAAGTTTTCACCAGAATCCTCCGCCGTACTTCCTGCAACCATTGCCCGCGATATGTCTGCACTACTCTCAAGCGCTCAGGCGCGTCTCCCAGAATACCCTCTCAACTCTCCCCTTTCTTTCCCTGGATATGATGTGGCGGTGAAAACGGGTACGACAGACGACACGCGTGATGCATGGGTTATTGGCTATACTCCTTCTATTGCGATTGGTGTGTGGGTGGGAAATAATGACAACTCCTCCATGGTGAAGTCTGTTGCTGGTTTTATTGCGGCCCCCATGTGGCATGAAGCGATGGCGTACGCTCTTTCAAAATATCCAAAGACGTATTTTGGCGAACCAAGCCCTATCTTTGATTCTGTTCCGCCGATGTTACAGGGGAATTGGCGCATACCGGATTCCCAAGGGAACATTGTACCGCATAGTTTATTGTATTGGACCGATAAGAGTAATCCTCAAGGTCCTCCTCCCACTGACCCCTCCAAAGACCCACAATTCGATTATTGGGAATATGCTGTTGCTGCTTGGTATAACTCCCATCCTAATCTTTTTTCCGACGGTATGATGCTCCCCGTCCCTATTACCCCTACCGCAACGATCTCAACCTCAACGACTTCTCTGTATTGATATTACTAGCGGACGGCGAGAGTGCCCCGCCCTCAAAGGGCGGGGATGAATCGCCGCTCCGCAATTCCCGCGCCGCAGCTTTGCGCGGCATGCGGGTTGCGGCGAGTGCGCCCGGTGGGGCGCTCTTTGTCTAGCAAAACACCATGGTAGCCGCTCGCCCAATGCCCCGTCCGCTCTGCGGCGGGGATGGGACGAGCGGCTTGTTTTATTGATTCATTGGGGACACTAAATAGAGTAGAGAGGTGTCATTAATACCTTTTATGATAAGTGGGCGGCCGATGCCTGCCGCAAGAACAGAGATACTTTCCGCACTAGTAAGCGACAAAACTGCAGAAAGATATCGATGATTAAAAGAGAGTTCAAGAGCGCTTCCCGATATGCGAGCAGGAAGTGTTTCTATCGACTCTCCAACGTCAGCATTCCGTGCAAAGAAAGAGAAAAGATTCTTTTTTGGATCAAAATTGATGCGTATTTTCTGAAATAGATCAGAAAAAATAGTCGTTCGCTTTAAAGCATTCTCAAAATCCTTCCGTAGTATGATTGCCTCAACAATTGATTCTTTCGGTATGATCTGTCGATAATCGGGATATACCGCATTCGTCAGGCGAGAGACGAGCATTCCTCCATTCCCAACGAAGGCGCATTGATGTTCATCAAACGATATAATAATATCCTCATCGGGTAACGCTTGAGCTATATCGAGAGCGTTTTTTGCCGGGATGAGAAATTTTCCTTGAGTCCCTTTATTAGCAAGTGGTACTTTTTTTTCAGCAAGTCTAAATGAGTCAGTCGCCACCGCCGTTAAAACCCCTCCTTCAATAGATATATATACACTTGATAATTCAGGACGAACTGTGGAAGAAGAGGCGCAGGACGCAATAGAGGTAAATAATGAACGGAGAATAACTCCTGGAAGGACTATTCTATTTTTTGGATTTTCTGGAAATGGAATTGAGGGAAAATCATCATATGGGGTTGTTTTTATTGAACTCTTACTCGTACCACTCGTGATTGAAATAATATCCCCTATATGCTCAAGGGTTATTTTCCCCTCTTGAGTAAATGAGCTCGCTATTTGTTGTAGTAGTATCGCTGGGATAGCGACAACACCTTTGACAGTACATTCTCCTTCAAGTTTTAGATCAATACCTGTTTCAAGATTTGTAGCGCGCATTTTTATACCATCATCGCCGGCGATGATGAGTATTGAGGAGAGTGCAGGAAGTGTGGCGCTTTTCCTTTGAGCAAATCTCGCCACTATATGAACAGCTTCTGAGAATTTCTTTTTTTCTATTGAAATAATCATACGATTCTTATTA
>CAYHIQ010000057.1:0-3561 GCA_964356775.1 uncultured Candidatus Saccharibacteria bacterium | reverse complement strand
CACAACAGAAAACCCAAAAACTGTATTACAATATGAATGGTCCACCGATAAAACAAGTAAGCTGAAAGAGCTTCAAGAAAAAGCGACGGTGGTAGGCGTTCTGAAAATCGAGGGTCACTACGATGCAAAGAAAAATGCGACGAAGATTGAGAGGAATATGAAAGGGAAACGCGGTAATGATGACGAAAAAGAGAACAAAGAACTCTTGCCAGGGTTAGTAATTATCAATATCACGACAAACAAGGGAAAGGCAGAGATAAATTATTAATTTTAGATAAGTTATGAATACGAAGAAAATTGTGTTGTTTGTTGGACTCGGAGCATTGATACTGATTATTTTACTAGGATTTGGGCAATTAAAAGGATTGGATTGTTCATTGAAAATAAGTGAAAGCATGAAGGGTGAATGGATAAATGGTATATGGACAGAGGGTTTATGGATTGCTCCACCACTCGGTGCATCTGTATTTCATCCTGGTGTAGCTACCCCCCACTACATAGAATGGTGTGAACCTCTTGCTTTTGCCCTCATGCCATTTTTCCCCCTCCTCCTCCTTTCCCTCATCACCTACCGCATGAAATATGAAGTCTTTCATGCGTGGTGGAGATTTGCGCGCTGGTGGGTGCCCGTGATTATGATCGTGACGTTCCTTCTGGAAAATGCCGGCGGTGGCGGCACTCTCGGGATGAATAAGGATTTTACGGCCCTCATTCTCATCGTCCTCTACTCCGCCCTCATCGTCACTTCCTTGGTCAAAATCTTCAACGCGTATCTGAAGACAAAAGGGGAATAGGACCATCAAACTGCTGTGAAGATCAGATTCACAGTGGCATAATTCAAAGTACACTTAAAAGAATGAAGATAGAGACACGGGAGGATGATTTGATTGAGGAATTACACGGTACGAAAGTCCCTGATCCCTATCGCTGGCTCGAAGGTGATCCAAACGAGCCCGAGCTGCACGACTGGCTCACGAAGCAAGCTGAAGCAGCTTCGGGCTATTTTCCCTCTCTCACGATGCGCAATAGTATCCGTGACGAGCTCAAGGAACTCACGGAGTATGATTCCTTCGGGCACATCATTCCGAGAAACGGCAGGTATTTCTACATGCGCCGAGAAGCGAAACAGGATATGTCGATACTCTATGTGCGTGAAGGACTTTCTGGCGAGGAGCGTGTGCTCATAGATCCGAACACGCTATCTTCCGACAAAACGACTGTACTTTCAGGCTGGGCTCCGTCGCGCAATGGGAAGTGGCTTGTGTACGGCCTCTCAAAATCCGCAAACGATAAGCGAGACCTACACGTACTCAATGTCGATACGAGTGAGACGCTTCCTGATCTCGTTCCGGACGGTCTCTATCCATCTATGGATGCATGGAATGCAGACAGTACGGGCTTCTGGTATATCCGACGTGATCCTGAGGCTCCTGAAAATGAGCCTAAATTTCACAAGCGCATATATTTCCATATGGTCGGTACAGACTTGGAAGAAGACACATACGTGTGGGGAAAAGGATTCGTTCGCGAATGGAGCCCTTCAACCTCGCTCTCGCATGACGGTAAATACCAGATAGGCATTATATACGGTCAGGAAGGAGGAGAGAGCTGGTGTGAAATTTATATCAGAGAAGCAGATTCTGATTCCGATTTCAGGCTCGTAGTAAAACGTGTACCTGGCGCGGAGTGCGATGGCCACATCCATCGCGATAGACTCTACGTCAGTACTAATGATGGCGCTCCGCGTTGGAAACTTATGGCGACGTCCGTTGAGCAGGCACTCGCTGGCAAGCCTGAATTCACTGATGTGTTATCAGAACGTGAGGATGTGCTTCAGAACTTTAAGTTTGTCGGCAACAAACTCTTCGCGGAATATATCCACAATGTGCAGTCAATAGTTGTCGAATACTCATTAACTGGGGAACTTATAAAGAATATTGATTTGCCAGGCATTGGAACCGTCGCCGGATTCTCCGGCGAGGCAGAGGGGAAGGAGCTCTTCTACTCATTTACTTCTTTCGCATATCCTTCGACCATATTCCGCATGGAACTAGAGATGGGAGAATCTGAAGTATTCCATAAAACAAGAGCGACATTTGATATTGAGGAGATAGTGACCGAGCAGGTCTGGTTTACTTCTAAGGATGGCACAAAGATCCCGATGTTCCTCGTGCATCGAAAAGATTTCCGAAAGGATGGGAATAATCCAACAATGCTGTATGGCTATGGCGGATTTAATATCAGCCTTCGTCCTGCGTATACCACAAATCCGATTCCGCTCATTCAGCGCGGCGGTATCTACGCGGTAGCTAATCTTCGAGGTGGCGGCGAATTCGGTCGCGAATGGCACGAGGCGGGGATGAAGAAGCATAAGCAAAACGTGTTTGACGACTTCATAGCTGCGGCGGAGTATCTCATTTCTGAAAAGTACACGTCAAAAGAGAAGCTTGTGATTATGGGCGGCAGTAATGGCGGCCTTCTCGTATCTGCAGTTGAGACGCAACGTCCGGATCTTGTGCAGGCGGTCGTATGCCGTGTGCCGGTAGCAGATATGCTCCGCTACCATCTTCATCACGGCGGTCGTCACTGGATACCTGATTTTGGTGATCCTGATAACCCAGACATGTTCGCCTACTTGCTTGGATATAGTCCGTATCACAATGTGAAAGATGGCGAAAAGTATCCCGCTACACTCATCATGACCTCCGATGGTGATGACCGTGTGCATCCGCTTCACGCCTATAAGCTCGCGGCTCGTCTGCAAGAAGCAAACGCGTCTGAGAATTCGATACTCATGCGTGTAGAGATGAAAGCGGGGCACGGCGGAGCCCATGCAGTTTCGCGCGCTGTGGAACAAGAAGCGGATATGTGGAGTTTCGTATTTGATCAGCTAAAAGTTTCCTAAAACGGAGACGGTCCCCGTTTACAGTATCGCCTCGTCAAGGCTAGGGAATTAAGGACGCGCGGCAACGATATTTGAAGGCGTCCCCCCGCTGAAGTGCCGGATGTTTTCGATAGTGGCATCGAGGATGCGCTTCACGGCCTCGGTCGTGTTGAAAGCGAGATGCGGTGTCACGATGACGCGCGGATGGTTAATGAGGTAGTGATCCGCAAGGACGGTTTTGAGATCTTCTTCGTGAGGATGCGCAGCAGTAAGGAGAGCCGCTTCGTCGGCAAGATACCCCTCTTCTTCAAGCACGTCGAGTCCGGCACCTGCAATGACCTCATTTTTCAGGGCTTCGACAAGCGCTTGTGTCTCAAGAACGGCTCCGCGTGCGGTGTTGATGAGGTAGGCGCCTTTTTTGATGCCACCGATATTTTCGCGATTGATAAGGTGGTGCGTGTGTTCGTTGTAGGGGACGTGCAGGGTGATGATATCGGAGGTCGCGAGCAGTTCGGAGAGCGGTAGGTAAGTAAATCCGAGTGTATGAGCGAGATCTGCGTTCGGGAAAGCATCAAACCCTATGACTTTCATACCAAAGCCCTGCGCCATGCGGATAACGTGGGCACCGATGTGTCCAGTACCGACGACACCAATAGTTTTACCGGCGAGATCAAAGC
>CAYHIQ010000056.1:0-3585 GCA_964356775.1 uncultured Candidatus Saccharibacteria bacterium | reverse complement strand
GTATCCCACTCGAAGAGTGTCTGAAGAACGATGGAGCGTGCTAGATGTCGGTTCGCCATGGAAAGAACTTAAAGTTCAGAGTAACAGACTGAAACGGCCGCGCAAGAGCGCGGCCGTAACAACTGTGAGTAAGTCGTGAGACTTCTTAAACTCCTCCGCCGAAACCGCTTCGCGCCTTAGGGCGCCCGCCCGTTGCAACTTTCCCAGAAATTCCTTTCGAGCTCTTCGCTTCAGCATTTGCGTGTTCCGCATGTGCGTGTTCGTGGACATGTTCGACTGAAGTCGCTGTCGAAGGGCCCTTTACCTTCGATGCACGTATTTTCGGAGCGCGAGGTGCTGCGACCTGCTTGCCGCGATACATGCCAGTCGCCTCATCGAGGCGGTGCGGGAGACGGAGGTTACCGCTTTCTTTATCCTTTATCACGTTCATACCCGCGAGCGCATGGTGCGACCGGCGGTTATTAGTGTGCCCTCTGGTATGACGCATTCGGATTGACATGAGAAGTACGTTACCACGCGACAGATAAAAAAGGAAGCTCCGTATAAGCCCGCTAACCGCTCTTTAGAACAAGGTGGCGATGGCGGCGGCACCCGAAATACTCATAACTCCGATAGTGACCCACCCCATGAGCGCAACAAACGGGCGATTCGTATACTCGCCCATAAGGTGCTGACTACTCGAGAGATGGACGACGAAGAAGAGGATAAATGGCGCGATGATGCCGTTTGCGACTGCAGCATAGATAAGCCCGCGTATCGGATCGAGATGCGCGAAGTTCGCAATGATGCCGAGCATCATTGCGACGATGATGACGCCATAAAATGCACGTGCTTGTTTCAATTTAAGATAGAGACCGCGTTTCCACCCGAAACTCTCACTGATCGCGTAGGCAGTCGAACCTGCTAAGACCGGCACAGCAAGGAGTCCTGTTCCGACGATGCCGAGCGCGAAAAGTAGGAAGGCGAATTCACCGAAAGGACGCAGCGCAAGAGCGGCCTGATCTGCGGTGACGATATCCGTAATGCCGTTCGAGTAGAGCGTTCCGGCAACTGCGGCGAAGATAAAGAAAGCGATGAGATTCGAGAAGAACATTCCGCTCCATACGTCCGTGCGCATCTTCTGCAAGACGTGTGGATTCATCTGTGCGCGGCGCTCAGCGATGGTTGTTTCGCCATGCAAGATATCCTCCTCGACTTCTTGCGAGGTCTGCCAGAAGAAAAGGTATGGCGAAATGGTCGTCCCGAGTATGGCGCAGATGAGAAAAATCTGGTCTTTGGAAAAGGTCAGTGAGGGGATGAATGTGTGTCGAAGAACGTTGCCCCAATCGAGCCCTACGGAAAATGCAACGACGACGTATGAAAGAAGAGCAAACGTCAAATACTTCAGATACTTTGCGTATTGCGCATACGGAGTAAATATCTGAAGCATGAGACTGACACCGGCGAAAAAGATGACGAACAGTTCTAACCTAATACTCGGGAAGAGGAGGCGCGATGCCGCCGCCATCATGCCGAGGTCGGCAGCGATATTGAACACATTTGCGAAAAAAAGAAGTGTCGTTACCAGATATAGCGCCTGTGGCGAATACCGATGACGAATATTTGCTGCGAGCCCCTGACCCGAGACAAGACCGATGCGGGCGCACATCTCCTGCACCGTAGCCATGAAAGGATACGTAAAGAGCGAGAGCCAGATAAGCTGCAGACCGTACTTGGCACCTGCCTGTGAGTAAGTGGCAATACCAGAAGGATCATCGTCGGCCGCGCCGGTAGTGAGCCCGGGACCGAGAGTGTCCCAATATTCTTCCGCGCGCTTGAACGGTCTCTTGCTGGTGAGGATTCTCTCTTCCTTCTCTATAAAAATCGCACCTTCTTCTAAAACCCTTGCGGGCACTTCAAATAATTCTTCGGCTTCTTCTTGAAATTTACTTTTTTCCATGTATGCCATCATCATACCTGCTTCTCCCAGAAAGCGAGCGCGTAATCACCACTCAGTGCGTACGGATAAAACTGCCTTCGTTTAATTCTTGAAATGCCTCTCGCAACTCTTCGTCGGTATTCATCACGATGGGACCGTGCCATGCGATCGGCTCATTGAGTGGTACGCCGGAGATGAGAAGGAAGCGTGCGCCCGTAGCGGGCGCGCGCAAATTAAGCACGTCACCATCGCGATCAAAAAGTAGGATAGTCCCTGGCGCATAGTACGTCGGCTCACCAGCATCCACACCGAGTGCGCCTTCGACTACGTATGCAAACGCTGTATGTTCAATAGCTAGTGGGATTGAAACTGAACCGTTCGCATCAAGTGAAATGTCTGCATAGAGCGGGTTGCCGGCGATCGATTTGAGCGGACCGACAATGCCCGCAAGCGCGCCGGCGATGACACGGGCACGCGCCTGTGGGCCAAGCGCAACAGTCGGCACTGTCGCCCCCTTAAGATCCTGATAGCGCGGCGGCAGCATCTTATCTTTCTTCGGCAGATTCACCCAAAGCTGAAAGCCGCGGATACCGTGCACGCTCTCGGGCATCTCTTCGTGAATAATGCCGCTGCCGGCCGTCATCCACTGAATGGCGCCATTCTCGATCACTCCTTCATTCCCGAGACTATCTTTATGCCGCACCGCGCCGTCGAGGATGTACGTGACCGTCTCCATGCCGCGATGCGGATGCCACGGGAATCCGGCGAGGTAGTGTTCCGGAATGGTCGAACTGAAATCATCAAAAAGCAGGAATGGATCGAAACGCGACGCTTCAACATTCGAGAACCCGCGCTTCAGACGCACACCTGCACCCTCAAGAACATCTTTAGCTTTAAAAGTCGCCGCTAGTGTGCGCACCGTGTTCATTTCTCGAGATCGAGGATTTCGTCGATGCGGATCTGCGCGACGAATTCCGGTACGTGAGAGACAAGAATCATCGTCCCAGCATACGCATCAAGCGCTTTCGCAATGACGGGCAAGTGACGGAAATTGATATGGTTAGTCGGCTCGTCGAGAATGAGGAGTCCCGGGCGCTCGAGTACGAGCGAAGCGAAAGCGACCAGACCTTTCTGCCCTTCGGAGAGATTGCCGATCTTCGTGTGCATGACATCCGCGGTGAGCAGGAACCCGGCAGCCGTGGCTCGTAGTCGCTCCTCATCAGGCTTCCCCATCGCGAGCTCTAGCGCCTTGTAGACGGTCTGAGTGAAATCAAGAGTGGAAAAATCCTGACGATAATAACCAACCTTTACACCCTCAGCGATCGTCGAACCTTCAGCGACACCGCGTGCAATCGCTTCCAAGAGAGTGCTCTTACCGATGCCGTTCGGCCCGCGCAAAAGAAGATGCTGATTCTTTCGGAGTGCAATGTTCGCTTTCTTTTGTACGGGCTTCCGCCCCTTCAAGACTGTGTAGGACATGAGCGTGAGAACAGTGCCGCCGAGATTATCTTGTGCGGGAATAGTAAAAGGTCGGATGGTCCGATCCTCTTTGCGTACATCCACTTTCGCCTCCTCCATCTCTTCGACTTCCGTACGCATTTTCTTCGCCACAAGACGCATCTTCCCTCCCTTCTGCGCGAAGAAGTTCGCTTTGTCTTTATTCTCCT
>CAYHIQ010000055.1:0-3732 GCA_964356775.1 uncultured Candidatus Saccharibacteria bacterium | reverse complement strand
CAGGAGTCGAACCTGAATCAGCTCGTTAGGAGTGAGCCGTTCTATCCATTGAACTAAAGGGGCTGATACTAGACCGCAGCAAGAATATAACACGAGACACCTCTTGAAGAAGAAGTGCTTCGTGTCTCTTTATTAAGAGATTCCTACGCCGTAATACCAAGCGAGGAAACGAGCCTTTCCTTGTCAAAACCGATAATCATTTCTTCCCCTACAAAGATAACCGGAACACCCATCTGACCTGATTTCTGAATCATCTCTTGGCGTTTCTCAAGATCATGAGCTACATCATGTTCTGTGTAGCCAATACCTTTTTCCTTAAGAAAATCTTTTGTCATCTGGCAGAAGTGACAAGTCGGGGTGCTGTAAATGGTTACTTTTTTATCCATAAAAATTAAGTTATGTGACAAGTATAGCACGCATAGTTATCCACAGAAATAAGCAGTGCAGGCTCGTCAACGATGTTCGAACCCGATACCTAAATCGCGATCCCGAGCTTCTTGAGTTGATCCAGTCGGTGGAAGCTGTGGAGAAGATGGTTCCGGCGAATCTAAAGAAGGCTGCTTGAACATATTTATGAGTATTCTCGTATGAAAAACATAAGCCCATCACTATCTCAATAGTGATGGGCTTTGCTTTAAGCGCCGGCTTCATCCTCGATGAATCTCTCAACCCCTTCGAGACCAACATATCTGCGGCGTATGCAGCTCGAGTTTATTGGAGGAAATAGCATCGGAGCCGGAGTTGGCGGTTCAGCTCCGAACACTTCGACATCTATCCCCGCGTTAAAAAGTTTGACCATGGCCTCGAGACTTTCATTAGATTCATCAACGAGAAGTAGGGGTCTCTCTTGGGCTTGTGAAATTTTAGATTTATGTTTTTCTGTTACCTTGATGGGAAGATATTTTTTCATCAATCCCTCATTCCTTAAAGGTTAAAGAGCTGTTTTGGACTTCATCCTATCTGCTACGGAGTAAAGCATTCCTGGTCGATGATGTCACGAGATGTGCCCACTGGGCACGTTTTCCCTACATGTGCAGGCTCATCAACGACGTTCGCACCCGATACATCAATCGTGATCCAAAACTACTCGATTTAATCGCGTCAGTAAGAGCAATCGAGAAGATGGTTGAGGAAGAACTTAAGAAGGCCGCTTGAACGAAGATCCACCTGGAGGTGGAAGTGGTAGAGGTCTCATCAAGAGTTCGACCAGATCCACAAAGTTCTCGACCGCCTGTCGGGCTTGAAGTGGATCAGACGGGACGTTCTCAGGACCAAGAAGGGCTAGTAACTCTTCGAACTCTGCATCATCGATTTTCATCCGCACAATGTATAGGAGAGATGCGAAGAGATACAGAGGTGAGAATGTAAAGTATACTAGCGCGATGATTGATTGCGTTTACTGTAATTCGCCCGAGATAAAAGCCAGAACTATTTTTCGGAACGATCTTGTATGGGCATTCCCCACAAATATGCCAATTACTCCTGGGCACATTCTCTTATCTCCTATTCGTCACGTGGCAACATTTGAGGATCTGACGAATGCTGAGCGAGACGCCCTATTTACACTCGCCATTAAAATGAAACCTGCATTGAAGAGCTTATTCGGCGCAGAGGGGTTTCATCATGTATGGAACGAGAACGAGGTAGGAGGCCAGTCGGTTCCCCATTTCCATCTTCACCTTGTGCCAAGGAGTAGTGGAGACACGGGAATTACGGAATATGAACCGAGAAAATTCCTCTATCGACCAGGATCACGGGAGTCCACTCCAGAGGAGGAATTGAGAGTAGTTGCCGAACAAATCAAAGATAAATATCTAGAATTGGAGTCCTAGGTATGTTTGAACATACCCCAGAAGGTTCGATTCTCGTTGCCTCTGTGGATAACACGCGATAGCGGTGAAAAAGTTTTGATCACGAAAATACATTGTACCTACAATGTATTTTGTCTTCTAGATGTTGGAACATGCTTGGTTGGCATGTTCCCTGTCCTGGTGCGGGTACCGGGAATCGAACCCGGGTCTCAACCTTGGGAAGGTCGCGTTCTACCACTAAACCATACCCGCTTCATTTACATACCGAAGTCAGATTTCGGTAAAATAAATCTTAAAACCAATCCAATATTCGCTGCCACAAGGACGGAGTCGTCGTCGGAGTCGCGGTAGCAGGCGGTACCACCACGATAACCTCTTCTCCCGGACGCGCAACCCCGAACGCCGTCCGGATAGCGGCATCTTGTCCGCGAGCAGTAGCGAGCGCAGCGAGATTTGCTTGAAGCAGAGTCTTGCGCCCTTCGAGTGCTTGATACTGCCGCTCCGCCTCGTGCGCTTGAGACACTGCAACATGCGCTTTCTCGGCAAGGCCCCAGATAAGCGACACGAGCCAGAAGGCGACAAGCAAAAGAATGCCAATAAGAACCCCTTGTCGCCACTGTTTCGCGCGCATGCTGCTAGTATACGATTTTTCCGATGGTACTCCAATGGAAAACGGCCAGCCGGTTTCTCCAGCTGACCGTTCTAATAAACTATGAGTGCTCTTGTTTCCCAAGCGGCCACTTACGTTTACGTAAGTGGCCGCTCCAGAACCTTCTTCCAGATCTTGGTCGAGCCAGAGCAAGAGATTTTCTGACCCTCATCCAAGAAGACGCCATCTGATCAGTGTCGACTGCCTGAACGAGCCAGGGGCTCGCAATTTTCCATCGATCGTCCTTGATTCCCGGAAAATCTTTCCGCACACTGCCCTTTGGGGTGAAATAGCATTCGACGGCCTTTTCGACATCCGTCTCATCAAGATAACTCATGCGAAACATATCACTTCTTTTCTTGGCGCTCAGAGACACGATCTTAAGCACGAGAACGAAGCTGAAGAAGTCGCCATTTCCCTTAGCGAGCTCGACCAGCGAAACGTAATACTTGCCTGAACGCTTAACAAATACGCATCCGTGAATCTTCCGGGCAAACAACGCCATGCGAATCTCCTTTCTAAAAAGTTCAAAATATCCCTGAGGCAGAGTACCCGCTCACCGTATTTTTTGCAAAAATGTATATGAATTACCTAACCAAAGTGAAACGGCCGACTAGGTTTCTAGTCGGCCGCGCACAAACGTGCTTGAGTTTGAGAGAATTAAATATTCAACAGGGATGCTTTTGATTTTTTTCTCTATGTCGAGCACATTCTGAAAGATCTTTTCATACTCTCGTTCTTTCCCTTGGGGAATAATCGGCCGACCGGTTCTCGCATGATACGTCACACCGAGGCCCGAAATATTGAGTTGCAGCTCGTGCTTATCATCCAGAAGTTGCTGCCGCCGCGCCCCAAGTGCGATACGGATGTGAGTAAGATCGCCAAATTCTAATCGCTGTCCCTCCTGATCAGAAGACTCCATAACAACCCCCTTTCTAAAAGGTTCAAAAGTTTCTGAAAAGAAGTGTACCGCATGAAGTATGTTTGACAACGATTGACGAAAATAATTAAAAATATCAGCCGACTGGTTCCCACCAGTCGGCTGTATGCACCTCCATGTACTATTCAATGGATGTTAAAACTTGCCTCAGACTTCCAGGTATCCTCCCTACCGGCCTTAAAAATGCCGGATCAATTTGAGACCCCTTCCTGACTGCAAGACTGTTCGAATCATTGAGTTCTGAGATCTCTCTGCAGATCGCGAAATACTTAGGCAAATTCTCTCCAGAGATGACAACACGCCCTGCTCCGTTACGTCCTTGAAGAGTGCGG
>CAYHIQ010000054.1:0-3820 GCA_964356775.1 uncultured Candidatus Saccharibacteria bacterium | reverse complement strand
CGATGTTGAGTGGTCAGGTGAAAAAAGGTCATCTGTACTATAACTGCTCTCACCGGCGTGACGCTAAGTGTCCGGAAAGAAAGTACACACGATCCGAGATTATTGAGGAACAGGTCGTAGCGTATCTCTCGCACGTGCAGTTGCCACCTAAGTTCAAGACCGTTCTGGATGCGTACTTCCAACACTTCGCACAAGAGCGTCTGACGCAGGAGGATAGCGAACGCAAGAGCATCAAGCACGACTTGATCAGGGTGCAACAGCAGATCCGCAATATTGTCGTGGATCGCTCAAAACGCATCATAGACGCAGAGGTCTTTATAAAGATTCAGGACGAGCTTCTTAAGGAGAAAGAAATGTATCAGGATCACTTGGCAGTGCTCGAGGGTAAGTCGGACAAATTCGTGCAGAAATTTAACGAGGTTTTAGACTTCACAGACCATGCCGATCAGGTGTACCAAAAGAGTGGCACGAGTCAGAAGCGAACTGTACTAAAGCTTTGTATTGAGGGCTTCACCGTACAAAATCAAAAACTGACGCCGATATGGACGCCAGTCTTTGATGTTCTTATGGATTTACAATTGTCCAAATTCGATCCCCCAAAAGTCGTGGGCAAGGGCTCAAAAACCCTTGCCGTACCTAAGGTTCTAACTTGGACATCTGGCGGAGAGGGGGAGATTCGAACTCCCGGTACAGTTTCCCGTACGCCACCTTTCTCCCACGCAAAGCGGAGGCGGAGAGATTCGAACTCTCGAGGCGGTTTCCCACCTGCCGCCTTTCCAAGGCGGTGCACTCGACCACTATGCGACGCCTCCGCTTTGCGTGGGATTGCGACTTGCAACAAACATCTCGCGAAACTCGATGTTTGGCAAGTCGGGAACAATGCGATACTTTAGACCGCTCTGCCACCTCTCCGTACGCTGCAAATATAACAGAAAAACTCGCTACTTTCCAAGCAGGGCTTTGATTCTTTCCTGTACCGGCGGCCGCACCGAAGCTCAGAAATCCGCTTTAGCGCGGCACTAGATACTTTTGTTTGGTCCAAGCAATGCTTGAACTCTGCTTTGAATCGTCGGGTGCGTGGAGAACATCCGTTCGATCCAGCCGCTGACACCACTCGCCTTGGCACCAAACGGATTACCGATGAAGAGATGTGCGGTTGCAGTGTTAGCACTTCGCATCGGCGAAGCGTAGCTACCAATCTTTTGGAGTGCGGAGGCGAGTCCTTCTGGGTAGCGCGTGAGTAAGGCGCCCGAGGCATCGGCGAGATATTCGCGGCGACGTGAGACGGCGAGCTGGATAAGCTTTGCCGCGATGGGCGCGAGCACGATGCCGACGACGGCGAGGATCATCACTATTGCATTTCCCTGTTTGTTGTCATTATTTCGGCCACCGCCGAAGAAAGACATGCGCAAGAAAATGTCTGCGATGATAGCAACGAAGCCCGCGAGTACCACTGCGATTGTCATCAAGAGCATATCGCGATTTTTGATGTGCGAGAGCTCGTGAGCAATGACGCCCTCGAGTTCGGGACGCGTCATCATGGCAAGCAGGCCCGTCGTGGCGCAAACGACCGCATGGTTCTCGTCGCGGCCAGTCGCGAAGGCGTTCGGCGCCTGATCGTCGATCACATAGAGCTTCGGCTTTGGCAGCCCCGCCGCGATGGCAAGATTCTCGGTAACGGTATAGAAGTCAAAAAATTCTTCACGCGAGGCGGGACGAGCATGACTCATTGAGAGCACAAGCTTGTCTGACGCCCAGTACGCGTAGAAATTGGTCGCTACCGCCATGAAAACCGCGATATAGAGGATAGATGGGTTGCCGTAATACACCGAGACGGCATACCCGACGGCAATGACAACGACTAAGAACCCGAGCACGAGCACCCAAGTCCGACGAATATTCGAGGTGCGCTGCGCGTAGAGATTCATTGTTCCGCCCTAGATGGAATTAAAACTGCACTTTGACCGGCTCGGCGGCTGCAGCATCTGCGGCAGTAAGCTCGAAGAGATCCATCGGACCAAAGCCAAACGACGAAGCGATAAGGTTGCCAGGGAACGACTGCTCGGCGGTATTGAGCGTCATCACGTTTGTGTTGTAGAAGCGGCGGGATGCCTGGATCTTATCCTCGGTATCGCCGAGTTCTTTCTGGAGCTGAAGAAAGTTCTGGTTCGCTTTGAGCTCCGGATAGGCCTCGGAGACGGCAAAGAGTGACTTCAGGGCGCCCGAAAGCATGTTTTCTGTGGCTGAGTGCTCTGCCGGCGTGCCTGCTTGCATCGCCTGTGCGCGGGCCTTGGTCACGTTTTCAAAAACACCGCTCTCGTGTTTGGCGTATCCTTTGACCGTTTCCATGAGATTCGGGATGAGGTCGTAACGGCGCTTCAATTGCACCGCAATATCGGCCCACGCCTCCTTCGCCTGATTAACGAGCGAAACAAAGCGGTTATACGCAAAAATAACCCAGAGCACGACGATTGCGACGACGATAAGAATGATGGTTGTGGTAGTCATGCGGCCATTATATCAAAAAATGAAAACTAGTGTACAGCCCGCGCAACTGCTTTAACTACGCGCGAGTCGAGAAGGTCGGGAATAATCTTCGCTGCAGTCGGCTTCGAGACAAGTGCTGCAAGTGCCCGTGCGGCGCGAAGCTTGGTTTCTTCGGTAATTTTCTTAACACCTTTGTCGAGCGCGCCGCGGAAAATACCCGGGAACACGAGTGCATTGTTGATTTGATTCGGGAAGTCGGAACGCCCAGTCGCGACGACTACTGCGCCCGCCTTCTTCGCCTCGTCCGGCAGGATCTCCGGGTCAGGGTTTGCCATGGCAAACACAATGCCATACGGCGACATGTTTGCGACGTGTTCGGCCTTCAAGAGTCCTTTGCCAGAAACACCTATAAAGACATCTGCACCTTGCATTGCTTCAGCGAGGCCACCCTCAATCCTTCGTGGATTTGTGAGATCAGCGAGCTCTTTCTTATGAGTATTTAAGTCGGTGCGTCCGACAAAGATCGTTCCAGCGCGATCGAGAAGAATAATATCTGTAATCCCAGCAGCGACGAGAAGCTTCGCGACTGCAGTACCTGCTGCTCCTGCACCACTGATGACAACTCTTAGCTTTTTGAAATTTTTCTTTACCACCTTCGCGGCATTTAAAAGTCCCGCGAGCACGACAATAGCCGTGCCGTGCTGATCATCGTGCATGACTGGAATATCGAGCTCTTCGATAAGACGCTTCTCGATTTCAAAACAATTTGGTGCCGCAATATCTTCGAGATTAATACCTCCGAAAGAAGGCGCGACGGCTTTCACGATGCGTATGATCTCTTCCGGATCTTGCGTATCAAGCACAAGCGGCCACGCATCGACGTTTGCCTTTCCTTTGAAGATTAGCGCTTTCCCTTCCATCACCGGAAGAGCTCCGTATGGGCCGATGTTTCCCAATCCAAGCACCGCCGAACCGTCAGAGATGACCGCAACGCTATTTTTCTTGACCGACATCTTCCGCGCATCCTCCGGATGCGCGGCCAAGTGGAGCGATGCGACGCCCACCCCCGGCGTGTACCAAAGCGAGAAATCCGATTTGCTTGTGAGCTTTACGCGCGCTTTCGTCTCGATGCGTGCACCCTGTTTCTTAAATGCTGCGAGTATGTTTTTTGAAGATTTAGTATCCATAGAAGTCGCTAGTATACTATGAGAATGAACCCAGAAGATACTGTTGATAAGCATTTCGCTCGCCTCAAGCCTGATCAGAAACGGGCGCTTGCGAAGCTTGGCATACAAACCATTCGCGATCTCCTCTACCATTTTCCTGCTCGCTA
>CAYHIQ010000053.1:0-3915 GCA_964356775.1 uncultured Candidatus Saccharibacteria bacterium | reverse complement strand
TGGCTCGGCCTTCTCCTTCCCGTCCTGCTGTTCTTTTTTGATTGGTGGGGGGGTACTAATTAAGATTAAAAAAATAAATTATTTTTCAAACCGCTTAGAAAATACTCAAGCTCAAGGCCGCATGGCCGAGAACGTAACGTTTGGCGCTAAAAGTTGAGTATACTTATGAGTCGGCTAGTTTACAAAATACGTTGAGGAGCATCATCTCATCGATGGAGCCTGCTTCCGCACTGGCTATGCGAGGGTCAGCCACAACTACCGCTAAGCATTGAGCACGAGAGATGGCTACGTTGATTCGATTGCGATCTAGTATAAAAGCGAGTCCGCGCGAACCATATTCACCATAACTGGAACAAAGCGAAAGAATACAAACAGGGGCCTCTTGTCCTTGAAACTTGTCTACACTGCCGACGCGCGCGTCGGCTGGAAGCTCGGCTTGGAGGGCTCGGACTTGAGCGTTATAGGGAGCAATAAAGAGAAAATCTTCAAGTGAGAGTGGTTTTGTCTTACCATCTGATGCGGTGTAAAGTCGCCCCAGAAGTTCGTTGTAGATTATTTTCACCCTATGAATCTCCTCATCGCTTTGCTGAATATTCCCATCGTGCTCAATCCCGCTGAAGACAACACCGTTCTCTTTAGTAATAAGAGTACCGCCGCTCTTTGGCACTGCTATTTTTTGATTAACACAATCGGGATGTGAACCAAGGCGTCCTTCATAAATACTTTCTGAAATAAAACGGCATACAGATGGATGCATTCGGCGTGACTCACCTAGAAAGAGGCCATAATCCGACGGCACTACCGCATGAAAGACCGGGGAGTCGGGCTGACTCGTTTTCAAGTCTTTGAGGGCGTACTGCAGAGACGACAATCCCGAATCGCCGGGATGAGTGCCTTGTATAGGTTGTTCAAGTTGCATCTGATCGCCAAGCAATACAATATTTTTTGCTGATCGAGCTATCGCTACCGCATTTGCAAGTGAAACTTGGCCAGCTTCATCGACAAATAGGAAATCAAGAACTCCCTCCCACTCGGGTCGTGCAAAGAGCCACGCTGTTCCTCCTATTACTCCGCCACTGTAAGAATCGAGAGCGTCTTTGTTGTCTTTAGTGTGCTGAAAGGTGGGATTATCTGAAAAAAGTGACCCCTCGTCCTCACCACCAACTTTCATTCCTCGCAGAACACCCCCATCTTTTCTCACTGCTTCACCGCAAGCAATCAAGAGATTGACTACCGCCTTATGACTATTTGAAGCAACACCAACTTTCTTACCGGCAGCAACCAGTGCGTTGATAACATGGGCCGCTGTGTAGGTTTTGCCAGTGCCAGGAGGACCTTGCACGACAAGACATCCACCAGACATTGAACTGGTGACACGAATAGCGGCGTCAATCGTCGTTTCTGCAGCATCTTGCAATATGGTCGCAGGAGCATCTCGATTGAAGAGAGCGGCAACCGGGACGTGTAGATCTTTTGATAAATGCTTCACCGCAACTCCCGTCAAGGCAGCTTGAATTGCCGCCGCTGATACATATTCGTATGGAATCAGAGATCCTCGGCTAGGAAAAGATCCCCCAAACTTCTCACTCAATGCTTTCGTACTAATTTTGAGTTCGAGTGTGCCCTCCGACATGTCGAGTGCGATCAACGTAAATTTTCCCTCAATGTTGTGAGAGAACATGACAGTAGTCTTGTCACCGGCGGCAAGTTTACATTCTTGCGATGGATCAAATTTGTACATTTGTATTTGCGATAGTTTTTCAGATCTCGGAGATCCAACTGCTTCGATTCCCTCTATACAGCCAGAGTCATCCCGAAGATCTTCAGCCGTAGCCTTAGTTCGGTCAAACATTCGCCACCACATTGGTTTTTCTTCCCGACGGTGAAAATCTATCAAGTCCGCAAGTGTAGTAGAGAACGTATCAGTCTGTTTGCGGAGTTTCTCGATGGCCTCCAGTCTTGCAATAACTTCTGGCGATAATTCCTTTGATGTAGAAGAGGATGATGAAGCCGATGCGGATACTGGACCTACTGCACGAATTTTATTTTCTGTCGCAACCTTTCTTAACCACTGCAAAAGCTCCACGGTGGATTTACAATCATCCTCATTGTAATCACGTATTCCTTTTAGAATGGTGCTCTCTTTCCAGTCACGAGGCTGTTTGCTTTCCATCCATCGTGCGTATTGAACGATAGAATCGACAGCTGTGGCGACTTCGGTGGAGCGGCGAGGCCGGTAGAGATGTTCAACAGACTTGATGGAATAACTATCTTCGCCGATTCGTAACCCGTGACGTACGGTTTGATAGAGGTCGACAAATACTTCGTTTCGGAGAAGATCATCCACTTCGTCCTGGCGGGTATCATGGCGTGTACTCAAACGCCTCACAGCATTCACCTCATATGCGGCATAGTGGTATATATGCATCGCTGGATTACTTTTCCATCTCTTGAACACCCAATCTATAAAGCCCTCAAAGGCGACTTTCTCCTCATCACGATCATGTCCCCACCAATCGCTAAACTCTATCGTGCCTGCCTTTTTACTTACTGAACAAGTTCCAAAGAGATATTCCAATCCTCCCGAAATCAAAGGATAGCCCTCCATGTCGAAAAAAACGTCTGCCGGATGATCAGGTGGTAATGCCGCAAGGCCCACAGGCTCTCCGTTCGCCCCTGTCTGTAGCAAGACTTCATACGATGCGATGGCTTCTACATCTTTCAATCGATTAGTACGTGTATCACATTGTAGGCGTGCTTGAGCAACAAGCTTTTCTAAGGAATCGGAAGCGAGTTTGTGGATAGATTTACCCGAAGATGCGGCAAGTGCTGTCATTGTCGAGACGCCCGCCCCTTTTAGTTTCTTAATCTGACCAATGGTAATTCCCGCCACCCGTACGAGGTGGTCAGTCTCATCGAAGTAACGTTCGGCATGCGAAGTCCAACGACCATGACGGTTGGGATCGCTGCCCGGTGGGAGCGGCTCGGGGCGATCTGCCATATCCCCGGTAAAACTATTTTGCATCGAAAGAAAACTTTCTTTCACTCGGCGATAGTAGTGGATGAAATCTTCAACACGAAACTCAATCTTATCTTTGGAACCGAGAATGATACCGAACTTCTCCGGCATCTGCTCACCAGTTGTTGCGGCGAACATTTCAGAGTAGCAACAAAGTTGTATAGCGTAGTAAGGCTTGGGCGAACGAGCAAGCTTCGTATCCCATATTTGATAATGTCCCGATGCGTCGAGGATAAGAAAATCGGCGAATCCTGCGAATCCATCGCTTTCCAAAGCTGCTTGATAAATTATGGGCGTCTTGGCTTTGATAGCAGAGAGCGTCTCCGAACGCGCGATAGTAGAATCAGCTTTGGAAATCTCCGCAATCTTGGCAACAGACGCCTTGAACTCGTCGAGTATGGCGCGTTCATGTTGATCCCCGGTCTGCGCGATAAGTTTCTTCTCCTCGGTTTCTTGATCTGGAACTATTGTACCGAGGTTCTCCAAATAGTAGCGGTCCATCCATGACGCGAACGGCGAAGTCACGTAGCGGACAAGATCGCTTGGAGAATAAATTAACTTGCCTGAATCCTTTTTCATTCATCGATAGTATACGCTAAATGGCAACAAAATAGAGACGTTTTGGGAATCTCCGAATCAAGTAGCCAGAAAAGACTAACTTAGTACTTTGTCGCCAAAGAAGGCGATGTCGCGGGGCTCAAATCGGAGGGGGTCGCGACTACCTCTCAACGAACTTTTAAGGTAAGAAGTTGGGCATATTGGGATACCCTGAAATACCTACTTTCCGAGACCCCCGGAAACGAGGCCTTCCTCCTTCCCGTCCTATCCATTTCAACGTATCTACCCCCCCACCAATCAAAAAAGAACAGCAGGACGGGAAGGAGAAGGCCGAGCCA
>CAYHIQ010000052.1:0-4060 GCA_964356775.1 uncultured Candidatus Saccharibacteria bacterium | reverse complement strand
CAGTACACCTTGCGGATTTTCTGTTCGCTTCGCTCCATAAAATGCTCGCAAGGTCTTCGAATCCTTCCCGCAGTGCTCCCAGCACTGCTCCGACGCACAAATAAGAGCCTCTTTCGAGGCTTTTCATTTGTGCGTCGGGAAGGATTCGAACCTTCGTAGGACTATGTCCGACAGGTTTACAGCCTGTTGCGATTGACCACTCCGCCACCGACGCAATAGAGTCACTATAGCGGATTTGATCTATATTTCAAAATGAGCTAAGTACCAACCTATTGCTTTTAAAATGGTTTTGATGCATAATATTGGATAGAAAATTCGTTCGCAGAACCTTACCTTTAGAAAGGAGACGTGCATGATTAGAGAAGTCGGTGAACATAGATACCGTGGGACTAAAACTCTTAGATGTCTCCACGGGTGTGGGTGCTGGATGGACTCTAATGCTTTTGGTGGACCGGATGGCATCGATCCGAAAGGAGGTTGTCCGAATGCCCCGAAAGAAGAGCGTCCCCAGCCCGTACATGTAGATGCAGATGCAACCTGTCACTACTGATGACACTTGTCTGAAAACTTATGGCCAGCTTGCGATAACGCGAGCTGGCCATTTTCTTTATTTTAAAACAAGAGCAAGCACTCCCCTCTTACCCTTACGGACGAGAGCATAGTCGTGCGAGAGGTCTCCGGCAAAGATTTTTTGATCGGGGTTCTCGATTGTCTGGCCGGAAAGTGTGATGCCCTTTCCCTCAATGATGCGACGTGCATCTGACTTGGACGAAGCGAGACCTCCAATCACGAGAGCTTCGGCGAGCGGATAGCCGCTTTCAATATCTTTTTTTGAGAGTGTTACTGAAGGGGCTTCAGCAAGCGCGACCGCCAGAGCCTCTCGCGAGAGTTCGCTGAAAGGAGTGTCTCCGAAAAGAGCGTCAGTTGCGGCGGCAGCTTGCGCGGTCGCAGCAGGACCATGCACGATCTCGGTCACGACTCGTGCGAGCGTCTCCTGAGCCTGGCGCTCGCCCGGGTTGCGGCGATGTAGTTCCATAAGCGCATCTATCTCGATGACCGGCAAAAATGTGTAGACTTTGAGATAATTCTCGATACGCGCATCCGGAAGGTTGATCCAGAATTGATAGAACTGGAATGGTGAGGTCTTTTTCGGGTCAAGCCAGATAGCGTTTCCTTCGCTCTTGCCGAATTTTTTGCCAGTCGAGTCGGTAACAAGCGGCATACCGATCGCATACACTTGTTTCCCCAAACGCTTATGGATGAGATCGACACCCGAGAGAATGTTTGTCCATTGGTCAGACCCTCCAACTTGTAAGTCGGCGCCGTATTTTTCATGAAGAGTCAGATAATCGAATCCTTGCAAAAGTGAGTACGAAAACTCGGTGTAAGAAATGCTTTCATCTGGCGTATCAAGACGTTTCTTGATGATGTCGCGTTTTATCAGATCGTTGACGGTAAAGTGCTTGCCGATGTCGCGAAGAAACGGCAGCAATTTAATTTCGGTAAGCCAGTCGGCATTGTCGACCATGTTAAAAGATACATTCCCGAGAAGCTTTTTCAGCTGTGCTTTGAGGGCATGAGTGTTTGCGGCAACAGTCTCATCGTCAAGCATGACCCTCTCGCCTTTTTCTTTCGGATCGCCAATTTGGCCAGTGGCGCCGCCGACGAGGAATATGAGATTATTCCCGGCGTCACCGAGACGCTTCATCAAGAGCACGACGGCGAGATTTCCTATCTGAAGCGAGTCAGAGGTCGGGTCAATGCCAAGATACACTGTTCGTGGAGCGGAGAGAATATTCTCGACAGGAGCAGAGAAATGCTCGACAAGCCCCCGTGCTTTGAGTTCTTCGGCAAGAGTCATGGTTAAAATATAGCACTAGCGCGCAAGAAAGAAGAGACCGACAGCAGGGGCGGTAAACCACCAGAAGAAATATGTTTTCGATGCGAAGAGGAGGTCGATCGCGGGTGTGAAGTTATACACAGTAGCGACTGGGAATACATGGTACGCAAGAGCGAGCAGGAATGCCGCCCCAAGAAATGAGAGTGCGACGAGCCCGAAGATGCCGATATATAAAAAATCAGAGACGACGACGCGTCGCAGAATGATGTAGAACGCAAGTGAAAAGGCTATGTACAGACCGATATGTGCGAGAAGAGCGGTCATCGCCGGCGCTGTCGGGAGATAGGACATATACGGGAACATCGCATAGAGCGCATAGGCACAATAAAATGCGAGCAGGAGCGCGACAAATGGCCCGCGCCCGACATAATAGGCAAACAGAAAGAAGACGGAGAGCAGAATAAGAATAATGAGAAAATCACTCGCAGAATTCCACACCGAGAGTGCTGTATTTGTTGCGAGCGTGCTCACTTGCTGAATCCCCTCCGTGGCAGCTGTCATGAGGATAGTATACTCCAGATTTTAGAGCCCCTCGGTTCTTAACTCTTCGATAGCTTTCTTAGCTTTTCCGGAGAGTTTATGCGGCAGAGCAATTTCAAGGCGGATGATCAGGTCACCGCGGCCGCCCTCGACGGGAATACCCTTGCCCGCGACGCGAAGATGCTCTTCTGCGCGCTTCATTGGCGGAATTTTTACTTCAAGCGTTTTTCCTTCTAAAGTTTCGATAGGAACCGTAGTACCGAGAATGGAGTCAGTAAGCTTCACTGACAGATTCATAATTAGGTTTGATCCATCGCGGCGGAAGATCGTGTGCGGCTTCACGTGCATCTTCACATAGAGATCGCCTGCAATACCCGTCTTTATCGCTTCACCCTGCTGCGGCATGCGTATCATCTCTCCATTATCGATGCCGGCAGGAATGTTGATTTTGATCTCCTCTTCTTTGCGGTGCACACCGTGGCCTTTACACTCGGTGCATTTCTCCTTTGGAATTTTCCCGCTGCCGTCACAGACGGTGCAGGCGCGCACGGAAGTGAATTGCCCCAGGATGGAGTTGCGTGCCTCGTGAACGCGGCCGCTGCCGTTACAAGTTTTACACGTATCAAGATCGGTACCCGGTTTTGCGCCGCTGCCGCGACACAGACTGCACGTCGAAACCTTCGCTAGGAGCACGGTGCGAGTTGTACCAAACACCGCATCTTTGAAGGGTATCTCGATATCGATGGAGATGTCGCGTCCGCGTGGCGTGCGGCTCTGAGCTCCGCGTCCACCACTAAACATCTCGCCAAAGATATCGCCGAAATCGAATTCGGCGCCACCTTGCCCAAAGCCCTGCTGGAATCCATTGAAATCGAATCCACCAAACCCTGGCCCGCCCGCTTGTCCGCCGCCCTTCGGGGCACCACCTGGGAATGCTTGGCCGTACGTGTCATATTCGCGACGCTTCTTGTCGTCGCTCAAGATTGAGTATGCCTCAGTGATTTCTTTAAACTTTGACTCGTCAGTACCACCCTTGTCAGGATGATATTTATGCGCGAGCTTACGGAACGCTTTTTTAATGTCGTCCTGGCTTGCCTTCTTATCGACTCCTAGTACGTTGTAGTAATCCTTTGCCATATCTTTCTATTATACGCCTCTTGCTTTTCGTATGCAAAAACCTGAGTACCGAAAAAGTAGTCTTTACAGAGAGCATTTTCTCACTAACTAAATAAAATAAATTTATAAATAAACACCCCCCTCACCTCCCCAACACCACCCTCACTCTCGCAATCACTGCAGCATCTGCTCCGAAGGATTGTATAAGAGCGATGATTGCATCTGCTTGGGCAGGAGAGAGCTTGGAGGTGGAGACATAGGGGGTGGGTGTGGGTGTGCCAGAGCCGTTTAGCTTGGCACGGGTCTTCAGTCCCACGACCCCATAGCCGGTCGTGGCTTCGGTGCCAGAGCAGACGATGCTTTCTGCACACTGGTACTTCTGTACGGCTTGCTTGGTGAGTGGGCCATAGAAGCCGGTGGTGTTTGAGGGGGCGAGGTAGTTGTTGTTAATGAGGAAGGTCTGGAGGTTTTGCACATCAGTGCCCTTGAGGCCTTGGTAGAGGGAGCGAGTGAGGGAGAGCGAGGAGGTGGTGGGGGTTGTGACAGGGGTGGTTGCAGGGGTTA
>CAYHIQ010000051.1:0-4349 GCA_964356775.1 uncultured Candidatus Saccharibacteria bacterium | reverse complement strand
ATCGACGAAGCGAAAACACGTGCAAAGAAGGTCATTAGCGAGCATCGCAAAGTACTCGACGCTATCGCAAAAGAGCTCATTGAGAAGGAGACTATCGAACGCGATGAGTTCGAGAAGATTCTTGTCGCCAACGGCATCACGCCGAAAAAGAGGGAAGAGGAAGGTATCACAATCTCGCCCGTCGCTCCCAATATTGTCGCCTAAGTATTTAGTCCACCCGCTTGGATTCGAACCAAGGACCCTCGAGACATCGGCTTAAAATATCCACAAGATGTAGTTCGGTAAATACTCTGTTGGTATACAATGGTTCGTATGAAAGCCTTGCGAGAGGAAAAATCTGAGGCAATAAGAATGCGGCAAGAGGGCGCAAGTTATAGCCAAATTAGACAAAGGGTTTCCGTGAGTAAAAGTTCTCTAAGTTTGTGGCTTCATAACCTTCCACTTTCCAATGAACGGATTAACGAGTTGAGAGGCCGTAATGCGGTGCGTATTGAACGGTATCGGGAAACCCGTCGAAGAACTCGTGAATCGCGTTGGACAACTGTGCGTGAGCGCATTGCAAAAGAATTTCCGAGATTCACTGACCGTGAATTGCTTATCGCAGGACTTTTCCTTTACTGGGGAGAAGGAGGGAAGACAAAATTAACAACCACAACACTATCGAATACTGATCCGGCGATGCTTCTATTCTTTATCCATTGGCTTGCATTACTCGGTGTATCAAAGGAGCGTCTGCGTGTACATGTTCACTTGTACGCCGATATGGACACACAGAAAGAACTGAAATATTGGTCGAGAATACTTGGATTACCGCTAAGTTCATTCCGAAAGCCATATGTAAAACAATCGAATCGAACCGATCTCACCTACGTACAGAAATTTACTCATGGCACTTGCAATGTCATATTTGAGAATCGCGACGTGTCAGAATATGTGTTGCAGGCACTGGGACACATTCGTTCATTATTTGCGGGAGATAGACATCTGTGATTCCATTAGCGTATGCACGCGTATGGATTACCATACTGCCTGCTCGTTCGGCGCATACGAATAACAGAATACTGTCATTCGTATGACCTCACTCGCACGCGTAGCTCAGTTGGTAGAGCGGTTGTCTTATACACAACTGGTCCCAGGTTCGAGTCCTGGCGCGTGCACAGAATTATGTCAAAAGTTCATTTCTTAAAAACTGCGTTACAGGATTATAAAGTCGCAGCACTTACTCCGAGCTCTAGTTTTGTTGTGAAGCAGATTTTGAAAAATCTTCCGCATCACTCGCGAGCCTGCATCGTTGAGTATGGGGCAGGAAACGGTGTCATTACGAAAGCGCTGCTCGAGCACATTCCGAAAGATGCAAAGCTCATTGCGATTGAGATGAGTCCTCACTTCATTCCAATGCTAAAAAAGATCCATGATCCGAGACTTCATGTGGTGCATGGCGACGTGTTGAAAATCTGCAAGGATTTCTCTAAGCTTAAACTCCCGCGGGTAGATGTCGTGGTATCTGGCATCCCGTTCTCCTTCTTCAATTCAAAAGAGCGACACTTTATTGCAAGGCAGACTTTTCAGATGCTTTCAGAGCACGGACGATTTATTCTCTACCAATTCTCTCCGCTCATGTTTCCGTACCTCAAAAAATATTTTAAGAAGAAAATTAACCTTTCGCTCGAACTCCGGAATTTCCCGCCGTATTTCATCATGACTGCTAAAAAGTGAGTGCCATTCCAACACACATTGACATACTAGAAAATTTGTTTAGAATGGCTGCGGACAGTTTAAACGATCAAACACAACAAAAAAAGGAGAGAAACCATGGAGGAAAAGTATCCTATTCAACCGCACCACCTGGATTCTTCAAAAGAGCCTAAGGGTTTTGATAACTTCCTCGACTATGGGCAACGCGTTGTGCTTTGGGCCTTTATCCAGTTCGCGCAAGCTAGGGGGAGTTGGGAGCCATTTACCCATGAAGCATTTCTTTCGTTCATGGACAACAAGGACTCGAAGGTGAACAAAGCCATAAAAAGCGGGGTCATCTGGTTTGTGGAGCCGAGACTCCGTGCAATTTTTAATTGCGTATCGGAAATGGATGACGACAAAAAAGTTACTACCTACACCCCAACGCATTTTGTTATTTCAACGTATTTTTTGTGGAATCCCGCTCGCTAATGTCTAGACAGTATTGAGCTACCAAAAAATTCAAATCCTTTCACCCAGTGCTCCTGCGTCTTCAAAAGGCGCAGGAGCATCCTTTTATTCCAAATGCATCTCGCGGTCGGCGGCGAGGGCGCGGAGCGCGAGGACGGGGTGATTTTTTAATTCAGGATCTTTTGCAATGAGTTGTGTCGCTTCAGTACGCGCTGCTTCTACTAGCTTTATATTTTTCAACGCTTCCATCGCGATGTCGGAAACGCCCCATTGCTTGCCGCCGACGAGTTCGCCTGCGCCGCGCAAAGCGAGATCGTATTCCGCAAGCTCGAAGCCGTTCTTTGCGGTCGTAAAGGCTTTCATGCGGTTTCGGGTCGTCTGACCGAATGATTCGGGGAGCGCAAAGCAGTACGATTGGTGCGTGGAGCGAAGGACTCGTCCGCGCAGCTGGTGCAGTTGTGCGAGCCCGAAGCGCTCGGCGCCTTCGATGAGGATGGCGGTCGCGTTCGGGACATTCACGCCCACTTCGACCACTGACGTTGCGACGAGGATATCGATCTCCCCTTTTTCAAATCTTTTCATCGTCTCTTCTTTTTCCGATGGTTTCATCTTGCTGTGCAGGATGTCTATCGTCGCAGTTTTGAATACGTCGCGTTTCAAACGCGTCGCTTCAGCTTTCACGGATTTCGCTTGGAGTGCGAGTTCTTTCGCCGGGTCTGGTTCGTCGATGCGAGGGCAGATGACATAGGCTTGGTGGCCTGCAGCAAGTTCGGCGCGTACGCGCTCATACGCATGCTCGCGTTTTTCCGGGCCAAGTACTTCGGTGGCGACAGGTTTTCTTCCTGCAGGCATTTCATCAAGTACGGTGAGGTCGAGATCGCCGTAGATTGTGAGTGCAAGTGTGCGAGGGATGGGCGTTGCTGTCATTGAGAGTAAGTGCGGGGCAATCACTCCTTTAGTCGCGAGTTTTTTTCTGTGCACGGTGCCGAAGCGGTGTTGTTCGTCAATGATGGCGTACGCGAAGTATTTGAATGAGAGTGATTTTTCGATAATCGCGTGTGTGCCGATGACGATTGGTATCTCGCCGTTCGCCACCATCTTTTTGAATGCTACTTTTGAAAGTTTAGCGGATTCTTCATAGCGTACTTTGGAAGGAAATTTGCGGCACTCGCTGCCCGTGATAAGTCCAATCGGGATGGGATGATCTTTGAAATACGAAACGAAGGTTGAGAAATGTTGTTTCGCGAGGATTTCAGTCGGGCAGAGGTACGCGACTTGGAGTGTACCGGCAACTCTGCCTTTCGGCAGTGACGTCGCGACGAGATACGCGGTCGCGGCAGCGACCGCGGTCTTCCCGCTACCTACGTCGCCCTCAAGTAAACGAAGCATGGGATGCGTTTTCTCGAAGTCAGCGACGATGGCTTCGATCGCGTGCAGCTGGGCTTTAGTCGCGGGGAAAGGGAAGGATGCGATGAAGTCTGCAAGCGCCAGTCGATTCACATCGACTGGCAGCGCCTCTTCTTTTAAAAGTGCACGGCGACGTTGCTGCATCACGATCTGGAGTGCGAAGACTTCTTCAAAAGCAAAACGCTTGCGCGCAGCGGCCGCGTCAGTTAATTGCCGCGGTGCATGTATGAAAACGAGTGCGGAAGAGAGTGTGGGTAGGTTGTAGTGTTCGAGGACTTCTTTTGGAATAGGGTCTTCGATACGTTCGTGTACGTTTGTCTCAAAAACCTTTCTGACCGCGTGCAAGAACCAGAGCGAGGAGATCCCTTGGCTCTCTGGATAAATCGGGTAGAGGGGAATGCTTTCGGGTGATACTCCCGTGGTGAAGAGCGAGTCGTGAATAGTGTCGGGGGTAACCGGAGTTTTATCAATCTCAGGATTGGCGAGATATATCTTCGCTCCTTCACCTGCCACGCGTCCGCTGACTTTCACTACCATGCCGTCGTGAAGTGTTTTTGCAATATAGGGTTGGCTGAACCACATCATTTTTATCTTTCCAGAGGCATCTTCTAGATACGCCTCGGCAATCGGTCGACGGCTCTTCCATGTCCTGCGTATATCGGGTTTGCGAACGGTCCCGTAGAGTGTGACTTCGCTTCCCGCCGATATTCCGGCAATCGTCCCGGTTGGTCCCGCATTCTCATAGCGAGCAGGAAAATGGTAGAGGAGATCGCGAATGGTTTGTATGCCAAGCTTCG
>CAYHIQ010000050.1:0-4676 GCA_964356775.1 uncultured Candidatus Saccharibacteria bacterium | reverse complement strand
AAACCCACGCAGGAGCGTGGGTTTTAACATTATATAGACCGAGCCGATAAGCCGAATTCTGTCTGAATTCTCTTAAAGAAAACCGAGACGATCATTTATCTGGGCCAGCAATTGCTTGCGGGCTCGAGCGGCACTCCCTACCGAAATAGGGCACGGCCTTGCATACGGGTAAGGATTTAATCGTTGCACCTCCGAAGTTACCTTTGGAGCTCGCCTCAGTGAGATAACCGCTTGCGCGATATCTCACAGAGGCGCCTTCTCACTTTCGTTCGAAGGCGTCTCTGTAGGCACCTCTATCCTTGCGGACGACGGGCGTTACCCGCTACCTGTCTCCTCCGCGGTTAAGCAGAGTGTATGTTCGGACTTTCCTCCCCGCAATTATCTCACAGGGCGATCGTCCAGCTCGGTCCGGCAACATTATACCACAAGATCAGGGTGTGGATGAGTGTCTGGACAAGGGCGACGGCGGGATATACTGAACGGTATTATCATTGAATTTTCATCAGAAATAAACATGCCTCCGCAAAACCAAACACCCGCTCCTCGTCGTTCGATCGAGACCATAAGCGTCTGGGCATTCCTTGCCACTCTTGTCGGCGCTATTTTTATTTTTATTCCGTCCACGGCCGTTCCGTTCACAACGACTAAAACATTTCTGCTTGCGGCAGGTGCGCTCATCACTCTTGCGCTGTATATTCTTGCGCGCCTCGGACGCGGCAATATCATCCTCCCGCCATTCGCACTTATTGGCGCGCTCTGGTTGCCGGTAATCGCCTACGCACTTTCGGCGATGCTTTCAGGCGCGCTGTTTACAAACGCTCTCTGGGGATCAGCGCTTGAGCCGGACACCCTCGGCTTTATGCTTATCGCTACCTGTCTTGGCACCTTGGCGGCGCTCATATTGCGCCACGCTGAACATTATCGTTCCTTCCTCAAGGCGGCTGCCTGGGTATTCGGTGCAATCGTCGCTCTTCAGGTTCTGATTATCATTGTCGGACGATTCGCTCCGAACACGATTTCTCCGGCATTCTCGCTCATCGGTTCCCTTGAGGACCTTGCGTTTCTGGTCGGTCTCGGCATCGTCGGCCTTCTAATCGCGCTCAGAGAACGTCACCTTTCACAAGATGGGCAGTACATACGTATCGCTATTCTTGCTGGAGCGCTATTCCTCCTCGCTATCGCAAATTCTACGCCCACCTGGATACTGGTTGCTCTGATCTCACTCGGTCTTTTCGTCGAGGCGATCATGCAACGCAAGTTGAATACCGCGGATGCTGATCTTGATGGCGCTACGATTATGGACGAAGCACCACTTGAATCGGATGAGGGTAGTCGGTCGTTCCTCGTCCCGCTCTGCGTACTCGCTGTCTCAATCTTCTTTCTTATTCCGGCAATGGACAGTCAGCAGAATGACAGTCTCTCTAATCGTTTGGCTGAGAGCCTCCATATCAAAGTTCTCAACGTTCGTCCTTCCTGGCAATCAACTCTTGCGGTCGGACAAAAAGTCTATTCTAGTACCCCGGTCTTCGGTTCGGGTCCCGGCACTTTCGGAGTTGAATGGCTCAAATATCGCGATGCGGCACTCAACTCGACTCAGTTCTGGAACTTCGATTTTTCCTCTGGTATCGGTTTTATTCCGACCTCGTTCGTAACGACTGGTCTTGTTGGTATGCTTGCATGGGTTCTATTCCTCGCACTCTTTATCGTGTTCGGTCTCCGTATGCTTATCTCGCGCACGCCGCAGGATGCTTTTGTTCGCTATGTCGCAACCTTCTCATTCGTAGCATCGCTCTACCTCTTCATTACTGCGATGTTCGGTCTGCCGAATACGGTCATTCTCACTCTCTCCTTCGTCTTCGCGGGCCTCTTCATCTCAACGACCCGCTATGCTGCACAGAGTCAGCAGTGGGGCATTGTCTTTTCACGGAGTCCACGACTCGGCTTCCTTATCGTGTTCTCCCTGACGATCCTTCTGCTCGGATCGGTCGGCACCGCTTACTTGCTTGTCGGGCGTTATATCGCCACGACCGAACTCGCGAACTCGAGGGTTGCGTTTTCCGCAGGTAATCTCGAAGCGGCTGATCGATCTGCACAAAACTCGATACTCTTTGCTCCAAGCGCATCCGCCTATCAGATTGAGGCGGGAGTTGCGAGTGTGCAGCTTGATCGGATAGCGGCATCCTCAACGATGTCGCCTGCTGCAGCGCAGCAGGCATTTCAGACAGCTCTTTCGAGAGGAATTAACGCCGCTCTGACCGCAACACGTCTTGTCCCTTCTGACTATCAGAACTGGCTCGTCTTGGGGAATCTCTATTCTAAAGCGGTGCCGCTCGGCGTCTCGGGCGCCTACGATAGTGCCAAGGATGCATATGGGAAAGCAGCACTGTTGAGTCCGACGAATCCACAGATTCCGTATATCCTCGCGCAGCTCGACATTGCAAATAAGAATATAAAGTCAGCTAAGAATAATCTCAAAGCCGCCATCGCGTTGAAGCAAGACTACACCGACGCCATCTTTCTTCTCTCGCAGCTCGAGGTCCAAGATGGCAATGTGAGGGAGGCCCTCGCCGCCGCCCTCGCCGCCGCCTACTTCACGCCGAATAATCCAAGCATTCTATTCCAAGTCGGTATCTTGAGTGCTGCGCAAGGTGATTTCGTGAGTGCTACAAATGCGCTCTCGGCAGCGGTCGCCGCGAATCCACAATTCGCAAACGCGCGATATTTCCTCTCGGCAGTCTATGCGAAACGAGGTGATATAAAAAACGCACTCGAACAGATGCAGGCGATTGCAGCCATGTCAGCTGATAATGCACAAGCGGTTGCCTCTCAACTCGGAGCGCTTGAAGCAGGTAAGAATCCATTCCCAGCGAATCTTCTCTCTGTCGCCCCGGCACCAATAAAGAATTAGAGTATTATAGGGCGATGGTTCGACGTATTCTCGAGAGTATCGCAGCACCAATACGCGGCCTGCATCAGGCCGCGTATTTGCTCGCGGCACTTACGCTCGCCTCACAAGTCTTAGCGCTTCTGCGTGATCGGACATTCGCGCATACTTTTGGCGCAGGACAGGTGCTCGATCTCTACTACGCGGCGTTCCGCGTGCCGGATCTCGTCTTTGCCCTCGTCTCGTCACTCGTGAGCGCGTATGTGCTTATTCCGCGCATCACGGGGATGGATAGGGAAACGACACGACGACTTCTTTCCGAGTCGGCATCGTTCTTGTTTGGTGTCGGTGGGCTCATCTGTGTTGCGCTTGCATTCCTCATGCCGCAATTTCTTGAACTCCTGTATCCGAGTTTCATCACCTCTCCGCACTACGCCGATTTTGTCCTGCTCGCACGTCTCTTGCTTCTGCAACCCATCCTGCTCGGGCTTTCGGGCGTCCTCTCGAGTGTGACACAAGTGTATCGGCGCTTCACACTCTTCGCTATATCGCCAGTCCTCTACAATCTAGGCATTATTCTCGGCACTGTTGTCTTCTATCCGCTCTGGGGGCTTCCGGGCATCGGCATCGGCGTCATCATTGGTGCTATTGCGTATCTCGCAGTTAACATTCCGGTCGTGATTGAGGCGGGCGTTCTCCCGCGACTCTGCGTCCCGAGCATGAGCGTCATAGTGTCGGTGGTGCGGGATTCCGTTCCACGATCGCTTGCGCTCGGAATGGGCTCAGTCACCGCACTCGTATTGACCTCCATGGCTTCAAGGGTTGGCACCGGAGCGGTATCTGTCTTCACGTTCGCCAGTAATCTCGAAGCGGTCCCTCTTGCGCTCATCGGGTCCTCATACGCCGTGGCTGCGTTCCCCGCGCTTTCTGAAGCCTCAGCGCTCCAGAAACGCGATGAATTCACCCGTATTCTCTCTTCAAGTGCCCGGCACATCATCCTCTGGTCAGTTGTTGCGCTCGGTCTTAGTGTCGTCCTGCGCGCGCATATCGTGCGTGTCGTTCTTGGTACCGGAGCATTCGACTGGGATGCGACGCGTCTTACCGCGGCTCTCTTTGCGCTCTTCGCCGTAGGACTTGTTGCACAAGGGGTCGTACTCCTCTTTTCTCGTGCGCTCTATGCGGCTCGGCAGTCATGGTGGCCACTTTTTTATCAGCTTGCGAGCGGCGCGCTTACCATATTTTTTGCCACCATATTTCTTTCGTTACCAGCGACGGGCCTGCCCGCGTCTCTCGCTGCTCTTTTGCGCGTCAGTGACGTTCCCGGTACAAACGTTCTTCTCCTGGCTCTTGCCGCAACCCTCGGCCAGATTTTTCTCGCGATTCTCTCTCTCGTCGCTCTTCGCAATGTTACCTTCGGTCTCGCGCAGATGCTCGTGCGTCCGCTTATAGATGGTGGTGTCGCCGCGCTCGCCGGAGGCGCCGCAGCCTACCTGACGCTTATGGTTGAGGGCGATATTGCGCCTCTCACGACCCTGCTGGCTGTCTTCACACAGGGATTCATTGCTGGTATGGTTGGTCTTATCGCCGCAGCGTTCGCGCTCTTCCTTATTGAAAACGAAGAATTTCGCATTGTGACGAACGCGCTTGGCAAACTCATACGCGTTCATGACAGACGCTCCGACGTCCTCCCGCCTTCCGCTGAGGAACCGATACATCCATGACTCCAAAAAATATTCGTAATTTTTCCATCATTGCCCATGTAGATCATGGCAAGTCGACCCTTGCCGATCGG
>CAYHIQ010000049.1:0-4775 GCA_964356775.1 uncultured Candidatus Saccharibacteria bacterium | reverse complement strand
GTTCAGAATACAAAGATGTTCTTACCTACATAAACTCAGTCGGCTGTCAGTATTATTTTGGCTATCTCCCACTTCAGAAATTAGGTCTCCCCGTTCCTCGATGAATTCATCCATGGACAATAAATCCAACGTAAGACCAATACTGGAGGAGCTTCGAGGGTATCTTTCTGTTGCTCCAGATCCAGGGAAATCAAGAGACATTTATGACGCTCAAATATGGAATCAATATAATTCTGCAATTGATGAACTTAACACCTTAACAGGAGTTGATTACAATAAATTTAAACTTCAACCTCAAAGTGAAGAAATAAATCGATCGTATTTCACACTCATAAAGACTCAAGATTATGTAGGTAAATTGAGCGGTTTAATTAATAGAATCAACGCAGAATATTTCTCAGATGAAAGAAATGTAACGAATTCGCCTAACACTACAATCAATACCTACCAAACACAGGTTCAAAGCCAAGAACAGCAACAAACTATGGTTGTAGACATGGCTATGATTATTGCTGAGAAGAAGGCTGGTTATCCCGAAGGTACGTCAGAACGGAGTTTTCTTAACAAATTAGGCGAAGCGCTTAAAGGGACAAAAAATATAAGTGACATTGTCAAAAATATTGTTGAGATTGGAATATCATGTGGACTTAGTTTAGCAACGATTGCTAAAATTTTCGGGATATAAAAAGGTTCCCACGTCGCACCAGACACCCAGCCAAGGTTTTTCATGTTCTAATAATCAGCATGTATACGGCAGTAAATAAATTCCTTAAAGAAATTATGAGATTGATTAAGAAAATTTGGTTGATGTGTGGGGAGGAAATAAACCACAACAACTTAGTTGTAATTCTTACCGCACTCGCTATTTTTGCCGGTTTCTGGCAAATCAACACGATTCAAGTGAAAATTGATACATTGCAGTCAAGCATAAAGGATATATATTCGCACTATAATCGAGAGACTTTCTGTAAAGAGATATCTTTTGAGAAGAATTCACGAGGGGAAAACGTGGAGGTGATGAAGCTAAAACATCAGCCTGTAGAAAATTCAGTTGCAGTATGGGAGGGCGCCATGAGCCTTGCCCCAATTTATTTCAATATCATAGGGGATACAATTAAAGTTGAGGGAAACATCGGCCCAGATACCATAGGTGACTGTGGTTGGGGCGGTTACGTGGTTACTTACGTGTCTCTAGACTAGATCCTCTTAGTTCGGTCCCCACGTCGTACCAACGCAGCCAGTCTAAACACTCAACGCCGTTCTAATCTCGTGCCATACGGCGCACAAATCTCGCTATGCTCGCTTTGTGCGTTGGAGCACATCTGGGAGATGTGCGTGAAGGATTCGAAGACCTTGCGAGCGTGTTTTGCGCTTCCCTGAAGCAAAACAACCGCAAGATGTACTGAAGCTGTAAGCTTCGAAACATGTACTCATGGTCCTCCCCGACGCACTTGACTATATAGAATGATAATGTACTGTGACAAGCAGAACATAGCCCATTGAAGCAGTGAATTACAATCAATTGAGAGGAGGGTTGTTATGTCGACAACTGAAGTCTCGGTGGAACAGAATTTTTGGGAAGCCTGTAAGGAACTTGGAATCAGTGGGACCAACCAGACACACCTCCGGTCTTTGCTCGCCCCGTTGCGAAATAAAGGTTCGGTCACGCATTTCCATTACCTACACTCTCTTCGAGTCGGGCTGCTTGCGCGACGCATTGGTCAATTCATGTACCATGAAGAAAAGCCTTTATTTTTTGCCGGAACCCTACACGATCTTGGGAAATGCCAAACACTCCTAAATGTACTTGGAAAGATTGGGAGTTGGACGGACCTCGATCAAAAGGAAATCCAGCAACATGTAACGGACGGATATCGATTGCTCCGCGGGCGTTTTGATATAACCGCGGAAATCATGATCTGGCATCACAAGTTTCAGGAAAATGGTTACCCCGAAACCCTTCCCCTATTCCTTCATCAGTATCGCGAAACAACAAAACTTCTTATCCGCGAATATGCGCGTATCGTCGCAATTGCGGATGTGTATGACGCGCTTCACCGACCAAACTCGAAGTTTGGTGATAACGGAACGACTCTCACGGGAAAAGAAATCCGGGGAAAAATGTTTGAGTTCAATCCTGACAGAAAAAAGCTGGTTGAAGCTCTTTATACCGCGGGGATTTTTATCGCTTAGTTCAGAGATTACGAACCTTCAGATTCTAATCTCTGAATCTTGAGACGGCAATGGGGTATAAAACCCATTGCCGTTTTTCTTTTCCCTTCAGTCTCGCAAGAATTTTTAAGGAGAGGATCTTAACTTCGGTCGAGATAACACCTATTTATTTCTATGGTATCGTACTCCCATGTTCAACTCAAAGCCTGTTCTCGTCTCTGGGGTGAAGCCGACGGGGGATCTCCACATTGGTAATTATTTTGGTGCGATGCGTCAGCAAGTCGACCTCTTCCGTTCGGGGAAGTATCAATGCTTTATCTTCGTCGCCGACTACCACGCGCTGAATTCGGTACAAGACGCCGAGGAGATGCGCCGCCGCACCCGTGAACTTGTGATGGCGTATATTGCTATCGGCCTTGATCCGAAAGAGGTCACGTTTTTCAAACAGTCAGACGTGCCGGCGCACACCGAGCTCTGTTGGATTTTTGACACTATCACGACAATGCCGTATCTCATGCGTGCGCATGCTTACAAAGATGCCGAGGCAAAAAATAAGGAAATTACCGTTGGCACATTCAACTATCCTGTGCTCATGGCTGCCGATATTCTGCTTTATGACGCCGTCATTGTGCCGGTCGGGCAAGATCAGAAACAACATATCGAATACGCACGCGATATCGCAGAAAAATTCAATCGCATATATAAGACAGACATTTTCAAACTCCCCGAGCCATACATCATGCCGGAGGTCGCTGTCGTCCCTGGTATCGACGGGCAGAAGATGAGCAAGAGCTATGGAAACGTGATTCCACTTTTCGCTTCGCGCGACGAACTCGAGAAATGTGTCATGACTATCGTTACCGACTCTTCTGGGGATCGCCCTGAAAATGTGTACCAGATACATCGGCTTATTCGGAGCGAAGCAGAGCTTGCGCCACTTTACGAAGAACATCGCGGCAAATATAAAATTCTCAAAGAACTGCTTATCGAAGATCTCGACCGTTACCTTGCACCGATGCGCGCGAAATACGAAGAGCTCAAGCTTGATTCAAGCATCGTGGAAGAAGTTCTGGCGAGAGGGAAGCGGGAAGCCCATGCGGCAAGTGAGGCAAAAATGGAGAAAGTCCGCAAAGCAATCGGCGTGGCGTAGAGTGCTCAGTCCGACGCACTTCTTGACTTTTGATGAAAAACTGACAGTATTGTTCTTAGATTTAGTTCCAAAAAAACAAACTATTATTGCTGACAATTAAGAAAGGAGGATTGGATGGGCACTCAAGTCTCTCAAGAAGTCGCCTGTATCGTCCGTCAGGTAATTCCGTGTTTCGCCGATTCGATGACGTATTCGATATCTCCTGGCGGGCCAGGACCATCTCTTGTGCACCTAGCAGGCATCTCAGAGTTTCCTCTGTGGGATTTTGATGAAGTATGCGGAGCACAGGAAAGCCTCTTCTTCCGTGCACTCAGAAATCCAATGATTCGGATTGTGCGGACAAGAGCAGATCTTATTGCCGACGAAAAAACTAATCTGCTCCTCGGCATGCGATACCCTCCAGACAGCATGACGCTTTGGCGCATGCAAAAACTTAGAAGGTATGGTGTGGGCGTCATGTCCGTCGCTCATAATGAGCAGAAACAATATGGCGACGGCACTCGAGGTACCGGCGGTTTAACAAACAAAGGAAAGGACCTTCTTAGATGGATGCATGCGTGCGATATTATACCCGACCTTTCAGGGGTGGGGTACATAACAGCAAAAGAAGTTCTCGACTTCATTCTAAGTGAGAAATTGCTCATGAAACCGATGGCGAGCCACTCAGGATGTTATACCCAGTCTTTCTGCTACCAGGATCTGACTGACTATCTTTTGAGAAGAATGTCTCATATAGATGGCTATGTTGGCATTCCGTATACTCACCGCGAGGAGTTTATGCGGCATGCAACGCATGCCTTTAGAATGATGTTGGGATGGAAGAAGGTCGGTGTCTGCTCTAGTCATGGTCACCGTAGTCATTTCGAGATAGCGACGGATCTTGCTAGAGAGAATCTTAGTCCGCACATTTTTGGTCAGAATTTCAAGGAGTTCCTTATGCGTGCGTTACCGCAGACATGAAAGGACCTGCCAAACACCCCGCGATAAATCGCGGGGTGTTCTATTTTTTGCAAGGGCATTGCATTTGACTTTTTGCATATTACTGCTACACTGGTACTCAGATAATTAAACCCTTTAGGGAAGTACAAAACACACCAACATAGGAGGCTCCGAATGCATGAGTTGATACAGTGCGCCGATTCACTGGCATTTCTTGCGGAACCAGACATGCGCCCAATATTCACCACTCGTCCTAAAAACCTGCGGCTTGCACACCTCACCACGGTTAAGCCCTTCATTAACGACTTTGGTGAAGCGGTAGCAGCACACAAGGAGTTTGTCTTTCAAGCATGCCTCAATCCAATGGTACGGGCAATTCTGACGAGAGACGATCTCGATGCGCCACACAATGATATCGGTCTCCTGTTTGGAATCCAGCACGCACCAGCAGGAATGAGACTTGAGCGAATGCTCACTCTGAAAAAATTTGGACTGCGGGTCATATCTATCGCCT
>CAYHIQ010000048.1:0-4949 GCA_964356775.1 uncultured Candidatus Saccharibacteria bacterium | reverse complement strand
TCTTGCCCATGTTCCTCATATCGCTCGCTGTGTTCTATATCGCCGGACTATACGAAAAGCAGACAAGACCGATCCGGCGCATAATGGGTACGCGCATCGCGGGCGCACAAGTTGCCACCGTGGCTATCGCTGCCATCCTTTTCTTCATACTCCCGCTCGAAATTGCTCCGAAAACTATTCTCGTGCTGTATCTCATCGTCTCGGTCGCGGCCGAAAGCGTATGGCGTTTCTATCGTATGAATCGTGAAATGAGAGTAGATAATCAGATGTCCGCACTTTTAATCGGTTCAGGACCTGCGGTCCTCGAACTGTATGATGAGGTAAATGGGAACGATCGATATTTAATCCGATTCGTCCAACAGGTGGATACGGATACTCTTGCGCAGGGCGACATATTCGCAGCGGTCGTTGCGAGTATTAAGGCCGGGGCTCGTATCATTGTCATCGACACGTCGAACCCTGTTGCCGTTCGTGATCTGCCGGCATTCCACGAGTTTATGATGGAGGGTGTCACATTCCGGGAATTCGCTTCGCTGTATGAAGAGATTTTCGACCGAGTGCCTTTGGATCATCTAAACGCGAGTCAACTACTCGAGTCCTTGCCAAAACATCGTGCACTATATGATCTCGCTAAGCGGCTCTTTGATATTGTGCTAGCGATTGCGGGAACCATCGTCGCCATCCCTTTCGTCGGCGTTGCGCTGTTACTTCTGGTGTTGAGCGGCGGACGACCGTTCATTTTCAATGAACGCATCGGTAAGAACGGTCGTATCTTTCGCATCGTGAAGCTGCGCTCCATGCTTTTAAACGATCATGGCGATCCTGAGCTGCAGAAGAAAAACCGCGTGACGGCACTCGGACATTTCCTACGAAAGACGCGCATTGATGAATTGCCGCAGCTCTGGAATATATTTGCGGGGGATCTTTCTTTTATTGGGCCACGACCGGAGCTTCCAAAAATTGCCGAGGTGTATGAACGTGAAATTACGCAATACCAACTGCGCCACCTGATTGCTCCAGGTCTTTCTGGGTGGGCGCAGATTCACGATGCGGATGCGCCGCGCGGTCCTGCGGATGTCGCGCGCACCAGGCGGAAGCTTTCGTTTGATTTATATTATCTCAAGCATCGTTCTTTCGGTCTTGATATTGCTATCGCGCTCAAAACGGTGCGCGCACTGCTCTCATTTTCTGGAACATGATCATAGACGGCCGTGCACTTGCAAAGAATATACTCGCGCGCACCAGGGCGCGCGCAGAAAAATTATCCCACCCGCCTCGGGTTCTTGCGATTGTCGCGAGCGAAACACCAGCAACACTCTCCTATTTGAAGATCAAAGAAATGCGCGCTGCGGATGCGGGCTGTGTTCTCGAGGTAGTACGATTTCCTCTGGAGGTTTCCACGGCGGAGCTCCGCTCCGCCGTGTCTGCTTCTGATGCTAGTGCAGTTATCGTTCAGCTCCCATTACCTATCGGCATTAATGCACAAGAAGTCTGTGGCAACATCCCACTTCCGAAAGACGCGGACGTACTTTCAGTCGCCTCTCGAAAAAAATTTGCAAATAATGACGCGGATGCACTCTTACCACCGGTAGTCGGTGCCATGCGCGAAATATTCGCGCATGGCAGTGTCGAGGTGAAAGAGAAGAGGGCGGTCGTCATTGGGGATGGCTGGCTCGTCGGGAATCCCTGCGCAGTTTGGCTCAAGCAGCAGGGCGCAGAGGTCTCTATGGTGACCTTGGAGTCGGGCAATCTCTCCGCGGCGCTGCGCGCCGCGGACATCATCATCTCTGGCACCGGCTCGCCGCATCTCATCAAGCCCGAGATGCTCAAAAGTGGAGTTGTGCTCATTGACGCAGGCACGTCAGAATCAGATGGCGCAATTGTCGGTGACGCTGATCCCGCCTGTGCCGAAAAATGTTCGCTCTTCACGCCCGTCCCCGGCGGCGTCGGCCCGCTCGCGGTCGCATACCTCTTCAAGAATGTCGTTACGCTCGCAGAGAGGGCAATGAATATCTGAAGTACGCAAGGCTTCGCTTTTTTATAATTTCGTTTATACTCCCCTCATGATTCGTTTCAGGGTGTTTGCGGTTATTGGCCTCGTTGCGGGGCTTTTGCTTGCATATTTCGTGTGGACAACCGAAGCAGATCCGACGAGTTCGTATCGCTTCAAACTGGGATTAGATCTAGCCGGCGGCACCGAGCTCATCTATAAGGCAGATATGAGCCAGACGCCCGTAAGCGAGCGTGCTGACGCTCTCTCGGCTCTGCAAGGCGTTATTGAGCGCCGTGTGAATCTCTTTGGCGTTGCAGAACCTCTAGTCCAGACAGAGCAGGCAAGTACGCTTTCGGGTACCACGGCAGATCGCCTCATCGTTGCTCTTCCCGGCGTTACCGATATCAAGGCCGCTGTTGCTGCACTCGGCCAGACGCCAACGCTCGAATTCAGGCTTGCAACTCCGACTACTGTCGGGACTACGACCCAAATAGCGTATGTTTCAACCGGTCTGAATGGGCGCTATCTCTCAAGTGCAACACTCGGATTCGGCTCGGGCGCAACAGCAGGACTTACAGCGCCGCAAGTAATTCTCAATTTCGATAGTGATGGCGCGAAACTCTTTGAGAAAATCACGAGCGAGAATGTCGGTCGCACGCTCGCAATCTTCCTCGATGGCCAGCCGATATCAGCCCCTACCATCCAGGAGGCAATCGCTGGCGGGCAGGCGACTATTACTGGCCAGTTTACCGCACCTGAGGCACGCGATCTCGTGCGCAATCTTAATTTCGGCGCACTTCCGGTGCCTATATCTCTTGAAAGTAGTTCAGCAGTCGGTCCGACACTTGGTGCAGCAGCTATGACTGCAGGTGTTTCTGCCGGACTCATAGGATTCGCTATCATCGCGTTCTTTATGATTGTGTGGTACCGACTTCCTGGTCTCATTGCGGCGATCGCACTTGCTGAATATATTGCCCTCATGCTTTCAGTCATGAAGATTATTCCGATTACCCTCACAGCTTCCGGCATCGCAGGGCTCATTATTTCGGTCGGTATGGCCGTGGATGCGAATGTGCTTATATTTGAACGAACTAAAGAGGAGTTACGAGAGGGTAAGAGTCCTCGCGAAGCGGTGCACATCGGGTTCCAGCGGGCATGGACAGGCATTCGCGATGGCCATCTCACCATGCTCATTTCAGGCGTCATCCTTTTCTGGCTCGGAACGAGTATTGTGCAGGGATTCGCGCTCGTCTACGTGCTCGGAGTCCTTGCGTCCTTCATTTCAGCCGTATCGCTCTCACGAGTATTCTTGCTCGCCCTCGTTCCCGAAAAAAGCGAGGGCAAGTGGCATTTCCTTATAGGTTCGGGCTGGAGTAATTCATAACATATGTATATTGTCCGTCATCGAACACTTTTTTTCTGGATCACTGGGATTATTCTCGCGGCTGCCCTTGGCTCATCTTTTATCTTCGGCTTACCGCTCGGCATCGATTTTTCTGGCGGTTCTCTGATGCAGGTAGGGTACCCAAACGGGGTCCCGCCGATCGAAACCATCGAAAAACAAGTGTCCGCTGTCCCTCTGGGGTCAGTATCTGTCCGCGCATCAGGCGAGAATGCGGTATCTATTCGCATGCGCACCATGACACCAGCAGAGCATGAGACTGTGTTCGCCTTGCTTTCCTCAAGTGCTTCTACGACCGAACTCTCTTATACGTCGGTCGGACCTGCTCTCGGAAGCCAGTTTGCCAGTAAAGCTCTTTGGGCCATCCTTGCCGTGGTCCTCGTGATTGCGTTGTACATCGCTTTCGCGTTTCGCAAAGTGTCTCGACCGGTATCGAGCTGGTACTACGGACTTGCGGTCATCATCATTCTCGCACATGATCTCGTTATTCCCGCAGGTTTTTACGCAGTCCTCGCGCACTTCACTAATGCCCAGGTCGATGCTCTTTTCATTACCGCGCTCCTGGCGCTTCTCGGCTATTCGGTGAATGACACGATTATCATCTTCGATCGAGTGCGCGAGCATCTCGCTCATAATGAGAAGACGAACATGAAAGAGTCGTTTGATGTGACAGTAGGGAAGAGTATCGATGAGACCATGACTCGCTCCATAAACATGTCGCTCACTGTGGTTCTCGCTCTCGGCGCGCTCGTTCTCTTTGGTGCTGCAGCAACACGGGACTTCTCGCTCGTCATGTTGGTCGGCGTTATTGCCGGCACATACTCATCAATCCTTCTTGCTGCGCCTCTTTTGATTCCTCTCGCAAACCGCTTCGCTAAGAAATAACTGTTCCAATAAAAGGTTTGTTGTCGAGATAGTTTGAAAATTCCTCGAGCTTGGAGCCATTGATAATGGCGACTTCAAGGCCGAGTGACTCAGCTTCTTTTGCAGCGATAGGGTCGAACGGGGAAGAGAGTCCCGGGTCCCATTCCGTAGGAATCAATTTTCGGAACTCCATCCACGACATTTTTTCTATCTTTTTTGCAGCGGGATTTTTATGCGGGTCGTCAGTATAGACATAATCGATATTAGAAAGATTCACCAAGTGCCGAGCACCAAGGTTCTTCGCTATGAGCGCCGCGGCATAATCAGTCGAACAGCCTGGTTGCCAGCCGGCAGCGATGATAACGGGTTCGTCTGCTTCGATATCGATAGTCGGGTTTTTTATGACTTGCGGGTGCGCATAGCCGAAAAAGATATTCCGTAGAAGTTGTGCATTGAGTCGTGTTGCATGGATGCCGATCCAGTCGAGATCTTGTTGTGAGAGTGTCTTGACGGCATTTGCAGCGTCTTGATAGCGGCGCGCAGTCCTTCCTCCGCCGGTGATGATTGCAAAACTGAAACCCTGCTGCACTTTATCGAGAATCAATGCCTTGAAACGTGTGAGAAAGTTAGTATCGATTCCATCAGGAACGATAAGAGAACCTCCAACAGACACAACTACACGCTCCCGCT
>CAYHIQ010000047.1:0-5099 GCA_964356775.1 uncultured Candidatus Saccharibacteria bacterium | reverse complement strand
CTGCGGCGCCAACCAATGGGCTCTTGGTACAGGGAAACGTCGGTATTGGTACGACCTCGCCGTTCGCACTCCTTTCAGTGCATGCAAATAACGGCGAAACAAATAGAATGCTCTTTGCGATTTCTTCTTCAACCGCGAATGCGACTACGACGCTCTTCTCGATGAGCAATGCCGGGCTCGCCACCTTTGGTGACAGCTCGGGTACCGGCGATGCGAACTTCCAGTTCGCATCCGATGCAAATGCGTGGTCAGTTGGGTACAACTCAACCAACAAATCCTTTAACATTGCTTCGTCAACTAACTTCTCTGCGAGTGTCGCGCTCACCATCACCAAAGGGACTTCGCTCCTTACCGGTATCAGCTCTACCACGCCGTGGCGCACCCTCTCAGTGAATGGCACCGTAGCTCTCAATGGCCTGAGCGCCGTGTCCGGAACCGACTCGTCCATCTGTCTTGACCCGACGACGCTTGAACTCACTACTCAAGCGGGCGACACCTGCGCCGTGTCTTCCGCGCGGTTCAAAAACACGATTAATACTCTGCCGAATACGGGACTGGATATGATGCGTACGCTCCGCCCCGTATCATTTAGATACAACGACAATGATTCTGCGAGCACCACCTACTGGGGCTTCATTGCTGAAGAAGCGGCATCAACAAGTCCTCAGCTCGCATACTTTAACCTCGATGGCACCGTACAGACGATAAATTCCACAGCCATTCTTTCTCTTACAGTGAAAGCGCTTGGAGAGCTTGACCTCAATCTCTTGACCATCGCTTCCTCCACCGCAAGTTCGACAGAAGAATCGCGCTCGTTCGCGGATAATTTCTTTGGCAATATTTTCTCAAGACTGATCGAATGGTTCGCTGATACGGCCAACGGGGTAGGGAAATTCTTCGCGAGGGAAGTACACACCGATACGCTCTGCATAAAGAAATCAGATGGGACCGATGTATGTGTAACGGGCGATCAACTGGCGAATCTTCTTTCTGGTCAGAGCATCGTTTCTGCTCCTGAACCAACACCAGTGCCGACATCAGAACCGACAACAACGGAGCCAATATCCACCATGACAGAACCTGCTCCGGAGCCGATCCCAACATCCGAACCGACGATAATAGAACCGGCGTTGACCACCGAGCCAGCGCCCAAATCGGGCACGATTGAACCGATACCTGAGCCTACGCCGACACCTGAACCCACAGTCGAACCGGCCTCGGGGTTGACCACGACTCCTGAAACTACTGTCGCTCCTGAACCCGTGCCGATGGAAACCATAACACCATGAAAAGACCTCTACAAAAAGTATTCTTACTCGGTCTCGTGATGCTCTATGCGATTGTGCCGATAAGAGCAGAAGCGGCAATCAGTCTTGTCGGAAGCACCGAGAACTCGTCCACGCCGAACACTGACACCACGGTCGATTTGACTGCTATTACAGGTCTTCGGGCGGGCGACCTCCTATTCGTTTCAGCCGGCATCGGTGACAATGACGGTGTCGATCTCAACATGACAGTTAACACTGCCGGCTACACCAAGGTCGTCGACCTTTTGTCCGACGACACACAGGACACCAACCTTGGCGTATGGTGGAAGATTATGGGCGCGTCGCCAGACTCGTCCGTTGTGGTAGAAGGGAGTCTGGGTGGAACAGATTCGTCACTCGCCGTGGTGGTAATGGCCTTTCGGGGTATGGGTTCCACGACTCCGATGGACGTGGCGTCGACCACAGCCACGGGTATCGATATATTCAGTCCCAATCCACCATCTATTAACCATAACAACCCCTCTGGCGTCTGGACGGTCATCGCTGGGGCAAGTGGCCATACCTTGGCTGGTGCAGGCACATATACATTCCCGACCGGCTACACGGTGAACGCTATAGATCGTGGCCACGACGACACCGTCAGCGACATTACTGTGGGCATGGGGTATAGAAGTAGCGGCGTATCGGATCCAGAGGATCCAGGCGTTATGACGCACAGCGGAACCAATACCACCAACTTCTCGTGGGCCGCAGCCACCTTCGCTCTCCGGCCGGCTACCGCTCCAACCGTGACCACCCAGGATGCCACCCCCATCGGTGCGACCTCCGCCACGTTCAACGGCAACATAACCATTACCGGTGATGCTTACGGGGGCGTTACGGTGCGCGGTTTCGCCTGGGGCACGAGTTCCAATATGACCGGCGACACGGCCACTACCACCGATACGGCCGGAGCGCCGTTTGATACGGGTGCTTTTACCGACTCATCCCAGACCCTCATTTGTAATACTGATTATTATTATCGCCCCTATGCCGTGAACTCTATCGGCACCAGCACGGCCCCCATCTCCAATTCTTTCACCACGTCCGCCTGCGCGACCCCGCCCACGGCCACCACGAACTTCGCCAATCCCGGCGCGACGACCGCGACTTTGTACGGAACTAAAACGGGAGGTGAAGATGCAACTCAACATGGTTTTGCCTGGGGTACAAGCGCCACCATGGTGGGAGATACGGCAACGACATCGCTTGGCGCGCTCGCGAGCAACAGCTCATTTGCCAGCGGCATCGGAGGTCTCACGGCTGGTCTCACGTATTATTTTCGTGCATACGCTACCAGTGGCGCTGGTACCGGATACGGCATCATCAGGAGTTTCGTGACGGGTAATAGCACTGCGTCTCGGAACATGCGGCTCTTTGAGGGCTTCACCATCAAGTTCCTGAACGGTAGGATCATCCTAAACCAGCAATGAGTATGCGAGGAACGCCCGCTAGTGTGGGGACAGCTCTATTTGTCGTTGCGGCTGCCGTTGCATTTTATTTTTCACAGCAAGGCGATGGTTTACAAACCACAAAAAATATATTTGTGAATGCGACAACGACTAGAACAGCGCAGGTGCGCTCGGTGCCTGCGGGCTGGCGAGAGTACCGGAACACCGCGTATCGTTTCTCGCTTCTGTATCCCCAAGAACTGGAGGTAAAGGAATTTCCCGAAAAGGGAAATGCACTTACTGTCACTTTTCAAAATTCCAAGGAACAAAAAGGTTTTCAGATCTTCATAGTGCCGCACCCAGAGCTGCAGGTTTCTGAAGAGCGTTTCAAAAAAGACCTTCCCTCCGGCGTGCGCACCGATGTAACCGATGTGACCATAGACGGTGCAATAGCCGCCGCGTTCTACAGTCAGAATGCGACGCTGGGCGAGACGCGAGAAATATGGTTCATCCGCGACGGCTTCCTTTTTGAAGTGACGACCCTCAAGTCTCTCGCTACGTGGTTAGATGCTATCTTGCGCACATGGTTGTTTCTTTGAAACAGTCAAAGTCCTTCGCAAGTTTCGCCCAATCCCAGTCCGCGACAGAACGATAAGATTCCACACAGTTAGACTGTGTGTCCCTTTTCGCAAAAAAGTACATAGGGAAGACGTCGCTCTTGTCAAGTGTCTGAATGTGCTACAGTGAATGTGAGTCACATACTATGAATGAATTTCTCAAAATGGATATCTTCTTTTTTGTGACAACGTGTGCGGTCGTTCTGCTCACTGGAACTGCATTGTTCATCTCGTGGCGGATTGCACAGGTACTGAAGCATCTGGAACACATCTCAGAGCAAGTTTCGCTCGAGAGCGACACACTCCGTGCTGATCTTGCTGAGGTGCGTAGCGATATTCGCAAGGGGAAAGGGCGTTTCAAATCAGTATTTAGTTTTTTTAGTAAAACGGCAAAGCGGGCGTCAAAATAACTAACCAAACCTCTATGAAAAAGACATCGAAAAAGGTAGTGAAAAGAACTGCTAAAAAAGCCACAAAGAAACTAACGCATAGCGGAAAAACTTTGATGGGAGTCGGCGCAGGATTGGTCGCGGCGGGCGCTGCAGCGGCCGCGGGCTACTATTTCTACGGAAGCAAGAACGCTAAAAGTCATCGGAACGCTGCGGCAAAATGGGTAGGCGATATGAAGAAAGAAGTAGTGAAGGAGGCGAAGCGTCTTGAGAATGTAGATCCAAAAGCGTTTGCCGCCATTGTGGACCGTGTCGCTAAGACGTATCAAGGGGCTCGTTCAGTGAATATAGAAGACGTGAAGCGCGCAGCGACCGAGTTGAAGGCGAATTGGGACATGATACAGAAAGAGGTAAAGGGCACAGTGCGCAAAGGCGTCTCACGTGCGAAGAAGGCAGTGAAGAAAGTGTAGATAGCGTCTTTGATCGCTTAAAACAAAAACACTATCATATATATGATAGTGTTTTTGTTTTATGATTCTTTGCGGTTAGTGAGGGCGGCGCGAAGCGTCTCAGCGTCGGAATACTCGAGCTCACTACCGGTCGCGAGGCCCCGGCCGAGCTCTGATATTTTCAAGTCATCGCGATACGGCGCGAGGAGTTCACGCACGCGGTCTGCGGTGTGCTCTCCCTCGCTTGTCGCCGAGAGTGCGAGCACGACCTCTTTCAAATTATTTTTCAGACGGTTTTCAACTATCCGCACCAATTCTTTCTCGCGAATAGCGCCTTTGCCAGTGAGTGTCAGCACACCGCCGAGGACGAAGTATCGCCCGCGGTAGGTGCCGGCGCGCTCAATCGCGGCGAGGTCCTGATCTTTCTCGACAAGCATCAAGAGAGCATCATCGCGCTTGCTGTCAGAGCAATAATTACAGAAGGTCGCCGTAGTGCCATTATAGAAACGCAAGCATTCGGGGCACTGCTTTACCTCCTTACCGAGCGAAGCGATGAGCTCAGCGAGCTTCGCACGCTCAGCAGCCGGAGTCGCGAGGAGATAGTAGACGAAACGTTTCCCTTGGCGCGGGCCAATACCGGGGAACCGAGCGAGCGCCTGCGCGAGTTCGTCGATGTGGTCCATTTAAAATTCTGCAGCAAGCCCGCCGTAGCCCGAGGTGTCGACCGGCTGAAAGGTTGCGCGCTTCTCATCAAAGTAGAGCTCGGTCGAACCCGTCGGGCCGTTCCTGTGCTTCTCGATGAGGATCTCGGCGATGCCCGGACGATCACTTTCTTTATTCATCTTGTCTTCGCGATGGATGAACATCACGACGTCAGCATCCTGCTCGATAGAGTTATGCACGATGAGGTCTCCGGCAACAAAATTGTGCGTGCCGGGCACCGTTG
>CAYHIQ010000046.1:0-5280 GCA_964356775.1 uncultured Candidatus Saccharibacteria bacterium | reverse complement strand
ATTCACGAGCGAATTCGACGCGATACTTGCGTACGTCGATACGATTTCGACGGTCAAAGCGCCGCAAGGCGAAGCCTTGCGGCGCGGGCAGACATTGAGAAACGTCATGCGCGAGGACGGCACGCCACACGCTCCGGGCGCCTTTACTGAGAAACTCGCCGCGCAGTTCTCTGCACGCGAAGGCGACGCGCTTTCGGTAAAGCAAATCATCCAACATGGCTAAGCTTAATGAGCTGACGATAGTCGAGGCAGCCCGCGCGCTTCGCCTGCCTGCCGGCAGGCAGGCGCGCATCACCGTCCGCGAGCTCTGGGATGCTTGCATCAAAGCGATCGAAGAAAAGAATCCGGAACTCAATGCATATCTGGAAGTCTTTTCTGCCGATGCTGCGGCGATAGCTGTTGCGCAGAAACGTATACATGAAGAAGGTGAGTATGCGCCACTTCTCTGCGGCATCCCGCTCGCGATTAAAGACAACATTCTGATAGAAGGGAAGATCGCGAGCGCAGCGTCAAGGATGCTCGAGAATTATCACGCGACGTACGATGCGACGGTTATTTCAAAACTAAAGGCGCAAGGTGCGCTCTTCCTCGGGCGCACCAATATGGATGAATTCGCGATGGGCTCTTCGACCGAGCACTCTGCATTCGGCAGGACGCTCAATCCGATTGATACATCGCGGGTGCCTGGCGGTTCGTCCGGCGGCTCCGCTTCGGCTGTTGCTGCGCATATGGCGCTCGCAGCTCTCGGTTCTGACACCGGCGGTTCTATCCGCCAACCAGCAGCACTCACTGGTCTTGTCGGACTGAAGCCGACCTATGGCGCCGTCTCCCGTTCAGGGCTCATCGCGATGGGTTCTTCGCTTGACCAGATCGGCCCGCTGACGAAGTCAGTCGCAGATGCCGAGATTCTTTATGACGCGATACGCGGGAAAGACATTCTCGATGCCACTACTATTCCGGACGGTCTCTACGAGGCGCGCGAACTTCCGCAGATGTTTCGTATAGGTGTCCCACGGCATCTGCTTACTGAAGGTGTCGACGCGGATGTGCTTACTGCTTTCAATGCGACGCTCGCCAAGCTTTCTGAAGCCGGTCATGCTCTTGTTGATATAGAGCTGCCGACGAGTATGCACGCGCTTGCGGCGTATTACATCATCATGCCCGCCGAGGTTTCAACCAATCTTGCGCGTCTTGATGGTATTCGTTATGGGCATGCTGTGCGTGGAGCAACGTTACTCGATGATTACATTGACTCGCGTACCGAAGGCTTCGGGGAGGAAACGCGTCGTCGCATCCTGCTTGGAACCTTTGTCCTCTCTTCGGGCTATATCGACGCATACTACCGCAAGGCAGATGCAGCACGCGCAGTATTGCGCCGCGAATACGACAAAGCGTTCGAGTCGTGTGATGGTATCGCTTTTCCCACGACACTTTCTCCGGCATTCAAATTTGGTGAGAAGAGCGATCCTCTTTCAATGTATCTCGAGGATATCTTCACGGTCACGGCAAATCTCACGGGCATGCCCGCGATTTCCGTCCCGATGGGTACAGTCGTGCGCGATGGGAAAAAACTTCCTGTCGGCATTCATTTCACCGCACCGCACCAAGCAGAAAACACTCTTTTCGCTCTTGGCAGCGCTGTAGAAAATGCGTAAAACAGTCCGTCTCGCCATCCCCGCCGCAAAGCGGACGGGGTATTGGCGGACGGACGCCGGGGTGTTTTGCTGGACAAAGATGCGGCCTCCGCCGCGCATGTTTAATTTCGGCCATTCATCCCCGCTGCAAAGCAGACGGGGCGTTCTGGCCGATTCCAGTAACATTTTTCCTCTCTACTCGGCTTGGCACCAAGTCCCCTTTAGCGCGTTATACTAGGTACACATGCCCGCCACTCAGATCAATGTCGAATATTGGTTCCGCCTCCTCTACGAATGCCTGTATGGTGCATGCTACGGTCTGGTCGATTTTGACACGTTCTCCACGCTGTTCGGGCAACTCTGGCTCTGGGTTATCTTTGTCGGCTACGCACTTTCCATTCTAGGTCTCTTTGTTATTGCCTATACCACGATGCGTCTTTTTGATTTGCGCAAGCGCGAAAGGAAGTTCTACAGCACGCTCCTTGTCTCGCCGGAATCAACAGGAGGAGTGTCGTCGCGTTGGCAGCATATCGAGTCGCTTGCGGGCGGGACGAGTATGAGCGAGTGGCGTGAGGCGATTATTGAAGCCGATATCATGCTTGACGACATGCTGACGAGAGACGGATACGTTGGTGTTGGTGTCGGCGAGAAGTTGAAGTCTGCCGATTCGGAAAATTTTCACACGCTTCAAGACGCGTGGGAGGCGCACAAAGTGCGCAATCAGATAGCGCATGAGGGATCCGCACTCAATCTCTCAGAGCCTCTCGCACGCCGCACCATCGCCCGCTACGCAAACGTCTTCCGGGAGTTCAAAGTGATCTAAATTGCTCAGTAACTTTTTTGTGTTGATGTCGATATTTTCTAACTATTTTGACAACAAGGCAGTAAGTCTGGCTTCTGGCGGGACTTACGACGATATAGTAGAATCAAAACGCGGGGTAGAGGAGAGGTACCTCGGGAGGCTCATAACCTCCAGACGCCGGTTCAATTCCGGCCCCCGCAACAAGTATTATATAGAGCAAGACATGTCTGATTTCTCTGCACTAATGTTATGGAGATAGTAACGCATGCTTGCAGATCCATTCACTTTTTCTGCATAATTGTGCTTCTTCTGTGCGCTACTCCATTGTCTGTATTTGCGGCTCCCTCGATTATTTCACAATCTTCGGGTGTCTCGCAGCCGTACACTGCATGGCTTGGACATATAGTTGTAAATAATCAGTATTTTTTTGTGGCGACCGGGACTCTGTCCAGTATTGCCTACCCTGCAGCAGTCTACCGTACTCCTCTTTCCGGTACCGAAACTTTTCAAATCAGGCTGTACGATCCTCACTTCAGCCGGTGGATTGATTGTCAGACGCCGATTAAGACCATTGATGAGTGGGGGATAACGCACACGCCGAGAGATCCGTACGCGCCCATGATTACCTTTGGTCCTTTCACGGGGACCCAGTGCGACATCAGAGGCAGTAATGAATCTGGCGGTCTACGTTCAATAGTGACATGGCCTGTCATGGACGGAAAATCTAATTTTACTGACTATCCCGGAATGATGGGTAATGGCTCCCGCGCAAATTTTACCGTGTATGGTGCCGACATTCCGTCATCTGACCCATGTGCTGTTTCCGGCGCATGTGCTTCAAACGTCCTCTTCCTGCCCGGACTTGAGGCCTCGCGGCTATATCGGCCCGACTACAGCGGCGGTACGGACCAACTCTGGGAACCAAATACTGACAGCGATGTGGATGATCTTTCCCTCGCTGCGGATGGTACAAGCGTACGGAATGACGTGTACACAAAGGATGTGATTGACGAAAAGAATGTCAGCCCTATCGGACAAGGAAACATTTATAAGTCATTCATTGCTCAAATGAATGAGCTCAAAACAGCTGGCACCATCACTGACTGGAGCACCGCTCCTTACGATTGGCGTCTCTCGCTCGATGAAATTTTGAGCAATGGCAATCAGTTTCCCGATGATCGTATCTATTATTCTGGCGATTTTGCAGCGACATCATCACCTTACATTATTCAGGAACTTCGTCGTCTTGCTAAAAGCTCGAAGACCGGCAAAGTGACGATTGTCGCGCACTCAAACGGCGGACTCGTCGCAAAAACACTCACCGAAAAGCTTGGTGCCGAAGCGTCACAGCTTATTGATAAAATCATCTTTGTTGCCGTGCCGCAGGCGGGCACACCACAAGCTGTTGGTGCCATTTTGCATGGCTATGATCAAGGACTTCCGTTTAATTCAACTCCGCTCGTACTTACTCCAGAAACCGCCCGTACGTTTGCGAAGAATATGTCGAGCGCGTACAACCTGCTTCCGTCTGCAAACTACTTTACCTACGTCGATGATCCTATCGTGACATTCGATAATTCAGATTTCCTTGCCGAATTCCGCATTCGCTATGGCAGCGAGATTCATGACGGAACACAGTTGAGAAACTTCATTACTGATACACGCCGTCTTGCCTCATCGTCGCCAAACGACCTGATTTATCCGAGTGTGGGGAATGCGATGCTTCTTGCCAAAGCAGAAGCAGTGCACGGCACTCTCGATAATTGGATGCCACCATCCGGCGTATCGCTCTATGAAATCGCCGGATGGGGAGAGGATACGTTGGCGACTATTGAATACACAGAAGGAAAGAAAACGTACTGCAGCAACCCTGGAGACATTTACACGTGCAGGGATGTTCCTGCGATTGTATACAATCCAAAAGAAGTCATTGAGGGCGATGGGACGGTGGTGGTGCCGTCTGCGTTGTGGGCCACCTCCTCGACAACTCAGAAATATTGGGTGGATTTGAGAAAATACGATACCGTATTTAATTACGAGAGGGAGCATGCTGATATTCTCGAAGTTCCTGAACTTCGTACACTCATTCAAAATATTCTTACTAACGGCACATCAGCGCCGTTTGAGTTTATTACTACTACGCAACCTGCCGCTAATGCTGCAGACAATCGTCTTCGTTTCGTCCTACACTCACCTCTCAATCTTTCCGTCACCGATAATTCTGGCAACGTCGTAAACGCAGCAACCTCTACTATTCCCGGAAGTCGTTTTAGGCGTTATGGCGAAGTGCAAGTACTCACGGTTCCTAAAAATATTCCTCTTACCCTCGACCTCGCCGGCTACGCCACCGACTCATTCACGCTTGACATGCAAGAAATAGACGGGAATAATGCCATCACCGCTTCAAGCACTCTCTCCGCCATTCCGTCTGCCACCAGCACCAAGGCAACGATGGAATTTACGGATGGCACCATCCAAAACGCCTCGCCGCTCCTTTTAGACTACGACGGAGACGGCACGACCGACTTCTCCCTTAACTCAAAGATTGGGAAGACTGTTGTGTTTGACATTACGCCTCCCGAAGCAGTCATAACCTTTGATCCTGTCTTGCAAGAACTCAAGATTTTCGGCATCGACAATTTCTCTAGTACCATCGTCTCGAGTACGGCTACTAGCACTACTATTAGTGACGAAGCAGATAACACACTTCAAATTGTCTTCAAGAAATTTAAACAAAATGGAAACGAACTCAAGCTGGAGATACAGAATCTACGCTACAATGGTGTGCCCACAACAGAAAACCCAAAAACTGTATTACAATATGAATGGTCCACCGATAAAACA
>CAYHIQ010000045.1:2912-5478 GCA_964356775.1 uncultured Candidatus Saccharibacteria bacterium | reverse complement strand
GGCCTTGATGAGAAAAGCGGTGTCTATAGTATCGCCCTGTATGAATTCACCTCAAATTCCGCAAGCCTTTTCAGCCAGGCGTTTGAGCGATTTAAGGCCTCGGGCTCAAAAAAACTCATCATCGACCTCCGGAGCAATCCAGGCGGATATCTCGATGCAGCAGTCGATATCGCTAGCCACTTCCTTCCGAAGGGTTCGACTGTGGTAACCGAAGATTTCGGCGAAAATGAACCAAAACAAGTACACACCAGCCTTGGTTATCGTGATGTCCCAGCCGGAACGAAGATCGTGGTGCTTATCGATGGTGGCTCCGCCTCCGCCTCTGAAATCTTTGCGGGCGCTCTGCAAGATGCCCATGCGGCGACACTCATCGGCACAAAATCTTTCGGAAAAGGCTCGGTACAGACGCTGATGGATCTCGATGGAGGATCACTCAAAATTACTATTGCGCGATGGGTCACTCCCGCAGGGCACTGGATCATGGGCAATGGTATCGTGCCGGATATCACCGTTCCTTTTTCCGCAGCTGACGCCGCCGCAAAACGCGATCCGCAAATGCTGCGTGCAATCGATTTTTTGACGAAGGGCAAGTAATAGAGTAGTCTTCACGTATATGAAAGTAATCATTTTGAAAGACATAAAAGGGATTGGACGTATGCACGAGACTGTCGATATATCCGATGGTCACGCTCTCAACTATCTTATTCCGAAGAAGCTTGCTATCCCTGCGACACCCTCAGCCATGAAAGAGGCGGAGTTGCGTCGTAAGAAAGAAGTTGACCGAACGGCGCTTGATACGGCACTGCTCGCTCAGAACATAGCAGTCCTCGCTGAGGCAAGAATTGTCATCAGGACAAAGGCGAATGAGAAGGGTCATCTCTATGATGCGGTAGGGGAGCCCGAGATACGAGCAGCCGCAAAGGAGCAAGCACATATTGATCTGTCTGACGATGCTATCAAGCTTCCAAAGCCGATTAAAGAAATTGGTACGTTTGATATTCCGGTCGCTGCGGCCGGAACGTTTGGGAAGTTTTCTATTACTATCGAAGCGGAATAATGACGCGGAAAAAAGAAAAAACCGCGACGTTCTGAAACGTCGCGGTTTTTTCTTGGCTTTTAAATAACGTCAGCGACTTTCTTCATGAAATTTCGTCCGGTGAAGCTCGTTTTACGGCGAGTGCGGAAGGCGACAGTGCCAGTAGCAAGAGCAAAGAGCGTATGGTCGCGGCCGACCGCCACATTCTTTCCAGCTTCGATCTTTGTGCCGCGCTGGCGGACGATAACCATGCCCGGGCGAGCAGCTGCGCCATCGGCGAGCTTCACACCGAGGTATTTCGGGTTTGAAGTATTAAGGTTTTTTGCTGACCCTCCAGCTTTTGTTGATGCCATGGTGGTATAGTTTTACTGCATGACTATAGCAGAAACACGTGAAAAATGCAAAAGCCTCATTGCTCGGGTGCCACGGGATATGCTTAGTATAGCTGTTCTCGTGCTTGCGTCATCCCTCAGTTTCGGGCTTGGCTACCTTGCGGGACTGGATGCGGGGCGCGCTAGCAGTATTTCGCTTAGAGAGGAGGTGCATTTGCCGTCTCCGCCTGCCACGACAGCGGCGACGGGGCAGATAGTCGCTTCAAAAAATGGTACGAAGTATTATCTGTCGACCTGTGCAGGTGCGGACCGCATTTCCGACGCCAATAAAGTGTGGTTTGCCTCTGTCTCTGCCGCCCAAAAGGCAGGTTATTCGCCCGCTGCAAATTGCGCAGGTATCTAATCTGCTACTATTAAACGTACTACGTATGAGTACGGCTGATGATGTTGCACATAATGACGCGGCCGAACGGCTCGCCAAAGTGGTCCATGAAGGCCATCGTACGATTCCCGTTGAACGTCCGCCATTGGTCTGTAAACCGCAAAAGATAGAGTCGTGGCGCATCTTCAAGATCATGTCGGAGTTCATCGAAGGCTTCGATATTATTCGTCGGTATGGCCTTGCAGCGTCTTTCTTTGGTAGTGCGCGAGCTTCGCTTGATGATGACGTATATAAGCATGCTGAAGAATTAGCAAGCCGGCTTTCGAAGAAGGGTTTTGCCATAGTTACCGGTGGGAGCTCCGGCATTATGCAGGCGGCAAATAAAGGCGCATTTGAAGCTGGTGGCGCCTCGGTCGGATTGAATATTAATTTGCCACAGGTGCAACATTACAATCCGTATCTCACCGAGAAGTTCGGCTTCGACCATTTCTTTGTGCGGAAAGTCATGCTCACGTATGCCTCCGAGGTCTACGTCTATTTCCCGGGCGGTTTTGGCACACTCGATGAATTCTTTGAAATCATCACACTCGTGCAGACTAAAAAAATTCGCAAGGTCCCCATTATCCTTTTTGGAAAGAGTTACTGGGAGCCACTGCTCGCTTTTATTGAAAAAACACTCTATCAGGAGCGTGCAACAATTGATGAGAAGGATATGACGCTCTACATACTTGTTGATTCAGTCGATGAGGCGTATGAGTACATCACTACGAATGTTTCTTGCTAATAACGTATGGGACTTGATTACAGTCAAAAGCG
>CAYHIQ010000045.1:0-2812 GCA_964356775.1 uncultured Candidatus Saccharibacteria bacterium | reverse complement strand
ACTTAAGCCCAGGACGCCATTAGAGCTGAGGACTCATCTGCGGGAGAGGAGTAAAGACCTCTCTTCTCTTCTACTTAAGTATCAAGGAGCCAAATATATGCATAACCAAATAGGATGTAAGAAATGGTTTGACGGCAGAGAAGAAGGACAGGTCAGTCTAGGGCAGAAGAAGCTCCTCTCCTACCCTGTGGATAACTTTTTCTCGCTCGACCGAGATTTGGTTCCAGAACACCTCCTATTCCCTATAAGAGACAAGAGGGGAAGGTAATAGAAGCTTACTCGGATGGCGGCTTGAATAAATCGGTATGTGTTTTAATAGTTCTTCCAATCATTGTACAAATATACTTCTTTTGTGAACAAGCAACTCGAATACTGTCCACTGACTTCCCTGTTGTTTTTGCAACTTCTGCGAGAGTTTGAAGTGGCTTTGTGTCCCCAAAACGATTGCATATGATTACATCCATTGCTACAGCCAGTCCTTTATTTATTAGGTCCTCAAGTAGAACTAGAGGATGAGAAAATGGTTCTGTTGTTTTGTATACATAGATAACATTCCTTACTATTGGGTCAGCTTCTTCAAGGGCATTTATATAGACCTTTTTATTTTTTTCTGTACCTTTTATTGCTACATTCGGTAGACCATGTGCGACGAGAATGAAATTTAAAAGAATTCTACCGACACGTCCGTTTCCATCAGGAAATGGATGTATCTGCTCAAACATATCGTGTACGACTGCAATCTTTCGAATAATATCGTTAGTGGGCTTATTTGCTACTTCAATTAGCTGTTCAATATGTCTCTCAATGTGGAAAGGGTCTGATGGCTTTACTTTCGCTCCAGATATTTCTATCGGGCCTTTTCTCCAATCACCAGGAATATATCCAAAGTGAGGATCTCCACGGAACATCAAGGAATGAATTTGACGAATAATTGCTTTATTCAAAGCAAACTCATTAGTCTTGTGCTGTTGAAAAGCAAGTTCATAACTAGCAACAGCAGCATCGAAATACCCCATAACTTTATGCCCTATAGGAGTGTATATAGGCTTCTCCATTATGTTCTTTAACTCTGCTCTAGTTACAACATAGCCCTCAATCATCAAAGAGTTTCTAGTATCTTCTTCTAGAAGAGCCATCCACTCTTTGTTTTTAACAGAAACGTTATCAATTCCTCCAAGCTTTGAAAGCCAAAGCCGTCTTAAAGTAGAAGTAGATTTGGGAATTATTCTATGATTTCCTGCCATAAGTTGTCTGTATCATATAATACCTTTTAAAGAAAAGCTCGTATCTACAACGTTTTACTGAGGATACCGTATAATTCCGATTATTGCTGAAATAGCAATAATTGCTATTATGCGGCTGTAAATAAGGGTTTTTTAATAGATACGTACATTCTTTGTTTACTTGAGATTATACACAGAAGATAGTCGCGACTGTAACTTATGGACGAATCCACTGCGTTGCCCACAGCCAGGTTTGCGTAAGAAGATCGAGGAGGTAGCCGAAATTCGCTTGACCGGCCGGAGAGTTAATAATGGCTTGGACAGAGATGCCGAAAAACGACAATGCGAGGAAGAAAACGAATACCCAGAACATGGTTTTAAGTATGGGATACATAGGGTACGAACAGTATACAACACAAGAGCAGGCTGATGGTGCTATCTTGGTATGACCTTGGTATGACGAGAAAGAAAGAAGCTCTACAACATTTCAAGCGCATCGACCCGCATTTTTATAAAGCGACGAAAGCTCAGCATGCTTTCCTTCCGGAACAACTTTCTGCAAAGCGCACGCGGCAGGAATTATTTGCATCGTTGGTAGCAATTGTTATTTCGCAACAGCTTGGCACTGCTGCAGCGGATACTATCCTCGCACGGGTTAAGAAAGTCTGCGGAATCCGACTATCGCCGGCGGCAATTCTAAAAACTCGGTTTACCGAGTTCCGAAAAACGGGACTTTCAGGCGCAAAGACGAAGACATTGAAAGCGATTGCTGCAGCAGTTACGGATAATTCGCTCGACCTGCTTTCATTAAAAAAAATTCCAGAAGCAGCTGCCGCTAAAAAACTTATACAGATATGGGGACTCGGGCCGTGGTCGGTAGAAATGTTCATGATGCATTCGCTCGGTCGCGACGATATTTTCTCGTCGGGCGATCTCGGTCTTATTCGTGCGATGGAGGCAATCTATAGCCTGCCTAAAAATGTATCGCGCACTTCCCTGCTCGCCATCGCAGAAAAATGGTCTCCGTATCGCACCTACGCATCCCTACTTCTTTGGCGTTTTAGATCCAGTAAGTAAGTGATTCTGCTGAATCAGAGGTACGAAAGCGGGTTAAGATAGGCGGTAAGAGTTGCAACTGGCATTAGGGCATCGGCACAGCCTTTTTTCGAACCGCGATTCTGACGCAAGGTCATAATCTTAGTACCCTCTGTCGCATAGACGCCAAAGTGGAGATGCGGACCGGTAGCGTAACCGGTCATACCCGATAGGCCGATTGTTTGTCCCGTTCCAACCGTCTGTCCCTTTGATACGTCGATGGTAGAGAGGTGCGCATACATGGTATTGAGCCCATTGTAATGCTGGATCATGACCCATCTGCCGAAAGAACCGTTCATACAGCCACCGACGCTATCGGTATCGCCGATAGCGAGGATGACGCCGGAAAGCGCCGCCTGAATCGGTGTGCCAATAGGCGTGGCAAAATCAATCGCATTATGCCCATTATTATTATAGATCTGCGGGTTTGCCGTCGAGAACGGTGTATTGCCGAAGTATTGCGTAATGCAGAAAAGATTTCCGAATACATTTTT
>CAYHIQ010000044.1:0-5573 GCA_964356775.1 uncultured Candidatus Saccharibacteria bacterium | reverse complement strand
CAGTAAACTGGGAAAATTTCGTTTCCGATAACCGCCTTACGCAGAATTTTCTTCAGCTCATCCAAACTCGGCTCTTTCCCTTCGAGATACGCACCCATAGCTGCGTCGTCCTGCTCGACGATGCGCTCGATAAGAGCAGCGCGATATGTTTTCGCGTCTTCAAGAAGCGCAGCCGGAATCTCGCCCTCGATAACTTCCTGTCCCATATTCCCCGAAAAGGTATACGCCCTCATCGTGAGGAGGTCGATCATACCCTCATGAGCCGACTCCTCGCCGATAGGAATCTGCATGCGAATCGCCTTGAGCGAGAGCCTGTCGAGAATGGACGCGTACGAGCGCTCAAATGATGCACCGGTGCGATCGAGTTTGTTAATGAAACAGACGCGCGGCACTTGCGCCTCGTCGGCGTAGCGCCAGTTGGTCTCGGACTGTGGTTCGACGCCGGAGACGCCGTCGAAGACGACGATGGCACCATCGAGTACGCGCATCGAGCGCTTCACTTCGGCAGTGAAGTCGATGTGTCCCGGAGTGTCGATGATATTGAAACGATACTTCTTCGCGAGATCGACCTTGTCTTTTTCGCCGGTTTTCACCCAGAAGCAGGTGATAGCGGCAGAGGTAATGGTGATGCCACGCTCGCGCTCCTGCTCCATCCAGTCGGTCGTCGTTTCGCCCTCGTGCACCTCGCCGATCTTGTGCTGCGCACCCGTGTAGTAGAGGACGCGCTCGCTGGTCGTCGTCTTTCCTGCGTCGATGTGGGCGATGATGCCGAAGTTGCGGACTTTCTCGAGTGGATAATCGCGATTCATAGGTTGAATAAAAAAATAAAAGCGCCTCCCGCAGCTCCCGCATCGGGACTCCCGACGGGGAGCTGACTCCCGAATAGGAGTAGCGTTCTTTAGAGAATAGCTGAAAGTGCGAGAAAAGCAAAGGGGTGGATGAATGTCATCCACCCCTCGAAACGATCATCAAACTCTCATATTGTTCAGCGAGCACAGCTCGAAACGTACAGTAAGTCCCGCCAATGCTTTCGTGAGAGACTCTTTTGCAGATTCCGGCAGCAATTCAGGAGAGAGGACTACAGCATCAAACGGAAGTCCCACTTCCCCCGTCACTCTGACAAGAGCGATCAAAGCACTGAATCCAAATTTTGTGTTTGTCCATATTTCAGCACGTGGCGGATTCCGGGAAAATGTCACCTCCGGGAGTCGGTACCCACACTCGCCCAACGATTTCGCAAAGTCTTCTAACTCCTTACGAAACCGAAGCACATAGATAGGGCTTTCTGAATCGTTCGGCAAAGTTCTGAACCACATAAACACATCCCTCCGTAGAAAGAGTCACCTTTTCGCGGCAAGGGCACGTTTTTTTGCAGCGCGAGCGCGTTGGGCGTTTTTGTACCTCTCCTTCTCGCGTCTTTCCCATTCACAACAGTCAGCGAACAAAGGTGAAGGAACACTGAACAGAGCCACACGATGATCCCGCGTATCAATGTCAGTATCCCAACCTCTTGGCGGGGGATCGGAAGAATCCAAAGGTTTCTTGGGATTAACAGGCTTTGCGAACTCAAATCCAAGACTCATGGCGGAACCTCCTTTGTGTGTATGAACTCCAACGCGGACTCTATCAGATACCGGATGAAACAAAAAGCGCCCAATGCGGACGCTTTTTCTTTATTAAAACAAGTTACTACCAAGCGAGTGAGGAGAGAATGAAATTCCTATTTGATTCTTCCGAACGAGCGCAGGGAGCAAGCCCGGCTTTGCGGGCTTACCAAGCAAAGTGAGCAAATGCCTTGTTGGCATCGGCCATACGGTGCATTTCATCCTTCTTCTTGATAGCATCGCCTTCGTTCTTAGCAGCAAGGAGGAACTCTGCAGCAAGCTTCTCCGCCATCGGCTTCCCTTTCTTCGCGCGAGCAGCATTGATGAGCCAGCGGAATGAGAGTGCGAGACGGCGACTCTGTGGGACTTCGCGAGGAACCTGGTAGTTAGCACCGCCAACACGGCGAGAACGAACTTCCATCAAAGGCGAGACATTGCGAAGCGCTGACTCAAAAGTTTCGAGGGGATTCTCACCACCCTTCTCAATCGAGGCGAGGGCGTCATAAACAACTGCACGAGCAGTGTCCTTTTTGCCGTCCCACATGACAGCGTTGATAAAACGAGTAAGTGTCTCCGAACCGTACTTGAGGTCGGCACGCCAGACACGCTTCTTTTTGAGAGGTCGACGCATACTTATTTAGCGGACGGGCGCTTTGCGCCGTATCGCGAACGTGAGCGGCGACGCTTCTCAAGGCCGCTTGTATCGAGCTTGCCGCGTACGACAGTGTACTGCACGCCAATGTCCTTCACACGGCCACCGCGAAGGAGCACGACGGAGTGTTCCTGGAGGTTGTGGCCCTCGCCCGGGATGTAGGCGGTTACTTCCATGCCGTTTGTGAGGCGAACACGGGCAATCTTGCGAATAGCAGAGTTAGGCTTCCTCGGAGTCTTTGTCGTCACCTTCGTGCAGACGCCGCGTTTGAAGGGCGATGCGTAGTAGGTCGGACGATTCTTAAGTGCATTAAAACCACGCGCAAGAGCCGGTACGGTCGTTTTGCGTGTCCGGTCTTTGCGACCTTTCTTAGAAAGCTGATTGATGGTGGCCATTTGAGATAAAAGAAGACCCGAGGTGGGTCAAGAGCAATATAAAGGAATATCGAGATAAACGCAACTATGACGCCCACACTTTCTCACTTTTCATCAATCGGTTCGCGGTAGGGATCGGTTGAGTAGGGTTTTGAGGAAGGTAGCGGAGCTTTGGGGACGGCTACTACAGGAACGGGAGGAGGAATTTGTTTGGGCTGAAATACTGGAGCGGTGACATTTACTCTTGAAGCAATCGGCGTGGGTCGAGCTTCGGAGATAACACGATTGATCCCTTGCGGGGGTCTAGTGGAAGAAAGTACGGCTCGCGATGAAGTCGGGGGCACTAGCGCTTTATTGAACTCGATATGTGGCTCTTCGCGGTCTTCGAGCAAGGTGTTGCTTGTAATCGGTTTCGGAGCTGAAAACAGTACAGGTGGCGACGAGACAAAATTGCTTGGAAGCTTCGGCACAATGAGCGTCGGGATACTTATCGGCTTTGGTTCAATCTGCGGAGGTTTAACCTCCGCAGATTTTGCAGCTGGCATAGCCACCGGCGGTGCAGTATTCGCTTCCCCACTTCTCATCCTCTCCCGTAGCGGCAGGAAAATCTGCGTATTTATATCCTGCACGATGTTTTCTATTGTTTTCTTATCGAGATGAGCTTCGGCTGCGAGCACTTGAGAGAATTCATTTTGATTTTTAAGCCCAAGTAGCAGTAGGATGATTTCGCGCTCGATGACTGCGCCTTTGTCGACATGAAGTCGATATTTTTGCATAATATTTTTCGCAACAATCTCCACCTTTCCGCTCGTGAAATACGTGCGCACCAGCGGAGGTAGCTGCGAAACTACCATTGAGAGATTCTGATCAAATGTTGGTTCTGGTGTAGTAGCCATATTGAGAGATTATTTCTTCTCCTCCTTTTTTTCCTCTTTCTTTTCTTCTTTTTTCTCCGGTTTATCTGCTTTTTCAGCCTTGTCAGCAAGATCCTTTACTTTTGATTTTAATTCTTTAATTTCCTTTCCCTCTTTCATCTTACCGATTACTACTTTCGCTTCATTTTCAACCTTAGCCTTTACCTCGTGATTTTTATAAGCTACATCCAATTTAGTGCCCGCTTCCGCTACAGCCACGTTACTGGTTTTTACTGCACTACGTGCAGCCTCCAATTCAGCAAATTCAGCTGGGGAGGCTGGAGTGCTAAATTGTGCCCTGCGTTTTTCATTCTCTTCTAGAGTTAAGAGTACTGCTTTTCTTTTTTCGTGTTCTTGTACTGCAGCATTGTGTTCAGACGTCGCCTGACTGTAACTCTCCATCGCTTCTTCCCTACTTTTCCCCGCTTGCTTTAGATTCGTATTAAGTTTACTCTCAGTTTCTTTTTCCTTCTTTTCGTCAGATTCGGTTTTATAACCACCCTTCCGACCCTTACCGAGATCGAGACCACCACTGTATTTTTTAAGATCCTTACTTAGCAAATCGCTATTTCGAACATCGAAAGTTGCGCTTGCAAGATGTCCCAATCCGAGATTCTTTCCGACGGAAGAGTTTCCAAATCTCCCTAAAGTCCTACGCCCCACATAACTAGTTAGGTTACCGGCCCCAGCAGCAACAATACCTGCTCCTGAGAGCTTACCGGCGGTTTTTGTCGCCCAGTCGCCGCCCATGGCACCGAGTTTTTTCGAGAAATACGTAACGGCAAGGAGGAGTCCCATCGCGACAGTGAAAGAAAGTATCGCGCTCGCGAGCCCGGGCAAGTTAAAGCCGCCATTTGCCTCTTGGATAAACCCAAGATAATCAGGGTTGGTGGTGCCGAATCTCAAAAAATTTACATCGGTAATAACTCTGAGCGCAATATAGAGTAGGAGGAGCAGTATTGGCGCAGTTATGGTTTGTTCAACGAGCGCATCAGACCACTTTTTTGAAGTAGAAGCAAGTTGTGGAATCGCATAGCCCGCAAAACCTATCGGGGAAAGGATGATGATGAAGATGAGAGCAACAAAGCGCGTAATGAGAATGAGCGCGAGCGAAAACATCACGAATGCCGCAACTATAAACAGACCTATACCCATCAAACTAATAAACGTAATGTTACCTTCCTTGAACACTGTCGAATCAGGCTTGATAGCTTCCCCATATATAGTCTGAAGTCCTAATACGGACATGATTTTTTGTGAGATGATTTCATTTCCGACTGAAGACCCTACGGACGCGACTCCGCTCAAACTCGTCACGTTGCTGCCAGTAGAGAGCTTCAACCCCGCCGGAACTCCCCCATTAATCTGAGTATAGAACTGGGTCGCGAAGAGATTGCCCGTGTCGATAACCGCCTCGGTCATAAAGAGCGAGAAGTTAAGGAGTACGGCGGCGATAACAAGCGATGGAATAAATTTCTTCCCGCCGCCGTACCAATCCACATTCAATATGGTCGTGATGCCGACAGCGAGAAAGCCGAATATGAGCGCAATGTTGCCAAGGTCGCGCAAAATGCGCCAAGCAACGCCGATACCGCTGAGATTTTGCACATAGTCCCCCATCTTGACGACAGTGTAGTACACCGAATAATCGAGCATAACCATCGCGACGCCCAGGAGCCACGCGAAGATACTCATGATTAAATTCATGACGGTATCGATAACTTTGTCGAAACTGCCGCCGAAACTGAGCGGCCTGTTTGCACCAGACTCATTTGCAGGAATGTTTCCGGTTTGGGCAGCACTAATGGAATCGAAAACGGTAGGTTGCTTTAAAGCTGGCGCACCAAAATTGTTAGCACTAGTTGGAGTGGTCCCAAACGTACCACCATCCAGTTGTGCATGTGCAACAGAAATACCTACTCCACTTATAGCAAGTGAGAGGGCGATGAAAGCAATTGAAAGAAAGCGGCGCATATTAAGGTGTCGGAATCGGAACCGAGGTAAACGTAGGCGCTGGCGCGGTGCAGAC
>CAYHIQ010000043.1:0-6190 GCA_964356775.1 uncultured Candidatus Saccharibacteria bacterium | reverse complement strand
CGAACCGACATCTAGCACGCTCCATCGTTCTTCAGACACTCTTCGAGTGGGATACGACTCACGCATCTGAGAAAGAGGCTGCGGGGATTCTCGCACGTAATGTCACAGAGTTTGGTGGTGATGATGTCGATCAGTCGTTCATGGATCGTCTTCTCACCGGAGTGCTCGCCAAGAAAGAAGATATTGACCTCGTCATCGGGAAAGCTGCACCTGAGTGGCCGCTTGAGCGTATCGCGCCAGTTGATCGCAACATCTTACGTCTTGGGCTCTATGAGCTTCTTTTTTCCGATCGTTCTCAAGTACCGGCAAAAGTAGCTATCAATGAAGCCATCGAACTCGCCAAGACTTTTAGCGGCGATTCAAGCGGTCGCTTTGTGAACGGTGTCTTGGGTGCGGTCTACAAAGAGCTCGGCGAGCCGGGCAAAGACGAGCAAGGGGGGAAGAAGGCGAAGCGCGAAGAGCTGCCGCTCGAGAAGTTGGGAGGAGCTATCGTCTATGCCGAGCATAATGGCCAATACTATCTCGCATTAGTGCACGATGTCTTCGGTCGTTGGACGCTCTCGAAGGGTCATATCGAAGAAGACGTATCGCCAGAGGCGGGCGTAACGCGCGTGATCAAAGAAGAGCTTGGTCTCACTGCGAAAGTAGGGAATCAAATCGGAGAAAACGAATACGTCGCTTCGCATCCGGAGAAGGGTAAGGTTCGCAAGCATGTCTGGTTCTTCCTTGCCTCCTCCGAGTTTGAGCCTCTCGTTTTGAAAAAGAGCGGCGGACTCGATGATGCAAAGTGGTTCCGCCTCCAGGACATCATCGACCTCAATTTCTATGACGACATGCTGCCGATCGTGACCGCAGCAGTGCAGAAATTATTGGATCGGGCTGGCACTCGAGCCTAGGGAATTCACGACTTTCCTTTTTGTGTCGTCTATCGCATACTAGCTTTCATGCCAGATTTTTCATCATTTTCGGAGCGGCTCGGCCTCTCATTTAACAATCTCGATCTCCTTATCGAGGCATTGACGCATCGCTCCTATCTGAACGAGCATCGCGAATACGCGGGCAGCCACAATGAACGGCTTGAATTCCTCGGCGACGCAGTGCTCGAACTCGCCGTTACAAGCTTCCTATTTAAAAAATTTCCTGCGACGTCTGAAGGTGAGCTCACGAGTTACCGCGCCGCTTTGGTAAATACTGTCTCGCTCGCTGCCACAGCGCAGGCACTCGGCGTCAATGATTTTCTTCTGCTTTCAAAAGGCGAATCGAAGGATACCGGCCGCGCGCGTGAAGTGATACGTGCAGACGCGCTCGAGGCTATCATTGGCGCGATCTATCTCGACTCGGGTTATGCGAATGCCGAGTCCTTTATCGCAAAAAATCTTTACCATAAAATCGACGAGGTCATTTCGAAGCGCTCCTATCAGGACGCGAAAAGTCGCTTCCAGGAAATCGCACAGGAGAAGAAGGGAACCACTCCAGCATACGAAACGCTCTCTGAAGTCGGTCCCGACCACAACAAGCGCTTTACAGTAGGTGTCTTTATCGCCACAGAAGAAATAGCTCGTGGCGAAGGACAGAGCAAGCAGGAAGCGGAGCAATCCGCCGCTCAAGCCGCACTTGACAAAACTGGTTGGTAGGTGTATTATATACGGAGAAGTAAGTTAACTTTGAACCTTACATTACGGAGGAAGAAATGAAAAAGTCAGGGACAGCAGTTCTGCTAACAGTATTGATAGCAGTTTTTGTTGCGCTCATCATACATTTCAGTTCCCATCATCCCGATATCAGCCAGACATCTTTATGGTTGCTGGAGATTTCTTGCTTCAGTTTCCTTGTGATTTTTCTTATGAATTTTCCCTCCCTCCTCATTCAGATTCAGAGCAACGACCTCATTCGGAACGAGGGCAAAGTCGAACGAGCTGTTTGCACGACCATTCTTGCAATAATACTCTTCAGTGCAGTGTTGAACATCTGGTCGGACATCGCCTCAAATCGCCTCTGATGATCTTTACCGCACACAACGCCTTCCTTCGGGGAGGCGTTTTTCATTTGCTACAATAGCCGGTAATGCTCAAGCGATTAGAAGTCGTCGGATTTAAATCATTTGCCAAGAAGACCGTCTTGGACTTTTTGAGTTCGACTACAGCTATTGTCGGTCCGAATGGTTCGGGGAAGAGTAATGTTGCCGAGGCGTTCCGCTTTGCGCTTGGCGAGCAATCCATGAAGAGTATGCGCGGCAAGCGTGCGGAGGATCTTATCTTCAACGGTTCACACTCGGCACCGCGTGCGAACCGCGCGGCGGTCGCTATCGTTTTTGATAATAGGCCGAAAGGCACGCATCGTCCGTTCAAGATTGACTTCGACGAGGTCGTGATCGAGCGGGCAGTGTTGCGCGATGGGACGAGCGAATATTCCATCAACGGATCAAAGGTGCGCCTGCGCGACATCGAGGAGCTCCTTGCAGGCGCAAATATCGGCGAGACTGGGCACCACATCATCTCCCAGGGAGAGGCGGATCGGATACTGCTCGCGTCGCCCCGCGACCGACGCGCGATGCTCGAGGATGCGCTCGGGCTCAAGATGTATGAATTTAAGAAGCAAGAGGCCGAGAAAAAGCTCGTGAAGACCGAAGAGAATATCGGCCAGGTTAATTCGCTGCGACGTGAGCTCGCGCCGCATTTGCGCTTCCTTGAGAGTCAAGTAAAGAAGCTTGAGCGCGCGGATTCTTTGCGCGCGGAACTTGTCAGTCTTGCACAGACGTACTTCGCGATTGAAGACGCGTATCTTGCGCACGAGAAAACGAAAGTTGCTGGAGAGAAACGAGATGCGGCAGAACGTCTCGCGCAGGCAGCAGCTGAGCTATCCGCGATAGAAGAGCGCTCAACGACCGATGCAGAGGGAGTGAAGCATCTCGATCTCGTACGCAGGACGGAACGGGAAATCGAACGTATAAACGGCGAGCGAGGGCTTCTTGCGCGCACTATCGGACGTGTCGAAGGGGCACTTGCGGCAGCTACTGAGCGCAGTACACGAGTGGCGCGCGAACCGTATACGAAGATTCCGCGCGAAGACCTCATTGAGCTTGCAAGGGAGATTGAGAAGCAAGTAGAGGAGGCTAAGACTCCGGATGCCGTTGCTGCCGCGCTCTCCGCGATACGCAAAGCGATTACCGCATTCGTGAATCGGTTTATCGCACCGACCGACGACCTTCTTGCTGAAGAGGAACGTACCGCATATGCGCTACACAATGAGCAAGCAGAACTTCTTGCAAAGGATGCGCGATTTTCTGAAGAGCTTGAACGAACAAAATCGCTTCTTGCAAGAAGTCGCGAGGCTTTAACCGCGCACGATGAAACGGGTCGCGAGTTGCGTCGCCGCATCCTCGATCTCGCGCAGGCGAAAGCGCATGAGGAGGGTGCCGTTGCGAAGAGCGAAGCGCGCGAATATGAGATAAATCTTCTTTCTGAGGCACTCGAACGAGAGAAGGGCGAAGTGTTTGGTCTCGGCGGTGTTGCAGCAGTTTCATATTCGTCCTTAGAACAATTGCCAGATGAGGAACGCCACGCACAGGATGCGCGCAAGCGCGCTCTGGAACGCACGAAAATCCGGCTTGAAGAGGCTGGCGGCACGGGCGAAGACATCCGGCAGGAGCATAAGGAAGTCTCAGAACGTGAAGCCTTTCTTGCGACCGAGCTTGAAGATCTTGCAAAATCGGCGGCAGGCCTGCGCGCGCTTATCAATGATTTGGATACGGAGTTGGCGAAGCATTTCTCCGAAGGTCTCGCAAAAGTAAATGCGTCATTTAGTGAATACTTCGCACTTATGTTTGGCGGTGGCGGTGCTCGACTCGCGCTTGAGGAGAATGAAGAATCAGAAGAAGAGGAGCTCGGAGAGAGTGAAGTAGAGCTCGACGAACCGAAAGAGAAAGAAAGATTAGGTATCGAGATCGCTGTCAATCTTCCAAAGAAGAAAGTGCGTTCTCTCATGCAGCTCTCGGGTGGCGAGCGCGCACTCACATCTATCGCACTCATATTTGCGATGAGCCAAGTGAATCCTCCACCGTTCCTTATTCTGGACGAGACGGACGCTGCGCTCGACGAGGCGAACAGTCGCCGCTATGGCGACATGATCGAGAGTCTCGCGAAGAGGTCACAGCTCATCGTCATCACGCATAATCGTGAGTCAATGAGTCGCGCGAACACGCTCTACGGCGTAACTATGGGCGGCGACGGAATCTCCAAACTTCTCTCGGTTAAATTCGACGAAGCTGTTGCGGTTGCGAAATAGAGTGTGATATTCTTTATGCATGTTTGAAAATCCATTCAAGAAAATGTTCGGTGCTAGTGCAACTCTAGAAAATGTAAAGTCACAAGTGGAAGTACCAAAAATGACTGAAGAGCAGCGAGAAGCTGCGTTAGACCATTTGGAGACTTTAAAGCATGGAGGGAGCGTTAAGCTAACTCATGAAGAAGCGAAGGCGCATGAAGAGGTAGAGCGTCTAAAGGATTTACAAAGCGAAGCATAAAAACAAAGTCCGGCATGTGCCGGACTTTGTTTTTATGCGGGTATGAAATCAAGTTCTTTTTCGGCAATGCGGACGGCGGCGAGTTTGACCTTGATCGGGTCGCCGAGACGGAAGGACTTGCGAGTGCGACGACCGAGGAGTTGATAATTCTTTTCGTCGTATTCAAAATAATCGTCGCCGACATCCTTGATGCGGATCATTCCGTCGGCGTGTGTCGTCTGCTCCTCTACGTAAAGGCCGCGCTCGGTAACGCCTGAGATGACGGCATCAAAGACTTCGCCAACGCGCTCGGCGAGGAACTCCACCTGCTTCATCTTGATTGAATCGCGCTCGGCGCTTGCAGCGGCAACTTCGCGTTCAGAGGCGTGGAGCGCGAGCGCGTCAAATGAGCGCATCTCTTGCGTAGTAATCGGATCGCCGCCCGCATGCGCCTTGATGAGTCGGTGCACGACGAGGTCGGGGTAGCGGCGGATGGGCGACGTGAAGTGCGTATAGAAATCGAAAGCGAGGCCGAAGTGGCCGATATTGCGTGTCGCGTAGACGGCTTTGCTCATTGAACGGAGTGCTGCGGTCTTCACGAGATATTCCTCAGGCTTGCCCTTTACTGATTCAAGAAGTTTGTTCAATTCCGCGCCGGTAACCGTGCCAGCACCAGACGTCTTTAAATGGTAGCCCATGATGCGGAGCAAGTTTGCAAGATTCTCGATGCGATCGGTGTCCGGCGCGTCGTGGATGCGATAGAGCGAGTAGAAATGCTCACCGCCGTTCTTCGTGAGTTTGGAAAGGTGTTTGGCGACCGCTTCGTTCGCGAGAAGCATGAAGTCCTCGATAAGGAGGTTTGTCGCTTTACGCTCTTTCAGGCGGACGGCGATCGGCTTGCCCTCGGCATTGAGTTCAACTTTTACTTCAGCCGTATCGAATTCGATGGCACCTTTAGCTTGGCGGCGCGCGCGGATCTTCAGCGAGAGGGCGAGGAGGAGCGAGAGCTCTTCGTGCATGGTGCCCGAGCCCGCGTCGAGGACTTCCTGAGCATTTTCATACGTAAAGCGCTTGTTGGAGTGGATGACCGTCTCGCCGAACCAGGTGTCTTTAATATTTGCATCCGAGTCGAGTGTGAAGATCGCCGAGACCGCGAGACGGTCCTCATTCGGCTTCAGTGAGCAGAGATCGTTTGAGAGGACTTCAGGAAGCATCGGGATGGTGCGGTCGACGAGATACACGCTTGTCGCGCGTTCAACAGCCTCTTTGTCGAGTCCGGTTCCTGGCTTCACGAAGAAAGAGACATCGGCGATGTGGACGCCGACTTCGATATTTCCATCGGGAAGTTTTTGCACCGAGAGCGCGTCGTCGAAATCCTTGGCATCGAACGGGTCGATGGTGCATGTCGCGACACTCCTGAAGTCTCGACGCTTTGGACTCACTGCTTCTGCAGCGAGTATCGCCGCGCCATTTTTCTCGAGCTGTTCCGCGTCATTGACGACGCCGGGAGGGAAGTCGCTGGAGAAGCCTTGTCCGAGCGCGAGGGCGCGCATTTCGGTCTCGTGCACGCCGACTTTGCCGATAATCTCTTCAACGACGCCCCAGGGGTACTGCGCACCCTCATCCCAGCCTTTCAGACGGACGAGTACTTTGAAACCGAACTGTGCGCCTTTCGTGTCGCGCACTTCG
>CAYHIQ010000042.1:0-6216 GCA_964356775.1 uncultured Candidatus Saccharibacteria bacterium | reverse complement strand
TGGCATCAATATAAATGTGCCCACGCTCTATCTCTGGCTCGCAGTTGGGACGGCAGGAATGATTGATATACCGCGCGATATTTGTGCGCACGGTGCCGTCGATCGTCCTCCGCTTATTCACCTCAAAAAGATATTTACTGCGGCTCGTATATGCCTCAGCGTTCGATATCGTCCGACCGACGTACTCGATAATGCGTTCCCCTTTCTTAAAAGAGCGCGTAGCAAAAAGACCAAGCCCTGCACTTGAACGCTTCACGACGACACCCTCCGGATATGCCGGTTTATTTTTTTGCATATGATCTGATTCTTACGCTTCGGTAACAACTCCGTCGAAATGCTCTTCGCGCTCATCAGCCTTCGTTTTCTGCATGACTCCGTCTTTGTGCTCGGGAGGAGCATATACGGTATAGAGCTTCAGGTTTCCCGAACCGGTATTGATGACATTATGGCGAGTACCCTCCGGAATAATTAGTGCATCATCAGCTTGTACGACATGCTCGACACCGTCCAATACTGCTTTTCCTTCACCCTCCTCAAATCGAATGAACTGATCCAAATGATGCACTTCCTCGCCAATTTCCTCCCCCGGGCGAAGATTCATAAGAACGAGCTGACTGTGCTTCGCGGTGTACAGTACCCGACGATAGTCGGTGTTTTCTTTTGTCGCCTGCTCGATATTGATCAGATATCCTTTCATACCGTAAGAGTACTACAGTAGGCAGCTCGCGTGAAGCTACGTGCGAGAATCAGACTCTGGCCATTCGATGAGTTTGCCGGCCTTGAGTTCCATAGCATCGGCTTTGCGCACATACCGCAGATTTCCTTTCGGCACGAGCTGGTAGTGCGGCAAGACACTTAAGGCATCAGCAACACTCCACAAGTCTTTTTCTTCCGTAATCCACTCGGTGCCGAAACGACGCATATCAAGCGGCTTGCTATAGCACTCAAGCGTCTTCTCGCCTGTCTCATTCATAAACCATTCATGGAAATACGAGAGCGCGAGCTCGCGCGGCGTGCGGTAAATCGGGTCGCGGAAACGAATAGTGGAGTGATTTGTTTTACTGATGGCACCAAAGTAGCCACCGCGCTTATAGAGCGCGATAACATGATCGACATCCCCTTTCCCTATCCGGGCCGAGACGTTCATGATGAGCGGTGGCTCGCCGTGTATCCAGAGCGCCGTAGCGGCAAGCATCGCACCCTCGATACAATGTGCCCTGCCTTCGCGCAACACGCGACGCGGAGACATATGCGTATCACCCTTTTTTTCAAAATTAAACGGAATAGCATCAAGGAAATCTTGAATCTTGATTGGCGTCGTGAGACGCCAAAATTTCTTATATTCCCCTTGTGTGAGCCCGGACTCCGCGCGCGTAAGATGCTTCATCCTGGTAAGGATAGCAAAAAACACGCGCCGCAGAGCGGCACGTGTTTTTATATGACGAGGTTACGAAACTCTTTAGCGCTATTTGAATGCAAGCGCGCTATCGTTTCCTTTTACAATCTTTGCGAGCTCAATCTGCGTCTTCGGAATGTTCTTTATAGCGACATGTCCTACAACACGGATTACCACGCCGTCACAAATACCAAGCACCATGCCGGCATTCTTCGTTCTACCGTCTGCAAGAGTGTAGTTAGACTCTGTACCGAAGAGAATATCGATGCGATCAGTGTATCGCGCATTCATGGTATCCGCGATGACGCGATACCCGATGATAGGCGCGACAATATCGTACCCACAATTCTTCTTTGCAGCATCGGTACCGTCAATCTCGATAATGGTGCCAAAGGGCAGCTTACCAGCAAGGTCGCGAGAACGTGCCGCGATGACCTCAGGGTTCGAGTACGCGCCAGAGGCGGTCACGAGAGGATCATTGTCAGTCTGTTCAGGCACTGCGTTATAGGCGGTAAGGGTTACCGTATGTCCAGGCAGCGTTACCGAATAGCTAGGAAATACGGGCATTTTGGGCGCCTCCGCCTCTGCGGATAGCACCGTCGTGCCGCCAGATAAAAGGAAAAAGCCCATAAGGGCTCCTAATGTAATCATTTGGTTTAGTTACCGAAATAGCTAATAAACTACCTCGACGCTTGCCATAGTAGCATATTGACAATATATTGTCAATAGGGTCTGCTGAGCCGTGATATTATGGAGAAATCAAAGATTCATGCGTTATTTTGATGCCACGATTCTCATACGACCGGGGACAATTACCCTCCTGCTCGCGGCGGCGCTTTTCATTGAATTCCCAAGTCTCTACCTCATCGCTATAAGCATCGGGATCGTTGAAATAAGCATTGTTGCCTTTCAGAAAATCCGTACGGGCAATTGGTCGCTTGATTATGTCGCCTTTCTTGCGATGGCGCTCGCCATCTTTACCAACGAATATCTCGCGGGTGCGGTCATTGCACTTATGTACACCGGCGGCGAAGCTCTCGAGACATATGCGTCGCGCCGTGCCGAAGCTTCGCTCGCGGCCCTCCTGGCCCGTATCCCCAAGACTGCACTTGTGAAGCGTGAAGGGAGCGGGCTTGAGGAGATGCCACTTACCCTTGTTCCGATTGGAGCAGTCATCGTCGTGCGCGGTGGCGAGCTCGTGCCGCTCGACGGTCTTCTCATCTCGCCGCGCGCAGTGCTCAATCTCGCAAATCTCACCGGAGAACCATTGCCAGAAACGATGCACGAAGGGGCGGTCGTGAAGAGCGGAAGTGTGAATGCAGGCGAAGCATTTGAACTCACGGTTTCCGGAACACTCGCGACCTCAACCTATGCAAAAATCATCGACCTCGTGAAAAATGCGGAGCAAGATCAGGCGCCCTTCGTACGCCTCACTACCGCCGCAAACCTGCCCTTTACTCTTCTCACCCTCTGCATCTCGGGCGGCACTTATCTTCTGACCGGCGACATCACCCGCGTACTTGCGGTACTAGTCATTGCGACCCCGTGTCCACTCATAATTGCCGCGCCAATCGCCTTCATCGGCGGCCTCTCACGGGCAGCCGGTCGGAACATCATTGTGAAGACACCGACTGCCCTCGAAACGATCGCACGGGTGACGACTATATTCTTTGATAAGACCGGAACACTCACTCTCGGCGCTCCAGAGCTCACAGCTATTACGCTCATAGACAAGAAAGTGACTGAGACTCAAGCACTCTCACTCGCCGCCGCACTTGAATTCCACTCCATCCATCCGTTGGCCCGCGCGATTACTACCGCGGCAAAAAAATATAATTTTACTCCTGCTCCCGCATACGACGTAAAAGAGATCCTCGGCGACGGCATCGACGGCAGAGTGGATGGCCACTCAATCTCTCTCAGACAAGCACCGGCGGTGCATCACCGTGAGGGCGGCATTTCACTTCTCCTGACTGAAGACGGGAATGACCTCGCGACATTCCACTTTGCCGACGTACTCAAAGATGACGCAAAGAAATTGCTGACTGATCTCAAAGTCGCCGGTTTCAAGGTCGCAGTGCTTACCGGCGACCGCAAGGAAAATGCTGAAACGATATTCGCCGGCATCAAGCTCGACATTTGTGCCGACTGCACGCCCGAAGAGAAATACCGCATTGTTGATGCAGCGCGAGCACGCGGCGAAACGGTCGCGATGATAGGTGACGGCCTCAACGATGCACCGGCGCTCGCGAGAGCTGATGTCGGCATAGTCTTCTCCGGCACTGAAAATAGCGCCTCTATCGAAGCGGCAGATGTGGCTATCCTCGGACATGATGTCGCCTTCATACATGAGCTTTTCGCTCTGGCGAAACGCTCCGTGCATATCGCAAGAGAAAGCGTCTATGCCGGCATCAGCGCCTCAACCGTCGGCATGCTCTTTGCCGCATTTGGCTTTATCACGCCGGTGCACGGGGCGATTCTTCAAGAAGGGATTGATGTTGCGGTTATAATAAATGCTCTTCGTGCGGCTTTCCGTCCCCGTGTATAACGCATACCAAAGACCCCGAGGTACGATATGCTTCACTGATATGGACACTGCATCTACTCTCAAGCCGAATGCCGACAAAAAACTGACTATTGAGATACCCGGCGGCACCTATGCCCGACTGCCGATTAAAACTCACATTGTTACCGACAAGGACTCGATCAGCGACATTGTAGTGAAGTATGCGCAGCCGCACCTCGTCGAGGGCGATTTTCTTTTTATCAGTGAGCGCATCGTAGCGATATCTCAAGGTAGAGCTTTTCCAATAAAGGATATCAAACCGTCGCCGCTCGCGACATTTCTTGTAAAGTTTGTTCATAAATCTCCCTATGGGATCGGGCTCGGGAGCCCGTGGACGATGGAATTGGCAATAAGAGAAGCAGGAGCGGCACGGATACTCCTGGGAGCGCTCGCGTCTGCCCTCACGAAACCCTTTGGCATACAGGGCATCTTCTACACCGTTGTCGGGAAAAACATAAATGCCATCGACGGTCCATGCTCATATACTTTGCCACCCTTCAACGAATACGCGAAGTTGGGTCCGGCAGAACCAGACAAGGTCGCGAAGAGTTTGGCGGCGACCGTGCAGCATGACGTTGTCATTATCGATGCAAACGATCTGGGCGTTGCTATTCTCGGGAAATCCAATACTCACATCTCTGACACATTCTGCAAAGACGTATTCAAAGACAATCCTCTGGGACAATCTAGCGAACAAACCCCCCTGTGTATTGTCAGAAAAATGGCAGGGTGAATGGTAGTATAAAAGAATTATCTTCCTATGGATTTTTCTTTCTTGGTAAACTTCATCGCGCTGCTCTTTTCTTTCTTTGTTGTTGGAGCACTTCTCGGCGCTGGATTCTCTAAACCGATACGGAAAAAGCTCGTCAAGCTTTTGCGTTTAGAACAGATTCGGCGACTACTTCTCAACAGGTCATTTCATAATCCGATTCTCAAGCCGGGGACCCATCCATGGACAGCTGAAGCGGTTCTGAATCCTGCAGCAATCAATCTCGGGAACCGTACACACCTTATCTATCGCGCGATAGGCATGGACGGCATTTCGCGACTCGGCTATGCCAGCAGTTCGGATGGCACCGTATTCGACCGACGATTGCCAAATCCTGCCTACGTCGCACAAAATCCGCGCTCCTCTGGCTGGAAAACTCCCTCTCATATGCGCCGTTATTCCCCCGTCATGTATCCCTCCGGCGGCAGTTGGGGCGGTTGCGAAGACCCGCGCATGGTGGCTATAGATGGGCGCGTATATGTCACCTTCAACATGTTTGATGGGTGGGATTATATACGCGTTGCGGCCATATCGATCCCCTACGACGCTTTCGTCGGTGAGCGGTTCAGCGAATGGGAGGGGCCGTATATCCTCTCAAAGCCAGGAGAACTGCATAAAAACTGGGTGCTCTTCCCGGAGAAAATTGGCGGTAAATTCGCAATTATCCACAGCATCGCGCCAAAAATAGAGATCGCCTATCGCGACTCTATCGAGACAATCGGGTCTGAAGAGCCTTTCATCGAGAGCTGGGTCGGGGCGCGCAATAACCTTCCGATGCGAGAGGATGCATGGGACAGTTTCATTCGAAGTGCCGGTCCACCACCTGTGAAGACTGAGCACGGATGGCTCCTTTTCTATCATGCTATCAATGAGCGCGACCCAAGCCGTTACCAGCTCGGCGCGATGCTGCTTGACATACATGACCCGACGAAAGTCTTGTACCGCTCCGCTGCACCCGTCCTCTCGCCAAACGAGCATTATGAGAATGCTGGGAAGCCCGGCATCGTCTACGCTTGCGGCGCCGTCGTCCGCGACGGGACGCTCTTCGTTTATTATGGTGGGGCGGACAAGGTAGTCTGCGTCGCAACCACGCCGCTCGATACTTTTATCAACGCCCTTATTGATGGCAGCCAGCCTGCATTCATACAGGCGCTCCCTACGCAAACCGCTTAATTATTTATGTTCATCGTCCGCCGAGAACCCCATAATCCACTCCTCTCGCCGCAACGCGAGAGACCTTGGGAATCTCTTGCGACGTTTAACCCTTCCGTTGTTCGCACTAAAGACGGGGCCCACCTCTTCTATCGGGCGCTCGGGAACTCGGACGCGCTCCAGACGTCGATGGCAGGGCTCTCAACTATTGGCAGCGCCTTTTCTGAAGATGGCATCCACTTTCATTCGAGAAAGCAAGTCATCACGCCGAAGGAACCGTGGGACGCATTCGGTTGCGAAGATCCGCGTGTCACCCTCTTTGAGGGTCGCTGG
>CAYHIQ010000041.1:0-6229 GCA_964356775.1 uncultured Candidatus Saccharibacteria bacterium | reverse complement strand
GGGAAGAAGGATACGCCGGAAGAGGTCGCAGAAGATACGGTCGCTGCGCTTATGCGGAGTGTCCCTCGAAAGGTGGCAGGCATCGTCTTTCTCTCCGGAGGACAGACACCTGATCAAGCGACGGCAAATCTCGCAGCGATAACCCATCGGGCGAATGAAGTTCATGCTCCGTGGCCGCTTACATTTTCGTATGCACGTGCCCTCCAAGAGGAGGCACTGTCGCTCTGGGGAGGGAAAGAAGAGAATGTTCCCGCAGCCCGCGCAGCATATCTGGCGCGCCTCGCTAAAGTCTCCGCCGCGCTCGGTTAATTGCATTTCTTCGAGCTTTCCCGTATATTCAAGCTATCATGCTTACGCTTTCGGTAGAAAAACGCGAAAAAACAAGCGCCTCAGTGCCGGTACTTCGTCGTACCGGATTCATCCCTGCAGTCGTATATGGAGCCCACCAGGAGTCCACGCCAATTACCATACCGGCACGCGCTTTTGAGAAGGTTTTGCGCGAGGCAGGCGAGGCCACAATCGTCTCTCTTGCCGGCCTCGGCGCGCCGCTCCCGACGCTCATCCACGAGGTTGATCTCGATCCTCTGACGAATCAACCACGCCATGTCGATTTCTATGCTGTAACCAAAGGAAAAAAGGTGCAGGTCGCTATCCCGCTTGTATTTATCGGCGAATCTCCGGCAGTGAAGACGGGTGCAAATCTCGTGAAGGTGCTTCACGAGCTTGAGGTAAAAGCTGATCCAATGAATCTCCCTCATGAGATTACAGTCGATCTCTCGACGCTCGTGGCGGTTGGTAATAAAATCCATGCGAAAGACATCACTCTTCCTGCAGGCATTGAGCTCGTTGTTGAGCCGGAAGAAATCATTGCCCTCGCACAGGAAGTCGTTGAAGAGAAGGTAGAAGTCGCCGCGGCGGATATTTCTTCGATCGAAGTCGAGAAGAAGGGTAAGGAGGAGGTAGAAACGGTAGAAGCCCCGAAGGAATAAGCTCTGCCTGCGAGGCTTGCTCCTCGTACTCGGCGAGCATGGTAAAGTTGTGGAAAACTTTTCTCCCTGCGCTCGCCTCGGGCAAATGCGTGCGGACACGCTTTGCCGCTCTGCTTGCTTGGTAGTAGAATACCCGGACGATGCGCCGGTCTTTTTATTTCATTCTTGGATGCGCGTTCATGTGCGCGCCGTCTCTTGCTTTTGCACAGAGCACGTCCTCGGGCGTCGCGACTCGCCAACAAGAGCTTCAAAATAAGCTTGACGTGCTCGAGAGCCAGATTGCGGTACAGCAGCAACTGCTCGATTCTGCACAGAATCAGCATCAGACGCTCCAGACGCAAATAAATGCTTTCAATGCGGAAATAAAGAAAACCCAACTTCAGATCCAGGCGATCAATCTCACCATAACGAAATTGAGTAACAATATCGGAGTGCATAATCAGACGCTCGCGCAACTCTCGGCACGGCTTGTTGCAGAGAAGGAGTCGCTCGCGCAGATCTTGCGGCAGACACAGATGATCGATGATTACTCGGTCGTCAGTGTCGCGCTCGGTTCGCAGTCTGTCTCAGCCTTTTTCAGCGACCTCGATGCCTTCACATCTATAAAGAGAGCGCTCGCGGATTCTTTTATCCAGATCGAAAAAACAAGCTCCTCGACCGAGGCTGAGAAGGAGGCGCTGCAAACTCGCCTTGAGGAGCAAGAACAGTTGCGTACGGTAGCGCAACTCGCTAAGCAGCAGGTACAGGCGCAAGAACAGGAGAAGCAAAAGTTGCTTAAAGAAACTAAAGGCATCGAAGCGAATTATCAGAAACTTATCACTACCAATCAGAAGACGGCTGCTCAGATCCGCGCCGAGCTCTTCACGTTGCGCGACAGCGCAGCGATACCATTTGGCACGGCGCTCTCGTATGCGACGGCGGCTGAAAAGGCGACTGGCACGCGCGCCGCGGTGACACTTGGTGTTTTGAAACAGGAAACGAATCTCGGTCAAAATCTTGGTACCGGCTCATGGCGAATTGATATGTCGCCAACTCGTGACCAGCCAGTCTTTGTCTATATTACTCAGGTGCTCGGTCTTGATCCCGATAAAATGCCTGTCTCAAAGAGGCCTTCATATGGTTGGGGTGGAGCAATGGGACCAGGACAGTTTATCCCTTCGACATGGGTTTGTTATGGGGGATTTGTGAATGTGAATACAAACGGCTGTGCACCATCAGGAGCCGGAAACTCTTTTTGGCAGGGTCCATGGAGATATGTCGAAAGCAAAGATCGCGTGCGGAAGCTTCTTGGGAGTCCTTCGCCAAGTAATCCATGGAACGCACAGACGGCCATCATGGCGACCGCCATGCTCATGGCAGACAATGGTGCGGACGCACAAACGCCGCAAGCCGAGCGGCTTGCGGCGTTGCGCTACTTTGCAGGATGGGCGGGTGCGAAGAATCGAGCTTATGCTTTCTACGGTGACGGCGTGATTGGGTTTGCCACCCAATTCCAGAGGACTATCGATCTGCTTTCGAACAATTGAGGGTAATGATAAAAAATAAAAAACGTGGTATAATAGCGCGCAGAGAAGTTTTTTCGCACTTTTACAAGGAGTATCCCATGATGCGTAATCGAGGAGTCATGCGTTCTGTCGAATTGCCGAGTCTCATCACTATTTTGATGCGATTTTCTGACTGGCTCGCATCATTGGCACCGAGCTTAAAATAAAAAACCCGTGTTTCTCTCTACCAACAAAGTAGAGAGAAACACGGGTTTTACCTTCTTCTCCTTCCAAGAATTCTAAGCCTGTGCTATCATCTGCGGAATGAAAAAGAATATCCATCCGGACTCGTATCGAGAGGTAATTTTTGAGGATATCGCCTCGGGCGCTCGTTTTCTCATTGGATCCACGGTGCATACGACCGAAACCGCAAAATGGGAAGACGGCAAGGAATATCCGAAGCTTATCGTGGAAATTTCCTCGAAATCGCATCCTTTCTATACTGGCGAGGATCGTACTCTTGATAAGGCGGGTCGTGTCGAACGCTTCAAGCAGCGCGCCGCCAAGAAACGATAAAACTACTCCATCTGCGTCGTTGCGGGTCCCGACGATTTTCTTCAGCGTACCCCAAGTACGCTTCCGAAAATCGTCTTCCCACGCCTTGCATCTGAAGCAGTTTTATCGTTTCTTTGATACTCTGATTGCATGGAATATTCGCCTGAATTTAAAAAGAACTTTGCAACCGCGTATCTCGCGGAGGAATATGAGCGTCTTGAGAAAGAAGCGGCGGAAGCCGTGGGCGCCGCCGGAGCCGATGAGGGGCTGAAAGCAATGGCGGACGAGGAAGTCGCCCGCATCCGCTCGCGCCAGGCGGATATCCTCGCCGAGATCGAGCAGATCCTCGCGAAGGAGAAAGAAGAAGTCGCGCGGCCGATCTCGGTCGTGATGGAGCTGCGCGCGGGCACGGGCGGCGACGAGGCTGCTATCTTCGCGCGCGACCTGAAAGAGATGTACCAGAAGTACGCGGAGCATCGCGGATGGAAGACGCGCATCATCGATGACCTCACGCTCGAGATTGTCGGCGCTGATGCGTACGACGCGCTCCGCTATGAGACCGGCGTGCATCGGGTGCAGCGCGTCCCACTTACCGAGAAGTCGGGCCGTATCCATACTTCCACCGCTTCGATTGCCGTGCTGCCGATTCGCAATAAATCGAAGATAGAGATCAATCCGGTCGACATTCGCATGGAGTTCTCGCGCAGCGGCGGGGCAGGCGGGCAGAATGTGAACAAAGTCGAGTCCGCGGTGCGGCTCGTGCACATTCCGACCAATATCGACGTGCGCTCCTCCTCGGAGCGCAGCCAGCTCGCGAATCGTGAGAAAGCGATGCAGATCCTTGTCGCGAAACTCGACGTGCTCCATGAAGAGGAGGAGGCGAAGAAGCATGCTGCCGAGCGCAAGTCGCAGATAGGCACTGGTGACCGATCGGAGAAGATCCGCACCTACAATTTCCTCCAGGACCGCGTAACCGACCATCGCCTAAAAGAGTCCTGGCATAATCTCCCCAAAATCCTAGCAGGTGATATCAACGACATTGTGGACGCATTGCATGCGGCGACCCTGCAGGGGGGCGTTGGCGAGGCTACCGACGAGGAGTAATGCCGTGGACGCTTGCATTTTGCTTGATTTCCAAGTACTGTGGTTCCACATGACTACCGGGAGCAATACGACTGAGTTTAAACGCCTCTTTGACACAGGGGCGCATTTCGCGCAAGTGAAGAGCCGCCGCCACCCTTCGATGAAGCCTTTTCTAGTCGGCATGAAGGGGCGACAAGAGATTATCGATCTCGTAAAGACGTCCGAACAGCTCGAGGCGGCCAAGACCGTTATGTCGACTCTCGCGAAGGAAGGAAAGACAATCCTTTTTGTCGGCGGGAAAGTCGAGATTGCTGCGCTCGTGAAGAAGGCGGCACAAGATATTTCTGCGCCTTTTGTTGCTGCGCGCTGGCTTGGCGGTACCATCTCCAATTGGAACGAAATCAAGAAGCGCATCGAGCGACTTGCGGAACTCTCTGAAAAGGGAGCTGCTGGCACGCTTGCAAAACAGCATACGAAACTTGAGCTCGTATACATCGGCCGTGAGAAGAAGCGTCTCGAAGAGCGGCTTGATGGCATTACGACGCTTACGAAACGGCCAGATGCGCTCTTGGTCGTCGATACGAAGCACGAGAAGCATGCGGTCAAGGAAGCAAACGATGCAGGTATCCCCATAATCGCCATCATGAGCTCGGACTGCAATCTCCGTGAGGCGGCGTATCCGATTGTCGCAAACGATACATCGCGCGAGACGGTGCGACTTATCCTTGCTGAGCTTACCGAAGCGTTCTTGAAGGGGCAGGCGGCGTGAATTAAATAGCGTTGGCCACGGCCTCGCATGTTATTATTCTCATTACCTATGGAAATCACCACTGACAGCATAAAAGAACTGCGAGAATCGACGGGCGTGTCTGTCATGCAGTGCAAGAAAGCGCTTGAAGAGGCGGGCGGTGATATTGCGAAAGCGACTGTCATTCTAAAGAAACATTCGGCGGCTTCTGCACTTAAAAAGGCGGATCGTTCGCTTGCGGCCGGCACGATAGGGAGCTATACGCACGACGGAAATATCGGAGCGATGGTATTCCTTTCCTGCGAAACCGACTTTGTCGCTAAAAATCCGGAGTTTGGGGTGCTCGCACGCGATCTTGCGATGCATGTCGCCGCAACAAATCCTTCCTTTACGACGTCTGATGAGATTCCGGAAGAAGCAAAGCAGGCCGCAACCGCCGTGTTTGAGAAAGAGGTCGCTGACAAACCAGTCGAGATGCGGGCGAAGATTCTTGAAGGCAAGCTGGCGAGTTATTTTCGCGACCAAGTACTCCTTGAACAATCCTTTATCAAAGACGAGAGCAAGACTATTCGCAATCTTCTGAACGAAGCGACGCAAAAGTTCGGCGAGCGAGTCGAAGTGAGCCGTTTCGCACGTCTCTCTTCCCGCTAGTCGCTATGGCGAACTTCTTCTTTATTGTAACGACGCTCGTGCTTCTCACTGGTTTCTTTGTTCTTGTTGGATACGAAGAGCGCCGCGGCACACGCGCTTTTGCGGGTCTTCGCACGCGTTTCGATCAAAACGTTGTACGCATTGAATTCATCCTGGCGCACGTCGATTTCGGCGCATTTTTTCTCGATGAGACGCGCCGTCTCGCGGCTCGTCTCGGACACGACGTTGCGCATCTTTCGCTTCTGGTAGTGCGCGCGACCGAGCGTCTCCTCACGCGCACTGTCCGATACTTCCGCATCCATCATGCGGTCGATGCAGTGCCGCGCGAGAGCGCCGGAGGATACGTGAAAACCTTGTCCGATTTTAAAGGTCGCCTTAAGGCAACACATCCTGAAGTTTCTGATATATCATAAGCGAAGTTTGTGGAAGGAGAGATAGTGCCGCCTTAGCTCAGTTGGTAGAGCAACACTTTTGTAAAGTGAAGGTCCTCGGTTCGAATCCGAGAGGCGGCTCCAGAATCAGGCCTAGGTCTGACAAAAAGAAAAAAAGAGCTCTTTTGCCGAGCTGACAAGGGAAGCGTATACTATCGGCTATGAGGCAATCGAAGCTTTTTACGAGAACTCGGCGCGAGGCGCCCTCCGATGAGGTTGCGAAGAACGCACAGCTCCTCGTGCGCGCCGGCTACATCCATAAGGAGATGGCGGGCGTGTACGATTTCC
>CAYHIQ010000040.1:0-6371 GCA_964356775.1 uncultured Candidatus Saccharibacteria bacterium | reverse complement strand
ATCCTCGCAAAATATAGTCGCCGAGAGCTAACGCTCCCGGCTCGTTATTTTGCGGATGGGGAGGGATTCGAACCCTCGATACGATTTTACTCGTATAGCGAGTTAGCAACCCGCCGCACTAGGCCTCTATGCGACCCATCCTTGTATCGCACAGTACCAAATTTAGTGAGCGAGAGCGAGCGGGATGATGTGTGCGGCGCCAGCCTCCTGGAGCGCATCAATGGCGGCTTGGAGGGTAGCTCCAGTGGTAATAACGTCGTCGATGACTATATAGGCGCGTGAAGGGTCGGCTGGACGTGTTGTCTTAAATGCTCCGCGCATGTTCTCTTCGCGTTTGTGGCGGGGAAGCGAGACTTGAGAGACCGTTTCGCGTGTTCGCTCAAGTAGTGTCGTGTCGATCGCAATATCGAGATCATTGACCGCACGTTGTATGACGTCTTCAATTTGATTAAATCCGCGTTCCGCACGCCGTTTCTTTCCAAGTGGTAGTGGAATGATGATGGGTTTACGAAATCCTTCATCATTATCGTATAGGTATTCGGCGAGTGCTGCGGCGAGCAGTGCAAAAGCAAGTGTGTTGCCGTGATATTTTGCCTCGTGGATAGCCGACCGCACAGAAACATCGTGAAAGGGTAGTAACACCACCGTCCCTGGCCTTGTTACCGGTGTTAGTCTTGGAATCATGCGAGCGAGAAATGCATCGATAGAAACATCAAGCACCGCGGTCTCGTCCGTCCTTGGAGGGAAGAGGAAATCAAACCAGTGACGCAGTGGTAGCATGGTAGTATTATCTCATGTCGTTTTTTGATTCACTCTTTGCAAAAAAGGAGAAGAGCGTTCTCGGTGTTGACATCGGTTCTTCCTCTTTGAAGGTCGTGCAGCTGCGTAAAGAGCGTGGACAGGCAGTGCTCGAAACCTACGGCGAACTCGCGCTTGCTCCATACAGCGGGGGAGAGGCAGGGCAGGCAACGAACCTCTCCGTCGAGCAGATTACCGAATCTTTGAAAGATTTGTTGCGCGAGGCAAAAGTGACGACTACCAGTTGCGGCGTTTCGATACCATTCTCGCGTTCTTTACTAACACTCGTCAGTTTGCCATATCGTTCCGACCCGAAGGAGCAAAAAACAGTCATTGAGCTTGAAGCTCGGAAGTATATCCCGGTAGCTTCAAGCGAGGTACAGCTTGATTGGTTTATTGTACCCACAGAAGATCCTAAGTCTCCCCTGAAGGAGAGTTCCTCGAGCGCAGATCAAGGGGGGAAAAAGGTTGAGGTGCTTCTTGTGGCAGTCCATAATGATGAGCTGGCTCTATTACAGAGTGTTGTTGCCGGCGCAGGGCTCGCCGCGAGCTTCTACGAGATTGAGATTTTCAGCACTCTTCGCGCGGTGGTTGAGAATTCGGTAAAGCCGCTCATGGTGCTCGACATAGGCGCAGCCTCGACGAAAACATATGTTATCGAGCACGGCGTCGTGGCGCTTTCACACACCATCAGTACCGGGAGTCAGGATATTACTCGTGCCATATCAATTTCCAGCAACGTTTCAATCGCCCAGGCGGAAGCTTTGAAGAAGAAGGAGGGTCTCGGAGACGGTAGCGCTCTCGGTTCGCCCGAGCTCGTCTTTTCGCGCATTTTTTCTGAAGCGCGACGCGTCCTTATTCAGTATGAGACGATGCATAAAAAATCAATAACATCTATCATACTTACCGGCGGCGGCGGCGTCACTAAAGAGCTCAGTGCGTATGCAAAACGTATTTTCTCGATTGATGTGCGTGTGGCGGATCCTTTTGCGAAAACTGAAGCGCCGGCTTTTATGAGATCGGTCCTTGAAGGTATCGGCCCCGAATTTTCAGTGGCAGTCGGTCTTGCAATGCGAAAACTCGATGAAATATAATTTGGTGAAGTGTGTTCAGGTACTCAATAGTGGTGCATGAGAAGTTTTGCACAGCTGCATCGTTTGATGCTTGCGTGAGTAGCGTATACTAAAAATGAAATGCTTCCTCCTACGATACCAACATCGTTCGTTCCTCGTTCTTCGGATGCTACCGCACGTCGGTTCAGTGGTGATTTAAGTAGTGCCTTCGGATTTTTCGCTTACGGTATCCTCGGCAGTGTATTCGCGCTCGCGATTGGAGTATTTTTTTATGGTCGCATTCTTGTGAATACTCAATCTACCAAGCACGATGAATTGAAGAAGGCTGAAGCAACGATAGAGTTGGCAACGGTCGAGAACTTTGTGCGACTACGCAATCGTCTCGAATTTGGCGCAACACTCTTCGCGAACCACGCTGCGTTCTCAAGGTTCTTTGCTTTGCTTGAGACCCTGATGCCCTCCTCTGTTCGTTTTGTGTCACTGCATCTTGCATTGAACGATACGACAGGAGCAAAGTTTGACGGGTCAGGTGTCGCAAAGAGTTTTAACGCACTTGCAGTCGCCTCCGCGGCATTCGCCACCGATGGGCGCATAAAGGATGCCGTTTTTTCGAATATTGTCGTGAATTCGAAAGACAATTCGGTTTCTTTTGCACTTACTGCCACACTCGATCCAAAGAGTATCGTATTCTCACCGAGCGCTCCAGCCGTTCCGGCCATTGTTCCGCAAGAAGTATCCTCAACCACTCCTTCATTATGATACGTGACCGCTTTCTTCCCCTGTTCGCACTTATAGTCGCTCTCGGCATATTTTTTGGCTATGTGAATCCAGTATGGTCTGGTCAGATAGCGGAAACAAAAGCCGCTATCGTTTCTGACGATCAAGCGCTTGCCTCGGCGAGTGCATACACGGCGCGACAAAATACGCTCGCCGTCGCACGTAATGCTATTGATCCAAAAAATCTCACGCAGCTCGCTATCTTCTTGCCCGACTCGGTCGATAATGTCGGGCTCATTCTGGATTTGAATGCGCTTGCAGCACGCTCTGGACTTTCGCTCTCGAATATTGATGTGACAAAAAATGCGGTAGTGAGTGCGGATGCTTCCGGTGCGTTACCGGCCGCTCGGACAAACCCGACGAGTTCGATCGATCTCTCGCTCTCCGCAGTCGGCACCTATGCGGCGCTCCAAGCATTTCTTGTCGGGATAGAAAAAAGCACACGGCTCATTGATGTCCAAGATATTGTCGTGAGGGGTTCCGAGACAGGCGTCTACACTTATCAGATGAAACTTCGCATCTACTGGCTCCGCTAGCGGCGGAGCAGCATATCTTTGCACTATGAAATCCAATTCGACATTCATCATCATCGCGGCCATCGTTGTCGGGGTGGGCGCGTATTGGTACTTTTTCACTGGAACAGGGAATCAACCCTCGTTAACCGAAAGTACATCTGAAAACACCGCACAAATACAATTTAAAGCGCTCATCAGTGAGCTTCCTACGTCGTTCGATACCGGCATCTTCTCTGATGTGCGTTTCAATGCTCTCGTTGATCTTACGACGCAAATCTCTCCGGAATCCCTCGGCCGCCTTGATCCCTTTGCTTCCGTCCAAGGTATAAACGCGAAATGAGTAATGAACCTTCTTGGATTATTTGTCGATAAGGGCATTCTTTCCGCAAGTGATCGGGCATCAGTCGAGGCTGATCTCGCAAAGAAACGCCCGCTCGTGGATGCACTGGCTGAAAAAGGAGTCTCGCTCCAGAGTGCTCTTGAAGAAACAGGTAAAGCCTACGGGCTTCCATCGCGCATACTCGGTGATCCGCCCGCTTCGCACACCGTGTTTAATTATGTGCCGATCGATTCCGCTCGTCACTACGGATTCGTTCCGCTCGACCTCGCAGATGGTGCACTCGAGATCGGTATTGTTGATCCAGACAATATCGAGGCGCTCGATGCGCTCCAGTTCATCTCAGGAAAAATAGGTATTCCCTATAAAGTTTTTCTCATCACGAAAGAGGATTTTGATCGCGTACTCGAGACCTATCAAAATATTTCAGGCGAAGTCGGCAAAGCTCTTTCTGAATACGAAACGTCCTCTACACCACCCTCTGTCGAAGCATCCCCATCTCGCGGCGCGCCCGCTTCGATCGGAGGTTCGCTCGCATTTGCTGAGGAGACGCTTAACCTTTCTGGGCCGAGCGAAACTCTGAAAGAGGATGCGCCGGTGACAAAGATAGTTTCAACTATTTTGCGGTACGCTATTGAAGGACACTCGTCAGATATCCATATCGAACCTATGCGGGCGAAGACCCGGATTCGTTTCCGTATGGACGGCGATCTCCATACCTCAATCGAACTGCCGTCAAAAGTGCATGAGGCCGTTGTCGCACGCATCAAGATACTTGCAAAGCTTCGTCTCGATGAGAAGCGGAAGCCGCAGGACGGCCGTTTTTCGGCAAATGTTGAAAAGCGGCGGATTGATTTCCGCGTCTCTACCTTTCCGACCGAAAATGGTGAGAAGGTCGTAATGCGCATCCTTGATCAATCCGACGCGACAGCGACGCTTGAATCGGTCGGGTTTTCAGCCGCTCAGCTTGTTGAGATTCGTGAGATGATGAAAGTCCCATACGGCATCATCCTTATCGCGGGACCGACCGGTTCAGGCAAGTCAACGACACTCTTCGCGATGCTCTCCGAACTTGACCGCGAGACGTCAAATGTCGTTTCACTCGAAGATCCGGTCGAGTATGAGATTGCTAATGTGTCGCAGAGCCAAGTGCGGCCGGAGATTGGTTACACGTTTGCCAATGGGCTGCGTTCCATTTTGCGTCAAGATCCGGACGTTATCATGGTCGGCGAGATTCGTGATAAGGAGACCGCGGTGCTTGCGGTGCAAGCGGCGCTCACCGGCCATCTCGTTTTTTCTACCATACATACCAATACTGCCATAGGCGCAATTCCACGTCTCATCGATATGGGTGTTGATCCTTTCCTTATTGCTCCGACACTGGTCTCGGTTATCGGGCAGAGACTAGTTCGAAAGCTTTGTGATGGCGGAGGCAAGCCTTTTCCGATCACTGATAGCATCACAGCGTCTCTTGAGCAACAATTTTCAGATGTGCCGGAAGAATACCGCCGTACGTTGCCGCCGTTCAAAGAATTCTACCGTGCGGCCGGAACGGCCGAGTGCCCAAACGGCACGCGCGGCCGCCTGGGGGTCTTTGAGATACTGCGCATGAATAAAAAACTTGAAGAAGTCGTGCTCAAAGATCCAGTCGAGGAAAAAATCTATGCCGCGGCGCGTTTGGGCGGCATGTTTACTATGCGCGAAGACGCCATCGTCAAGGCGCTCTCCGGCAAGATACCTTTTGAAGAGATTAATACGCTTGGTGGGGACCTTTTCCCCGAAGGAGACATAGCTTGACAGGGAAGCGTAGTATACTATTTAGCGATGGCTTACCGCGTGTATATCGTCGATGATGACAGATTCCTTCTCGATCTGTATGCGATTAAGTTTAAGAATGCGGGACATGAAGTGACCGCGTTCGGTGGCGGTGAAGATCTACTGGCTGCTCTGCGTAAGACAGATTCGTCCGCGCCTGACGGCATCTTGCTTGACCTGATCATGCCGGGTATGGGCGGTTTTGGAGCGCTCGAAGCGATACGAAAGGAACATCTTGCCAAAGGTTCAAAAATAATAATTCTGTCAAATCAGGGTCAGGATTCCGATATTGAAAAAGCGAAGAAGTTAGGCGTTGACGGGTATATCGTAAAAGCATCTGCGATTCCTTCTGAAGTGTTCGCCGAGACCGTGCGCATTATTAAGAATGATGCATCTGGCACGGATGCATCTGATACCAGCGGGAAATCCCGTTTATAATTATGGCTGCCAATACTCATCTTGAAGAGCTGCTTGATGTTGTCATCAAAGAGGGCGGTTCGGATCTCCATCTTGCTGCTGGCAGAGTCCCGATGCTTCGCGTTTCGGGCGCGCTCGTGCCACTCAGTAAGTACCCACCGCTCACGAACAAAGAGACTGAAGCGATGCTGCAAAGCATTGTGTCTGAAGACCGTTGGAAGCTGTTTGAAGAAAGTCAGTCCATTGATCTGTCCTATGCGCACAAAACAGATACGCGTTTCCGCGTCAATGGGTATCGAGCACAAGGAACAATTTCGCTCGCGCTCCGGCTCATTCCGCATGAGGTCCGTACCTTTGCCGAGCTAAATCTCCCTTCTGTGCTTGAGGTGTTTGCGCAGCGTAAACAAGGTTTCTTCCTTGTGGTTGGACCAGTAGGGCACGGTAAGTCGACGACGCTCGCTGCGATGATTGAGCGCATCAACGACTCTCGCGCCGAACACATCCTCACTATCGAAGATCCAGTCGAGTATCTCTTTACACCGAAACAATCACTTATTCATCAACGTGAGGTGCATGTAGATACTCGTGATTTCCATACCGCGCTGCAAAGCACTTTCCGCGAAGATGTTGACGTCATCA
>CAYHIQ010000039.1:0-6378 GCA_964356775.1 uncultured Candidatus Saccharibacteria bacterium | reverse complement strand
CATACTTTTGCCTATGACCTCAAGGAGGATACGATCTATCTCAATTCGCGCTTTTATAAAAGTAGGGGTTTCTCTGAAGAAAAGACCGCATTCGCAACGATGCACGAGTTGGAGCACTTCAAGGAGAAACTCGCTTTACTCAAAGAAAAAGACGGGGCGAAGATTTTTGAGCGGTATCTCGCTCGCCTCGAGAAGTCAAAGGCATATGGGCTCATGGATAACTGTATTGCTGATACGCACGAGAACGAAACGGTCGTTACTGATACCAACAAGAGCTTCGCTGACGTCGAGCATACGCTCTATACCGAAGATCTATTTCCGGAGACCGATATGACAAGTCAACCACGTCATATTCAGTTTGCTCAAGCATTGCTGCGAGAAGCTCGCGTGCCAGATGAAACGTGTCAGGTCGCGCCGGAGGTGCGCACAGCGCTTGATGAGGTGAAGGGTATTAAGACGAAGAATGGCACGCGACTTATGGATATTGTTGCGCATCCCGAAACACCAATGTCCACCCGTTTGCTTCTCCAAGATAAACTCATCTGGCCTCACATGGAGAAGCTACTTGAGCAAGACATGCAGGACGAAGAACAGAAACAAGAAAGTAATGAAGAACAAGAAGGGGGCGATAAGGGCGACCCGCAAGACTCCTCTCAGGGATCGAAAGGCAAGAAAGGCAAAGCAAAGCCTGATAAGAATTCAAAGGGCGGTACCCCAGAGAAAGGGAAAGGGAAGACCGATCCGAATGAACGCTTCAAAGAGGCGTACGCTGCGGTTGAAAAGAGGAATCCACACGCCGTACCCATTGAAGATCAGAAAAAGGCGCTTAAGGAATGGAAAGAAGGGAAAGGTAATCCTCTTGATCGCACTGACCAAGAATATGCAAGCCAGCTCGGGGTTAAGAAAGAAGATCTCCAGCGGTACCGCTCTATCGCGGAGCAGTTAAACACCACTATCAACCCCGAGACCAACCAGAGCGCCATTGACGACCTACGCCAACTCATCGAACGCATTATTGCAGAGCGCCAGAAAGAACGACAAGCTCCGCAGTATCCAACCGAAGAAGGAGAGTTTCTTACCGACCCAGCCGAACTTGTCGCGCAGGTGAGAGTAGGGAACTGGGAACCAAAGGTTTGGGAGACGCAGGAATTTAAGATGGAGAAAGGCAAGCGCTTTGGAAAAGTCCAGATTACTCTGGTCGGCGACCGCTCTCGCTCGATGATGCAGGGAGGAAAGTCGGGGGAACAGCAAAAAGCGGCAGTACTTTTCATGGAAGCGCTGAAAGAGCTTGGAGATCGCCTACTTGAAGAAGCTACTAATCTACAAAAGCCACTATCGGTGGAGTCTGAGGTGTATACATTTCAAGCGTCAAACGAAGATGCGCGGCCGATTAAACCGATGTCCGAAGAGCTATCAGAACGCGACCGTATTGGGGTGGTGTCAGTTCTCTCGGATTGTCCTGGCGGGAGCACGACCGACTTCGTCATCCTCGAGGCGATCTCGCAAGGCTTGAATGAAGAAACTCGACGAGATATCCAGAATGGTGAGTTAAAAAAGATTGTGGTTGTCTTTACCGACGGTGGGAGCGACGACCCTGCTCGCGTTGGTCGCGCCCTAGAGAAACTCCGAACAGACGGAGTCGTGGTGGTCGGTGTGGGGGTGACCGAGAGTGGCGCCCTGGCACTCACTACCTATGCGCCCACCGCGCGCCTTGCCGAGACAGCCGACAAACTCCCGAAGGTGCTCGCAGACATTTTGCAGGAGCATTTGGCCAGTCTATAGGTCTGGTATAGTTATCAGTATGGAAAAGCAGTCTGGTCGCTCGAAGAATTTCTCGGAGGTTGCTGAACGTCGCCGAGAAGTGAGAGAGACATTACAACAAGATGCTGCGCCAGCCGTTCGTCGTATCCACGAGGCGGAATTAAAAAACCTGAATGAGGGAGCGAAAGAATTCTCCTCTGCAGTCAAGGAAGCTGGCGGCACACTGTCTGCCGCTAAAGAGATTCTTCGATCACAACATGCCGAAGCCATCCAAGACAAAGAAGCCTTTGCTCACGGTATTGATGAGCGGAAAATTAAAGCAGAATTAGGCAAGGAGTACGATACGCTAAACGGTCTTACCACTGAACTTGAAGATTTATCGGATTTTGAAGTGCGAAGAATGCGTGAAATCAGTCGTGACCCGTACGCTCAACGTATGCAAGAGAGCCTTCTCGGGCAAATCAAGCAAGAGAAGCACACTCTTGAAAGGCAGCTCATCGCGAGCGAGTTGCGCGACCCAACAGTGGCTCGCGCCTTCGACCTCGTGCGACTACGCGAAGGTCTCTTTGAAGAAGGGCATATTGCACATACCCCCTCGGTTGAAGGCTATCTTTCAGAAATCGGCGTCCGCATGATTCATGGTAAGCCAATGTTTATCCACGGCCCCACAGGGACGGGTAAGACCTCACTCGCACGCTACGCCGCAAAGCACTTTACCGGTAAGTCCGCAGAAATGGTGTACTGCACACCGCAGACTCGCGAATCGCAGATCTGGGGTAAGATCGGTATTCGCCCCGCAGGTGAAGAAGGAAAGAAGAGTGGCGCTATCGAGACCGTAGAGATCTTCGGCCCACTCTCCCGTGCTATGCGGGACGGCTCGGTAGTCGCTTTCGATGAGTTTACGGCACTTCCCAAAGAGCAGATGGTGTTTCTTAAAGGTGTCGCCAATGCAAAGTCGGGCGACACCATCCTCGTCCCAGGTAACGGCGAGATTACTATTGTGCCGGGCTTCCAGATGATCTTTACCGCGAACTTGAAGTCAGAGAAGAACCCGGAGCGACAAGAGCTCCCGCCAGAAATTGCTCGAGAATTTGAGCAGAACAACCTTGAAGTGGGGTATACACCGAAGGCAGAAGCCTACGACATTATGCTCGCTCGGCTTATGCGCCCCGACGGGAGTCTCCTGATATCAGACTATGATGCGCGCGTCACGTTGCCGAAGCTCTGCGAGGCGATGGAAGAAGTCCAAATAGCCTACGCCGACCAAATGCGTGCCGAGACGGCTCAAGAAACCGGCTCAATGGATGCGGCAGGGAGAAAGCCTTCTCTCAAGAAGTTCGTAGTGACGCAAGGTACCGTCGAAGCCATTCTTGAATCGTGGCCCACCGAGCGACAACTTCATAATGGCATTTCATTTGCCGAATACGTCGATGGGCGTCTTGCCACAGGACTCTCGTTTAAAGAGTATCCACCAGCTGACCGCTTACTTGCCGCAAAGATCTTCGCCTCGAAAGGATTCCTACGTACCGTTACACCAGAAGAGCTCGGCTTGCCTGCTACCGCACTCAACTTCGACGCAGCACGGCGCTCCCGTACTGAAACGGTCGACAAGATGCGTGAAGATTCTAATAAGCAAAAAATTATTTCCCTCAAAGAGATCGCTGAACTTGATCCGTTTAATGCTCGCGGGAAACGTGTGCGGCAAGAAGCAGATGACCTGCTTGGAGAAGGTAGTCCCGAGGATCAGTTCTTAGCAGATATGAGAAATCGGGCAGGGAAGACGTTTGGTGCAGAGACACTCGACATCGATGAAGCACAAGCTTTGAACAAAATATTTCTTAAACAGACGTTCGAAGATTGGTATAACGCTGCTGATGTTGCTCGTCGGGCTATAGAAAAGGTCGAGGCCACGGACCCCACTTCGCAGGCTTATAAAGCTCTTGCAGGAGATACAAAACAGGCAGAATTCGGCGCCTATACTCTCAACTCTGAAATGCAAGGGCTTGATCTTGAGCACGCCAGAGCATTTGTTCCCGATCTCTCTGCTTGGAATGGTAAGCCGCTTCATGAAGTCGTTACACACGTTATGAACACTTATGGTAACAAGTATTATGTACCGGGTATCGAATACTGGAAGTGGCTCATTGAAAACCCCGGGAAAAATCCTCCAAGCGCAGCCATCAAAGACGGCAACTATTATTTCTTCCCCGGCTCGGTGCTCCGCGACAAGGACGGCCGCTGGAACGTCCCGTGTGCCCGCTGGGACGGGACGAAGTGGCACCGCGGTGCGGATTGGTTGGCGGCTGCCTGGAACTCCAACTACCGGGTCGTGCTCCTCGAGAAATGAGTATGGACTTTGAATTTCGCGGCGGCGTATAGCCGCCGCCTTTTGATGTATATACTTTGCCTTTCGCATTTGCTCGCAGGTGGTGTGCGGTATAGTGCAAGTACACAGGTGAATAGTCGCGTTGGTACGCTTTCGCGCCGCCTATGGCGAGACCTCATCTTGAGAATTCTCTGAGATATGTTGACGAGAAGTGTGAGGTGAGTGCGAGGGAAGAAATCCTATTCAAGTCTGCGCGAGACATTGGAACAAGGAGTTCGTAGCCCTAGCGGAAACAGCCCGAGGCGGATGCCGAGGGTGGATCTCCCATAGCAATGGACGCCCGAAGCGAAGACGAACAGCCCGAGACCACAACCTGTATTGCATTTGAACGGCTCACTTCCCCGAGCCAACGGCTCATTTGGTGGGAAGTGAGCCGTTCCCCCAAGCCCTGCCGCTCCATTCCTTTTCTGAAAGACATCCCCCGCAAAAAAACGAAGCATAGAGAGCGGCAGGGCGAGGGGCCGCCGTCCGCGGCGGCGAGCGCCGAGTCAGCGAGCGGGCGAGTAATCATTGGGTCGGGTGTTGGGCGAAATAGGTTCTAACCGAGTTGAATAGGTACTCCAACATCAGTCTGGCTGATAAAAAATCTACAGAGACTCCTTTTTTAGGAGGGGTTTGTATGGTAGAAATGGAGAGGCTTGAATAATGTAAGCCGCCTTAGCTCAGTTGGTAGAGCGACTGCATCGTAAGCAGTAGGTCCCCAGTTCAAGCCTGGGAGGCGGCTCAAAAATGGAAATTGCAACAATGACCCCGGAGGAGATCGCGTCGCGCCGTGAGGCGCGTCTTGATGCGTACAGAAATTTAGGATTCATCCTAATTACGGTCGGCGTTGCGTACGGGCTCACCGTCTCAATAGGGATTGATAATCTTGAACGGCTCGTTGCGCAAGCAGGCATATGGGGCCCGCTTGCGGTCATCGCGCTGAAGATGACCACCATCATCATCGTGCCGCTTTCCGGCGGCCCCGTCTACGCGATTGCGGGCGCTGCATTCGGTTTTTGGAAGGGGCTCGCAATCACTTTTGTGGGCGATGTACTCGGTTTCTCTGCAACATTTTATCTGAGTCGAATTTTCGGGCGGAAGATACTTAACGTATTCGTGCCGCGCACACAGTTTCCTTTTATAGAAAAGCTTCTCACTCAAGGGTCTGCACACAAGTCGTTCCTCAAGGCGCGACTTGCCTTCAGTGGATTTCCCGAAGTATTTTCGTATGCTGCAGGGCTCACGGAAGTCTCATTTCTCCTTTTCATAGTTGCTCAAATGGCGCTGCATACGCCGGTTGCCGCACTTGTGGTTCTGTTCGGAAACGCGCTTCTCACAGGCAATCCGCTGTTTTTTGTCGGCGGGACGATTGGCGCCCTTCTCTTTGCGGTAATCGGCGGGTGGTGGTTCAAGCGCGATCTCGTTCACGAAGCGTAGCGTCAGAAATAAAAATATGGGCCACTCGAGATACATCTCAAGTGGCCCATTAAGAGTTTCTCATCAGGCTGTCATTGCCTGATTCACGAAGAATCGGTGGGGTGCAAGCAAATCGGGCATCTCCGGAACCTCAAACCTCTCGAATGCGGCGACCATGATGGTGTGGCCATTTTCATCACCGAACTTGAGTCGCGTATCGAGCTTCGCCTCCGTGACTCGCGCGATGCAGAAATGGGGACGATACGCTCCATCTTCGCGCCAGTTTTCAAAATGAAACAGCACCTCGGTCGGAAGGAGATGGATACCGGTCTCCTGTCTGCATTCGCGAATTGCGGCGGCTATAACATTTGCATCCGTAGATTCGATTCCGCCACCCGGCAGCTTCCAATAAGGATCCTCAAAACGCTTATCCTTAACCAGTACCATCCTTGTCGGGGAGAGAACACATATCAATACCGACTCACCACTCCGTGTGCCCATGACTACCTCCCGATTTAGTTGTGAGAACGAATTGTTTTTCTGGAACCAGAGTACACATATATTTTATATATGTCAAGCAGGAGAGAAAATCTGGTACAATCCTCTGATGCCTGAACATGAGCAGCGGTTAGCGGAACTCGAAGCGATGATGGCATCGCCTGATTTCTGGCTGGATAAGGACCGGGCGCACATTTTCATACAGGAGTATCAGACGCTTAAAGAGGGTGGTGATGGGGATCCGCATGATAAGGGGAATGCGACGCTCGCTATCCTCGCTGGCGCGGGCGGCGACGACGCCGAGGATTTTGCACGCATGCTCCGCCGCATGTACG
>CAYHIQ010000038.1:0-6584 GCA_964356775.1 uncultured Candidatus Saccharibacteria bacterium | reverse complement strand
TGGCGGTCTTGAGACATAGTAACAATAAACCATAAACCAGCTGTCTAAGAAACAGCGGCGGAAAGCGCGCGCGCCGTCCGCGGCGCGCGCTTCTTCACCTCGAAGTGCGGATTGTCGTTCTTGATGGAGATAGTCACCGTACCGCCCTCCAGGACTCCCTGATCGACCATAAGGGACGCGAGCGGGGTGAGTATCTTGTCCTGAATAGTGCGGCGCAAGGGACGCGCACCATATTGAGGATTGTAGCCCTTCTCCGCGAGCCAGACATGCACAGACGGGTCTATCGTAAGCGTGATGCGCTTCTGTGCAAGCCGCTTCATCACTTCCTCAACCTGAGTGTCAACAATCTTGGCGAGCGCCTCCTTCGCAAGCACGTCGAAGATGATGATGTCATCAAGACGATTGAGGAATTCGGGACGGAAATGCTCTTTAAGCGCACCCATCACCCGCTCCTTCGTCTCTTCGTAGCGAGTGGCGTCGGTCGCACCCGCGACGCCGAAGCCGATATGCGCAAGCCGGTCGATAAACTCACCGCCGATGTTACTGGTCAGTACGATAATCGTATTTTTGAAATTGACTTTACGCCCCTTGCTATCGGTGAGGTGTCCCGAATCGAGTACTTGGAGCAGAATGTTGAACACTTCAGGATGCGCTTTCTCGATCTCATCGAAGAGCACCACCGCGTAGGGGCGATGTCGGATGCGCTCGGTAAGAGAGCCTGATTCTTCGTAGCCGACATAACCCGGCGGCGCGCCGATAAGCTTCGCGACCGAGTGCTTCTCCATAAATTCGCTCATATCGACCCGGACGAGAGCGTCAGTATCATTAAACATAAACTCCGCGAGCTTCTTTGAGAGCTCGGTCTTGCCGACCCCGGTCGGCCCGAGGAAGAGGAATGAGCCTATTGGGCGGTTCGGGTCGCTGATGCCCACGCGCGAACGCTTCACTGCATCGGTAATTTTCTTCACGGCGATATCCTGGCCGATTATGCTTTGCTTCAGCGTTGCTTCCATGCGGGTAAGCTTCGCAGCTTCTTCTTCAAGCATGCGAGAGACTGGAATGCCGGTCCAGCGAGCAACGACGCCGGCGATATCTTGCTCCGTCACCTCCTCGTTCAGCACGCGACGCGACTTCTGCAACGTCTTCAGGCGCTTCAGCTTCGTCTCAAGATCTTTCTGGATATGCGGAATACGCCCATACCGAATCTCCGCGACTGTGCCGAGATCGGCGGCAACTTCGGCATTGTCCGCCTGTATTTTGAGTGCTTCAAGCTCGGTCTTGGCAGCGCGAATACCGATGAGAACCTCTTTTTCATTCTTCCACTTGAGCTCGAGCTCGCTGGTTTTCTCTTTTAAATCGGCGACTTCTTTATCAATAACCTTGATGCGTTCCTTAATTTCTTTGGCATGCTCGCCCTCCAGATCTTTCTGAAGCGCTTGGCGCTCGATCTCGAGACGGCGGATCTTGCGATCAGTCTCTTCCAGAAGCGGCGGCTTGTTTTCAAGCGCGATGCGCAGTCCTGACGCCGCTTCGTCAATAAGGTCGATGGCTTTGTCCGGCAGGAAGCGGTCACTGATGTAGCGCGATGAGAGCTCGACCGCGGCGACGACGGCACCATCAGTGATGCGCACACCGTGGAAGAGCTCATATTTGTCGCGCAGCCCGCGCAAGATGGCGATACCATCCTCAATCGAAGGCTCTTGCACGAACACCGATTGAAAGCGACGCGTGAGCGCAGCATCCTTCTCGATATATTTTTGATATTCCTTGAGCGTCGTTGCGCCGACAACACGAATCTCGCCGCGAGAGAGTGCAGGCTTCAACATGTTTGATGCGTCGAGAGAGCCTTCGGCGCCGCCCGCACCCACAAGAGTGTGAAGCTCATCGACGAAGAGGATTACCTTTCCTTCCGCGCGTTCCACTTCTTTCATCACGTTTTTCATCCGTTCTTCGAACTCGCCGCGGTATTTCGTGCCGGCGATCATGAGCCCGAGATCAAGAGAGAGAAGGTCTTTGCCCTTGAGCGACTCAGGAACGTCTCCTGTCGCCATACGCGCAGCAAGTCCTTCGGCTATGGCCGTCTTCCCGACGCCCGCTTCGCCGATAAGAACCGGATTATTCTTCGTACGTCGTGAGAGAATCTGAATCACTCGATTAATCTCAAGATCGCGACCGATGACCGGATCAAGCTTGTTTTCAGCAGCAAGCTTATTGAGATTGCGCGCATACTTGGCGAGCGCGCGAAAACGCTTTGGCTCTACAGTCTGGCCGTCCTTCGAGCTCTTGAGCTCTTTGAGCACGGCGAGCGCTCCGTTCTGAGTTATTGAGAAGCGGGTGAAAATATCGGCAGCTGCACCCGGATGCTCGATAACCGAGAGGAACAGGTGTTCGGTGCCGACAAACGTATCATTCATGCGCGCAGCGATCTTTCCCGACGCTTCAAGTGCCTGTGCGAGATCTGGAGTGAGATAAATCTGATACGAAGGCGAGAGTACCGATGCATTTTCGGGCGTCTCAAGATGCTCGTGCACCGTATCTGCGAGCAGATTGGTATCGATTTCCATCCGGTCGAGCATTGAGAAGACAAGCGACTCCTCCTGAAGCACGAGCGCGGCGAGCAAGTGAAGCGGCGAGACATGATTTTGTCCGCGTTCTATCGCGAGCTCGTGCGCGCGCCGCACAGCTTCTTTTGCTTTGGTAGTAAAATTATGGAAAGGAGGCATAGGTACAAAGATATTACTTCGCAGCGGCGGTTGAGGTTGCAGTCGTCGAAGTTGCGGTCAGAAGCGCAGTGATAGTATTTGCAGGAATAAGAAGTCCTGCAGTTGCTCCAGCGCTGATGCCAATAAGGTTCCCCGAGAGATCGACCGCGGCGCTCCCGACGCCGATATCCGGCAGCGTGGTGTAGATGCCCTTGTCACTGATGCGCGCGACGATGCCGGTAGTAGCAGAGCCATCGGTACTTATCGCAAGAGCAGTCTGACCGAGTTTCAAATTATTTGCAGTCATCAGGATCGGCGAAGATATTTTCGGCAACACCGCATTATCGGCAAAACCATAGACAACAATGCCGCTGTCTGTATGCGCGAGCGAGGCGAGAACGTATGAGCCGTCAGAAAACTCAATGAGCGCCTCTTTTGGCAAAACCTCCTGTGCCGCGGTCGCGACGATACGTGATTTAGAGAGATAGGTGCCGATAGAAACCGCCGGTGTTGACGTGCCGGTCTTCGCTGCATAGATTGCCACTTCACGAGACGCACTCATTCCAAGGGCCGCAGTGACGAGGTCCTGATTTGATGGCGCGGGCGCAAGAGCGGCCGCGGCAGGAGCTACTTGTTGGGTCACTCTCTCGATAGTGTGCTCAACGACACGATTCACCGTTTGGGTAACAATAGGCGGCGCCTCATCAAGCAGTGAGACCGTCAAAATACCGGTCGCAACCGACGTCACGAAATTCACAAGAATCGTGAGCAGTATGAGTTGAGACTTTGAAAGTTCCTCCATGTTCATATCGGTATAATGCTACCCTTGGCTGCTGCTGTCAACAAATGCAACTGCTCGTGAAAGAGCCTTTGCAAAACGAGCTAATTCACTTGAGCGAATGTCCGGGCCCCATGAGATTCTGAGCGTCGAGCGAGCGCGTTCGAAGTCATTGGTGAGCGTAAAAACTGCACGCGAACCGTCCTCGGAGTCCGTTTCGCATGCACTGCGAGAAGATATGGCGAATCCTGCTTCATCGAGAAGCGCCACTACATAATCCGTGTCGCGGCCCGGAAGCGATAGATTGAGAATCTGTGGTGCCTGCACACGACCTTCTTGTATATATACGTTTGGGACGCTTTTAGTGATGTTCTCAATAAGAATTTTTCGATCCTTCTCGGCCGAAGCCCGAAACACCTCACGACCGAGCGCGGCGACAGAGAGCGCTTCCGCGAAACTTCGTGCAAGTTCAGGTGATTCGCTTCCGGAACGCAGTCCTCGCTCCTGCCCTCCGCCCTTATATAGCGGATTCATCGGGATCGTGCGATGCGCGACGAGAACGCCGATACCGCGAGTAGTTCCGACTTTTGATGCGTCGAGCGTCAGCATATCCGCACCGAAATGCGCGCGCGTCATTTTTTCCGTAAGTGGCGCCTGACTTGCGTCGACATGCAGCAGTATCGACGACGGGTGTTTACTCACTATGTGAGCGACTTCGCGCGTATTCCACACTACCCCTGTCTCACCGCAGACCGCATCCATCGAGACAAGTATCGTCTCGCTTCTAAGCATTTTTGCGAGTGCTTCAGTGTCGACGCGATAGTCTTTAATTGGAAGAGGTTCGACGATAATCCCCTCCTGAGCCAATAGCTTTGTATTTTCTACGATCGAAGCGTGCGCGCTCGGTAAATACAGAACGTGCATAGTATTTCTTCCGGGTACTCCTTCAGGCATGACGAGACGTCGCGCTCGCACATGCCCGAGAATAGCTAGCGCGTTACTCTCCGTCGCTCCGCTTGTAAAAATGACATCGTCGGACTGTACTTCGATAAGTCGCGCAATGACCGTTCGCGCGTCTTCGAGCGTCTTCTTCGCATCCCTTCCTTCTTTATGGGGCGACGACGGATTACCGCCCACTCCCGCGGCATAATCGAGATAGATCCTTTCCTTTCTCCAAAACATGCATTAATTCTACCAGATATTGCAATCGAGTCATTTTTGTGATGAAATAGAGCCATTATGGCGCGGACTCAAAGACCGCCCGTCATTGCGGTGATGGGCCACATAGACCACGGCAAGTCTTCGCTTCTGGATTACATCCGAAAGGCGAACATCGTCGATGGCGAGGCGGGCGGCATCACCCAACACGTTGCTGCGTACATTGCACTTCACAATGAACGTCCGATTACCTTCCTTGATACCCCCGGACACGAAGCTTTCAAAGCACTCCGCACGCGCGGCGCTGCCGCCGCCGACATCGCTATCCTCGTCGTAGCTGCAGACGAGGGCGTAATGCCGCAAACCCTCGATGCGCTCGCTGCAATCACCGAAGCGGGCATCCCCTATATCGTCGCCATCACGAAAATCGACAAGAACAATGCGGATGTCGGTCACACGAAGAACTCGCTTACCGAACACGGCATATACATCGAAGGCATGGGTGGCGATATCGCATTTGCGCTCGTCTCTTCAAAAACTGGAGAGGGCGTATCGGAACTGCTTGATCTGCTCCTCCTCTCGGCAGACCTCGCAGATATTTCCGCCGACCCGCTCGCGAGCGCAACCGGATTCATACTTGAAGCGACCCAAGATCCGAAACGCGGAGCCTCGGCGACACTTATCATCAAAGACGGCACACTCACGCTCGACGGATTTGTTGTCGCGGGCGACGCCTATGCCCCGATCCGTTTCATCGAGAATTTCCTCGGCAAGCGCGTTGAGCAGGCGGGACCATCGGAACCGGTACGAATCTCCGGATTCAGCAAACTGCCTGCGGCCGGCTCCCTTTTCAGTGTTGCAAAGAATAAAAAAGAGGCGGAAGCTCTCGCAACAGAATATGCAAAAACAAGCGTGACCTCGCCCGAACGAGTGGCGGCGGTTGAGGGTATCACTGAACTCCCGCTTATCATAAAGACGGACGTCGCGGGCTCGATAGACGCAATCGCGCATGAGCTCAAGAAGATCACTCATGAACGCGCCGCTATCCGTATCGTCTCTTCAGGCGTCGGCAATGTTTCGGAGACCGACGTCAAAACCGCACGTGGCGCCGGTGGGATCATCATCGCTTTCAATATCTCAACCGACGCTATCGCTCATGAACTCGCAGAGCGCGATACTGTCACCATCCTCTCTTTCTCAATCATCTATGAGCTTTCGGCGAAGATCAAAGAACTTCTCGACGCGCGAGTACCCGCCATCGCTTCTGAGAAAGAGCTCGGGCGGGCACAGGTGCTGAAAGCCTTTTCTACCAGCGGGAAAAAACACGTCCTCGGCGCGCGCCACGTTTCCGGCACTCTTACCATCGGGGATCGTGTGAAGCTGGTGCGCAAAGGTGTCGAGCTCGCGCGCGGCAACATCTCAAACCTCCAGCAAGCGCGCGCGGATGTGAAAGAGATCAAGACCGAGGGAGACTTCGGCACTGAAATCGAAGTTAAAGAAGATGCCGTCTACGGCGACGAAATTATCGCCTTCGTCCTTACTGAAGTATGAACCCCGACGCACGCGTTCGCACCCCACGCCGACAGACTAACCGCGCTGCCGAGATTGTCGCGCGCGAAGCGGCACTATTTATCGGCCGTGAAGCCGGCAGAGAATCCCTCATTACCGTCATCCGCGCACAGAGCGTCGCGCACGGCGACCGCATCCTTGTATTCGTAAGCGTCTTCCCTGTCGAGAAAGCGCGCGCGGCAATCGCATTCCTTGAGCGGCAGCGTGAAGCATTCTCAGACCACTTAAAGACGCATGCGCGCCTACGCCTCCCACGCATCGACTTCTTGCTTGATAACGGCGAACCGGTATACGAACCTCCTAAAAATTAGTATCATCAGGAAACGGCCCGGTGGTGAAGTGGTAACACGACAGTCTGCAAAACTGTTATGCGCGGG
>CAYHIQ010000037.1:0-6591 GCA_964356775.1 uncultured Candidatus Saccharibacteria bacterium | reverse complement strand
GCGTCTCATTGACGTTGAGAAGGCCGGGGATTCGAATTCCTCACCGCGCACAAAATTCCTTACTGACGCCCCTCCCAAAACCTTGATTTCGTGCTATAGTGTTCTCTAATGCGACCAAAGCGCCATACTCCGCACTCAACCCGACGAATGCCGGAGCGTAGCGCGTCAGCTCCCTCGGGAAAAATCTACATCTACGGCAAGCATGCGCTTATGGAGGCGCTCCAAAATACGCCACACATCATCCGCAAAGTATTCCTCGCACCCAACTTAAACGACTCTGAACTGCACGAGCTTCTCATCTCTCACAAAATCCCAACCGCAGCACTCGCACCAGGATCAGGCAAAGAACTAGTTGGGAAAGAAGCTTCGCACCAAGGTGTCATATTCACCATGGATCCTGCCACACTTCTCATCTCACTCGATACATTTTTAGAGCGGATTGATATTAAAGCAAATCCTGCCATCGCCATCCTTGGCGAGGTGCAGGACCCCCACAATGTCGGCGCAATCATCCGCTCGGCGGCCGCGTTTGGCCTCGCAGGAGTCCTCATCCCGGAACATAATCAAGCGGGAGTAACCGGTGCAGTCGTAAAGAGTTCTGCCGGCATGACATTTCGTATTCCGCTCGTATCAATCGGCAATGTAAACAACACGATTAAAGTACTCAAAGAAAAGGGATTTTGGATCTATGGACTCGCTATGGACGGCACGATGAAACTCGGCACCGACGCTTTTGACGCACCTGCTGCGTTTGTCGTTGGGAATGAAGGTGGTGGTATACGCGAAAAGACTCTCGAAGCATGTGATGTCACCCTCTCGATTCCTATACATGCGCGCACAGAATCTCTGAACGCGGCCGTTTCTGCCGCGGTCGTCTTCTACGAATGGTCAAAGAAGCACCCAGAAGCGTTATGACAAAAAAATTAACCTGCGACCAGAACCTCATATCTCTTCCCTGGAGCGACTACGAGCTCCTTGATTCGGGTGATTCCATGAAGCTCGAGCGGCTCGGCGATATCCTAGTCTCTCGCCCGGAAACGCAGGCTCTCTGGAGGAAAGAACGGCCGGAACTCTGGAGTACGGCGCACGCGGAATTCGCATTTCAAGAGAAGAAAGGGGTATGGGACATGCGGAAGTCCGTGCCGGACTCGTGGGAGCTTTCGTGGCGCAACGTCAAATTCTATGCACGACTCACGGGATTCAAACACACCGGCCTCTTCCCGGAACAGGCACCGAACTGGGAATGGATTTCTGAGAAAGTCTCTAAGCTCGAGAAGCCGAATGTCCTGAATCTTTTTGGATACACCGGTATCGCGTCGCTCGTCGCTGCACAGGCTGGCGCGTTCGTCACGCATGTCGACGCTTCGAAGCAATCGCTCGACTGGGCACACGACAATGCTCGCCTCTCCAAAATCCCCGAGGATACGATCCGCTGGATACTCGACGATGCGCTCGCATTTGCGAAGCGCGAAATCAGGCGCGGCACGAGATATGACGGCATCATCCTCGATCCGCCAGCATTCGGTCGCGGAGCTAAAGGCGAGGTGTGGAAAATTGAAGAAGACCTTTCAACCCTCCTCAACACGCTCAAAGAACTCCTTTCGGATACACCTGGATCATTTCTTCTCATAAACGGCTACGCGGCGGGTTATGCGCCGAAGTCATTCGCCCAAGCGATCGAGAGCGTGTTTGGAAATGCCGCCGGTGAGTGCGGCGAGCTGTATATCCAGGAATCAGGATCACTCCGTGTCATCCCGGCGGGTATCTACGTGCGCTTTGTACGATAGGCAGTTACACTAAGGGTAATGCATACGCATCATAAAGACATCGTGATTCTGTACCACGGCGGCTGCCCTGACGGCTTCGGAGCTGCCTACGCCGCATGGAAGAAATTTGGCGACGATGCTGAATACATTCCCGTAAAGCATGGTCGCCCCGCACCTGAAGGTCTCGAGGGAAGGAAACTGTATTTTGTAGATTTCTGCTACCCCAAAGAGATTATGGATACGCTTATCGCAAAGGCGGCATCAGTGACGGTGCTCGACCACCACCTCGGCAACAAAGACGTTGTTGAGAACATGCCGGAATATGTGTTCGACGAGAAGCGTTCTGGTGCAACAATCGCTTGGGGGTATTTTCATCCTGATACTCCCGTTCCAATACTCCTTAAATACGTCGAGGATGGAGATCTGTACGTATTCAAACTCCCAGATTCACGGGCAGCCATTGCCTACCTTTACGCGCAGCCATTTCACTTTGACACCTGGGATGAGCTCTCCGCAAAACTCGAAAATGATACGGAGCACGCAGCATTGATCGAACATGGGAAAATATATGCGGAGCATTTTGCGATACTCGTTGAGCAGATTGCAAACAAAGCGACGCTCGTTTCGTTTGAGGGATTCGAATGCTACCTCGCGACCGCCGCCGATATGTTCGCATCTGACGTGGGAAACAAACTTGCACACACCAAACCACCGCTCGGCATTATCGTGAATTTCCATGGAGACACGCTGAATGTATCACTCCGAAGCGACTCCAGCATCGATGTATCAGCTATCGCCCGGAAATACGGCGGTAATGGGCACCCACGTGCGGCGGCATTCAGACTGAAGTGGGGCGATTCACTCCCATGGACGGTTTTGAAAGAGAATATTCCGAAGCCACCTCTTCCGAATAGGGTATGAAGATATTAGGGATCGAAACGTCGTGTGACGAGACCGCCATAGCGATACTTGAGTGCAAGGGTGACGAAAAGCACGCAGAGTTTATTGTGCTTGGGAATGCACTTCTTTCACAAATAGACATACACCGGGAATACGGCGGAGTCTTCCCCGCTCTCGCGAAGCGCGAACATGCAAAAAATCTTGTACCCATCCTAGAAGCGGCACTCGAAGAAGCAGAACTGCTCCACGAGGATACGCCGATCATCCCTGAAGAAACCCGACACAAGCTCTCAGAAATTTTGGCACGCGAACCTGGCCTTTCTGAGGCATTTTTTGAATTCATTTCAGAGTGCGAACCGCCCGAAATAGATGTTATCGCCGTTACCGCAGGTCCCGGACTTGAGCCTGCACTCTGGGTCGGTATCAATTTCGCCAAAGCGCTCGCACTCGTCTGGAATAAACCGCTCGTCGCCGTCAATCATATGGAAGGGCATGTGATTGCCGCTTTGGCTAGCGGCAATCATGTCGCCTCCCTTCGGGAGGATCACGACGCGAAGGCGGCCCTAGCTAGTAGCAATCACGCCGCCCCGCCTTTGGCGGGTAGCGGCGTTACAGACACACTCGAAATCAAAGATATCGAGTTCCCAGTCCTCGCGCTTCTCATCTCCGGCGGACACACCGAGCTTGTACTCATGAAAGAATGGCTTCAATATGAACTCATAGGTGCAACACGTGATGATGCTGTTGGTGAAGCGTTTGATAAGGTCGCGCGGATGCTCGGACTCCCTTACCCAGGCGGCCCAGAGATCTCACGCCTTGCTGAGGAGTCCCGTCGCAAAACTTCTGAAACTCTTTTCAAACTTCCACGACCGATGCTACATGACGCGACCTGCGATTTCTCTTTTGCAGGACTCAAAACTTCGGTGCTGTATCTCTTGAAGACGCGGACGGACCTAAACGAGCGCGAGAAGCAATCTATAGCACATGAATTTGAAAATGCTGTCACTGACGTACTCTGGAAAAAGACTTCGCGCGCGCTCGGAGAAACAGGAGCGCAGACACTTGTCATCGGTGGCGGTGTCTCGGTCAATACTCACATTCGTCGCACCTTCACTGAAAACATAAAGGAAGAGAATCCGGAAGTGGCGCTGCGTATCCCGTCTGCTGCACTCACCACCGACAATGCCATCATGATCGCGCTTGCGGGCTTCTATCGAGCACAGCGAAAAGAGTTTAAAACCGAGATACTCGCAAATGGCAATCTTCCGCTCGCTCAAAAAGCTTAGTTCCTATTCGTGCCCTCATATGAGAAGATATGGAAATGCAGCCTAAGATAGCTATCCTAATCCTTCTGATAATCCTCTTAGGCGGCATTTTTTTCTTGTCTAAGAATCACAAAAACGTGTCCTTGTCCCAAGCTTTAAATCCCAGCAGTTGTGACCAGTCAGCGACTACGACCGACTGTTCTAAGTTCCCGATCCAGGCCACCTCGTCAACATACGCGGTAGGGACAACAACTTCTGTGTTCAACAACTTTTCTTTCAGTTATCCAGGAAGACTCGGAGCCGGGACCGGGTGGGATAGCGGCTGGTGTCCGGGCGTACACCAAGTTCACTTCGGTGAGACTGACCATCAGATTGCAATGGCCACCACTTCCGCACCTTTGTGCGCCGTTGTTTTTAATCAAAATGCTAAAGTACTTGCTGACTTTGAAGGCGGGTATTCTATAGCAAATACTTTTGTAGAGCGGATCCACAGCCAGAATTATGTAACAATCAACGGTATTCGTATGCTGAAGCAAATATACAGTCAAGGTCCTTTAAATACTGATGGGACCATTAATAGCACTATTGAATACGGGGTGGATCATCAGTTGCGGTATGTCTTTTTTGATGGCAGGTCGTTCGTGATGATTACTGCGTGGAAAGACGAGGCCGGTCTCGATCGAATTGTGCAGAGTATCCGCCTATTGAACAAATAAATATGGATGAAAAATTCCTGAAGCCGTACGACTCGTCGAGTACCGAGTCGCGCGTTTATACCACATGGGAAGAAAGCGGGTTTTTCAATCCGGATGAATGCGTGAAGCAGGGCGTGACGCGAGCAGATGCGCCGACCTATTCCATCGTGCTTCCACCTCCAAATGTGACTGGTCGTCTTCATATGGGTCACGCACTCATGCTTGCTATTCAAGATATTTTTATACGGTATAAGCGCATGAATGGCTTCCGCACACTTTGGGTGCCCGGTACCGACCACGCAGCCATCGCCACACAATCAGTCGTCGAGAAGCAGATCAAAAAGGAAGAGGACAAAAACCGTCACGACCTTGGGCGCGAAGAGTTGTTAAAACGCATCGGTGTATTTGCCACAGAGAGCCACGACACTATCGTAAGCCAGCTGAAGACGATGGGCGCATCTCTCGATTGGTCGCGCGAAGCATTCACGCTCGACGAAGCGCGAAGTCATGCGGTACGCACTGTCTTTAAACAGATGTACAGTGCAGGACTTATTTACCGCGGACTGCGTATCGTCAACTGGGATCCAAGAGGTCAGACCACCATTTCTGATGACGAGATCGTTTACGAGGAGCGCGCCGCAAAACTCTATACCTTTCGCTACAGCAAAGACTTCCCTATCCCCGTCGCGACAACGCGCCCCGAGACAAAAGTAGGTGACGTAGGTGTTGCGGTGCATCCAGATGATGCACGGTACAATGCATTCGTAGGAAAAGAATACGATGCGGTCTTCTGCGATGTGCCGATTCACATAACGATTGTTGCCGATAAAGAAGTCGATCCGGCCTTCGGCACCGGCGCAGTCGGCCTCACACCCGCGCACAGTAAGATCGACTGGGACATCGCCGACAGACATGAACTCTCGCATGAAGTCATCGTCATAAACGAATACGCAAAGATGACGGTCGCTGGACGACTCGAAGGGAAGAAGACGACCGAGGCGCGCGACATCGTTATTGACTGGCTCAAGAGCGAAAACTTGCTTGAAAAAGAAGAAGATACGAAACAGAATGTCGCGACCGCGGAGAGGACGGGCGGCATCATTGAGCCTCTGCCAAAACTACAATGGTTTGTTGAAGTAAATAAAGAAATCCCCGGCCGCGGGAAAACCTTGAAGGAACTGATGCTCGAGTCTGTACGCTCGGGAGCTATCAAAATAGTCCCCGAGCATTTCGAAAAAACCTATTTCCATTGGATAGAGAATTTGCGCGACTGGTGCATCAGCCGGCAGATCTGGTACGGCCATCGCGTACCGGTCTGGTACAAAGGCGAAGATATCGTCGTCGGCGTTGAGCCAAAAGAGGAGGGTTGGATTCAAGATGAGGATACACTCGATACATGGTTCTCTTCCGGTCTCTGGACTTTTTCAACTCTCGGCTGGCCGAGTGCAACTACCGATCTTGAAAAATATCATCCGACAGATCTTCTTGAAACGGGTTATGACATTCTCTTTTTCTGGATTGCACGAATGATACTGATGACTGGATTCGCTCTCAACACGATTCCTTTCAAAACAGTCTATCTTCACGGCCTCGTGCGAGATGCGCAAGGACGAAAGATGAGTAAGTCGCTAGGGAACAATCTTGACCCCTTAGACATCGCAGCAAAATACGGTGCGGATGCAGCGCGTATGGCGCTCGTCGTCGGAAACACTCCTGGAACCGATATGCGCATCAGTGAGGATAAAATAAAAGGCTATAGCCGTTTTGCGAACAAGCTCTGGAACATTGCGCGATTTATACTGGAAAATACGCAGAATGCTGAACTGCACGCGCCACTGTCTCCCAATGACGCAGAGCTTCTTACAGCGCTTGAAACCCTAACAAAAGAGATGACGACCGACATCGAAGAATTCCGCATCTATATGGCGGCGGAAAAGATTTACCACTATGCGTGGCACGAGCTTG
>CAYHIQ010000036.1:0-7036 GCA_964356775.1 uncultured Candidatus Saccharibacteria bacterium | reverse complement strand
CTAGTATTTATAACGTATCTATGACTCTTAACACGAAGCCGCAACCGACGACTCATACAATCGATGCCACAGACCGCACACTTGGCCGTGTGGCAAGCGAGGCCGCCCATGCTCTCCTCGGGAAGCGCAGCGTACACTTTGCTCAGAATCAGGCTATTCCCGTGACGGTAACTATCAATAATGCAGCTAAACTGCATCTTCCGGCGCGCCGTACGAAAGGCAAGGTATATACCCGCTACACGGGGTACCCGGGAGGTTTTTACGAAATGCGTATGGACGAGATGATTACGAAAAAGGGCATTGCGGAGGTTCTCAAGAAGACGATCGACGGTATGATCCCGCGCAATAAGCTCCGCAAGCCACGCATGAAAAATCTCGTCGTCAATGCATAAATTTATGGCAACTACTTACATCAACGCCGTCGGACGCCGCAAGACCGCTATCGCGAGCGTGCGCATGATTGCCGCTCCAAAATCGAGCCTTATGGTCAATGGCAAGACCCCGAAGGAGTATTTCAAGACTGATCTCCGCGCCCTCATTGCTGAAGAAGCACTTGCAACCGCAAAGAGCGCCGAGAACTATGCGGTTACTGCACACGTCTCAGGCGGCGGCATCGCTGCACAAGCAGACGCAGTCCGCCACGCTATCAGTCGTGCAGTCATAAAGGCAGAGCCGAGCACGCGCGCGGTCCTCAAGGCCGCAACCTTCCTCAAGCGCGATCCGCGCGCCAAGGAACGCAAGAAGCCGGGCAAGGTCAAGGCCCGCAAGGCCAAGCAGTGGTCGAAGCGCTAATCTCTCAACTAAAAACCGCCGCAAGGCGGTTTTTAGTTGAGATTGACAAAAGTGGTAAATAATTCTATTTTATACCTCGGATGACGCAATTACGCGTCCAATTGCACAAAGAAAGAGGTGATCTATGGTGGGATATGTTACAGAAGCGGCGGTAGATAAGAACTGGATTCCGAAGGTCTCAGGAGAGGAACTTTCCAAGCTTTCAGAACGAATCAGGCCGGTTGTTCATTTCAATGGACACGGTCTCTGTCATATCAAGCCGGTGCATCATTTTGTTACCTTTTTGCGGGATCCTAAACTTGATGTAATTGCGGATGGTCTCGAAGACCTCTGCACAATCACCACCTTTCACACTTTCGGTAGTCAAATTTATTTCAATCCAACGGCTGCCGAAGTCTTAGCCCAGATCCCTCCAGAGCATATCGACAAGGTGGTGGCGTTTGAGATTATTAGTAATCCCGAGAAAGACGGCGGTCTCTATCAGAGCGAAGTATCGCTCAAGGCGGGTTATCACACCGCTAAGACGCGGCTCTATGTCGCAAAAAAGTAGCAGCAAGCGACAGCTTCTCTAAAGACCCCGAGCAGAATGTTCTGCTCGGGGTCTCCTTTTATATTTTTTGTAACTTTTTGACTCCATTCGTGATTTCATACATAATGGGAAGCATGGATGAACAGGAAGACGTTGTTATAGAGCCGGAGCATGGCGAAGAGATGGGTGAGGGGAAGCCTGAAGAAAAAATCGCGAAGATGCGCGAGGAGCTGAGTAGTTGCCGCAAGGAGAAGCAGGAGTACATGGACGGGTGGCAGCGCGCCAAGGCAGACTATGTGAATCTACTCAAGCGGTTTGAAAGCGATAATAAATCAGCGAAACAGTCAGGGGTAGTGAAGGCTGTCGAGACACTTCTTCCTGCATTTGATGCGCTCGAGCGCTCCAAAGAGCATGGCGAGATACCGAGCGGCTTCGTGGCCATCGCCAAGCAACTCGAGAGCGCCTTCGTTTCGCTCGGGCTTGAGGAGTTGGGGAAGCTTGGTGAACCATTTAACCCTGTATTTCATGAGGCGCTCGGACAAGACGCCGCCGACTCCGTTGAAACCGACGACATCATCACAGCAGTTCTTGAAAAAGGATGGAAGATCGGCGAGACTGTCATTCGTCCGGCAAAAGTCCGTGTCGCACACTTTGCAAGTAGATAAAAGAAGCGTAAAATGAATCTCTAACTTTAAAAATCATATGGCAAAAATCCTTGGTATCGATTTGGGCACCACGAACTCCGCGATGGCTATTGTCGAGGGCGGCGAGCCGCGCGTTCTTGAGAATGCTGAGGGAGCCCGTACAACCCCCTCTATCGTCGCGATAGGGAAAACTGGCGAACGCGTTGTCGGCACACTTGCCAAGCGTCAGTCAGTTACTAACCCGCTCAATACAATCTTTCAGATCAAGCGTTTCATCGGTCACACGTTTGATGAATCGGCAGTGCAGAAAGACAAAGCCGTCGTTCCCTTTGAAATGCGCAAGGCCGACAACGGTGGCATCGAAGTGAAGATGACCGACAAGTGGTATCGCTCGGAGGAAATTTCGGCGATGATTCTCGGGAAAATGAAAGCCGATGCAGAGGCGAAACTCGGCGAGAAGATTACGCAGGCGGTCATCACCGTCCCAGCATATTTCAACGATGATCAGCGCAGCGCAACGAAGGCCGCAGGACAGATTGCTGGTCTCGAAGTATTACGCATCATCAACGAGCCGACAGCCGCCGCGCTCGCATACGGATTTAACAAAAAGAAAGATGAAAAAATCGCGGTCTTTGACTTCGGTGGCGGTACCTTCGACATCTCAGTGCTCGAAGTGGGAGGCGACGTCATTGAAGTGAAGTCGACCGACGGCGACGCACACTTGGGCGGCAAAGACATCGATCAGAAAATCATCAACTGGCTCGCGGACGAATTTAAGAAAGAGAGTGGCATCGATGTGCGCACCGACGCACTCGCGCGTCAGCGCCTCGACGAGGCCGCCGAGAAGGCGAAGATCGAGCTCTCAAGCGCGATGGAGACGGAGATCAACATCCCGTTCCTCACCTCAGACGCTTCTGGTCCGCGGCACTTACTCATCAAGATGACACGCGCAAAGCTCGAAGATATCTCAGCAGAGTTCATCGAGCGCGCGATGGCTATCACCAAGCGTGCGATGGATGCGTCGCCGTTTAAGATTCCTGAAATCAACGAAGTTATTCTCGTCGGCGGACAGACTCGCATGCCAGCTATCCAAGCGGCCGTCGAGAAGTTCTTCAGCAAGAAGCCGAACATGACGGTCAATCCAGACGAGGTGGTCGCTATAGGTGCAGCCATCCAGGCAGGTATCTTGCAGGGTGACGTCAAGGACATTCTTCTTGTGGATGTTATTCCGCTTTCGCTCTCTATCGAGACGATGGGTGGCGTCGCGACCAAACTCGTCGAACGCAATACTGCGATTCCGACAAGTCGCTCGCAGACGTTCTCTACTGCTGCAGACAACCAGTCTTCAGTTGAGATCCATATCACTCAGGGCGAGCGGGCCATGAGTGCTGATAATAAATCGCTCGGAAAATTTATGCTCGACGGTATCCCGCCTGCTCCACGCGGCATGCCGCAGGTGGAAGTGACGTTTGACGTAGACGCTTCCGGTATTCTTACAGTGAAAGCGACTGAGAAGACGACCGGTAAAGTGCAGTCAATTCGCATCGAGGGCTCAACGGGCCTCTCCAAGGAAGATATCGAGAAGATGAAGACAGATGCCGAGACACATGCGGCCGACGATGAGAAGCGCAAGGCACTCGTCGAGGCTCGTAATATCGCTGATCAAGCTGTGTACGCCGCCGAGAAAGCGGTTAAGGAGAATGGTGAGAAGGCTGGAGCTGAAGTAGTAAAAGAAGTGCAGGACAAAATTGACGCACTCAAGACCGCTCGCGCGAGCGAAGATGCCGCACTCATCAAGACTGCCACCGAATCACTCTCCACAACCCTCTCCAAGATAGGCGAAGCGATGATGAAGAATCAAACTCCACCACCAGCGCCCAGTGCAGATGGTCAAACTCCTCCTCCAGATGCCGCAGCTGGTGCGATCGATGCAGAATTCAAGGAGAAGTCGTAATCTCGGCATATAAAATAAACAATCAAACTCCACGACATACCACGTGTCAAAACCTCTCCGATCCGTCTCGCCAGTCCCTGGTATGATGAAAGGGTAATGTTTTCCGAAGAACAATTTACGGCATTTGCGATTCTTGTGCCGAGATTCTCGTTTCTCATCGCTCTCATTGCGCCCCTTATCGGCGGCGAAGTTGCAGTTTCCATTCTGGCTTTCCTTGCCGGGCAAGGCATATTTCCATTGTGGAAGATTATTGTGGGAAGTTTTTTTGGAATGCTACTTTTGGATTCTTTTTGGTTTATGATTCCTCGTTCGCGGTGGGGTGAGTACCTTAAGGAAAAAGCTCGCGTATCGGACAAGTATCGCTCACTCGAAAGGCGCGTGGAATCTTTCTCTCATGGAAGCGATATTCTGATATTGATGATTTCAAAGATACTCCTCGGCACGCGAATTCTCATTCTTGCGTATTTAAGTGTTCGCAAGATATCTTTTGTAAGATTTCTCGCCTACAACAGCGTCGCCACTTTCGTTTGGGCTATTTTGCTTAGCTATATCGGGTGGTTTGCCGGACTCGGGTACTATTCACTGGTCCGCGCACAAAACCAATTGTTTACCGGAACCCTCTTCGTAATTGGTGTTGGAGTCGCTTTTTACAGTGTCTTATGGATAATACGACGATGGATAAACCGCGCATGAAACGGGAATTTGTTTTTATTCACGGCTATACAGCAGGCCCAACAGACTTTGCCGATTTGCCAGAGATCCTTGAACGGGAATTTTCTGCACATATATATCTTCCACTTCTTCCTGGTCATGGCACCTTCGTTGAGAATCTGATCGGACGCTCTCTTGACGATCTTATTGGAGAAGTTGACCAGCACATAAAGAAATCGATTGAGGAGGGGATAGAAGTAGTATTGATCGGACTCTCCATTGGTGCGCAGGCGGCACTCTATTTCGCCTCGCGATATCCCGTTGCGGGCGTTATTGCCATAGGAACGACGCATTGGCTCAAGTTCCCATTCAATCTGCCGGGAATTGCTCTCATAGCCCAAACCAAGCCTTCGTGGAAAAAATTTCTTACCTCTGAGGAATTGCTCTATCGGGGGAAAGCAATTTTTTACGAAAGAATGCCGTCGAAGAGTCTCCTTATCTCTAAAGAATTACGAGCGCGAGTAGAGGAGGGCGCACGACACATCCAATCACCAGTGTTGTTTGTGCACTCAATGCACGAACGTATCGGCAATTTACATGCGCTCGCTCATTTGCGTCGCATGATCCCTGCGCGGGTCGGCATACAGTTCTTCCATGATGGAAATCACAGCATTTTTTTCTCCGCAATGAAGGACGACGTTGTGCGTAGTATCGTTTCATTCATCCGCGAAGAGTATTTTTTTACTTTAGAGAAATCAGAACAGAGGGAAGGGGAGAAGGCGACTGTGGTCATTCCGGCCTTTAACGAAGCGGGGCGTATTGGTGCGGTTATTCGAGCACTTAAACGTACGCCTTCCGTGGGAGAGATTATCGTCGTTGATGACGGTTCGAGCGACGGCACCGCAATTGCAGCGAAGCGGGAAGGAAATGTCACTGTTCTCGTAAACGAGCATAACCTCGGCAAGGCAGCCAGTATGGAACGCGGCGTAAAAGAAGCCAAGCATGATGTGATTTTTTTCTGTGACGCCGATCTCATTGGATTCACACCAGAGCACGCCGAAGCCATCGTGCGTCCGGTGATCGATGGGTCATATGACATGTTCATTGGAATGCGAGGGAACTTCATGCAACGGACTGTGCGCGCTTGGGGGCTCAATTCCGGCGAACGAGCGTTGCGGAAGACGGTCTGGTACCGTCTTCCGGAATACTACAAACACCGCTATCGCATTGAAGTGGGACTCAACTACTACGTCAAGCATTACATGCGCAAGGGTTTCAGCTGGAAAATATTTGATTACACTCAGCCGATCAAGGAATCGAAATACGGCGTAGTGCGCGGGACGATTTTGCGATGGTTTATGAATTTTGATGTCCTGTGTGCTTATATGAGCTCTCCGTTTATATATCGCGTATCTCATCCGGCCAAAGAGATACCGGATGATGTGATGTGAACTTGTACAGGGAGTTTTATTTTTTGCATACAAAAATAACTCCTTATTCCGAATGCTGTTAACAAACAGAATTCCCCCTGGTGGTACAATAGAAAATGTAATGAAAAAGATTCTATTTGTAGTAGGTGCTCTTTGTATTCTCCCGGCTTTTGCATTGGCAGCCGCCCCTGATGGACAAGAAGATATCTGTTCAAACCCTGCGGTATTTTTTTGTGAAAACTTTGAAGACCGCAGTCTTACTGACTACACAGACATGCAGCGTCCAAAATACAAAAATAACGGATGGGCGTTGTCTAAACCATTTGCGAGCAATCAAAATGAAAAAGTCGTCAGCACGCAGGCCGTCGACGGAATAAAAGGATTTCAGTTTCAGTATGTACCCGGGTCGAATGGGGCCGGCTTCCTAGATACTGCAGGTTCTGCAGGTCTCTCAGAGGTATACGTCCGGTGGTATTCAAAATGGTCCACCAATTATACTTGGTCGGGAGTGTCGACCAAGCACTTTGAGATGGTCATGAGTAATCCGGGCAATATCCATCTCTGGTCTTCAAACTGGGGTAGTAGTAAGCCGCACATCCAAACAAACAATCTGACTTTTCAACGTGAAGTTAAGCAAAACATCACGCCCAATTTTTTGATTCCGTTAGATACTTGGGCTTGTTTTGAAATTCGCATCAAGATGAATTCTGGGTTGGGCGCCGCAAACGGGGCAATAGAAGGCTGGGTCAATGGGGTGAAGCAGATAGAATATCCCGCCATCGAGGTCTGGAACGCGCCTGCGTCCATCAATGGACTCATGATGAGCGGCTACTGGAACTGCGCCTATCCGCCCGGTGATTGCTCCACCGCAGCTGATTATAAATCTACAATGTTTCGCTGGGAGGATAATATCGTCATGTCTACCCAACGTATCGGCTGTCTCTCTGGCGTCACACCGACCCAAACCCCACCCCCTCCTCCCTCCGACATCACCGCCCCCACCACTCCCACCTCTCTCACCACCTCCGCCATCTCA
>CAYHIQ010000035.1:0-7251 GCA_964356775.1 uncultured Candidatus Saccharibacteria bacterium | reverse complement strand
CCGCAAAATAACGAGCCGGGAGCGTTAGCTCTCGGCGACTATATTTTGCGAGGATGGGGAGGTATTCGAAGAGACGGAGCGGGGTACCCATTCAACAGAACGGGTCGCGAGTCGCGGACACGACCAAAAGCGAGTGGCGACGAGCTTTTGAGTTGCGGACGAAAAGCCCTATAAGGACTGCTGCTTGTTTCCAATCGCTCCGCTCTTGGACAAGCAGGGAGCGTACTCACGACCCCTCCCCTCGCTTGCTATGCAATTGACATATATTGTATATCTATGTTACACTAGCGCTAGTACTTAGCTTGAGCTATCGTGGCTCAAAAACAGCACATTTCACCTCGAAAAGGAGAGACATATGCATCACAACCCCGTCACGTTACCTTCAAAAGAGGTCCTGCACGAACGTCTGTTGCAAGTGGATGAAGACATTCACTTTCAGATGCATCTCTATCCAAAAATCCTCAAATCCGCCGGGCAGCAAAAAACGGCGATGGGAGTGGTCCTACTGTTACGAATCGCCATCAACGAGTATGCCGGAGGAGCGCCTTTAATAGAGGCGTCCATGCTCGTTCGGATGCCTGAATTCATCGATGCTCTTGTTATCGACAAGGGGGTCATTAAAGAGGCGAAGGATTACTTCGAAAAAGAGATGGCCATAGTAAACAGGTGATTGGTTCTATTAAAGAGCGCACGACCTTCGGGTACGGCGCTCTTTCCTTATTATGGCGAGAGCTTGCGCAGAAAAGAAAACGCGGCGCATATGCGCCGCGTTTTCTTTTCTGCGTGAACCTGCTGAATCACCTACTGGGTGATTCTACTGAATCACATCCCCATTCCCGAACCTGACACTTCGCAGTGCCTGCAATCATTCTTATGAGTAATTACAAGATGAATTGCGGAGAGACCGACGAGAACGTAGACGAGATTCTCAACCGATGGCCATGCGCCAAGAAGCATGCGTACCACATTCCAATCAGCACCTCCCATAAATCCTGCGAGACCGATAAGACCCCAATTAAGACCACCAACAATCACAAGAACAAACTCCACCATGTGCAATCCTTTCATACAGATGAATAAAAATGATTAAAGCGGGGTTAGAGGTGTCCGCTATCTATAGTATGACTCCTTCTGGGATTATTTGGGGTAGTCTAGTGACCACCTGTGCAGAACGTACCATTAGCGAGGGTCTGAAACGATTTTCCCGTCATCAAGCTTAACGACACGCTCAGCAAAGCGCAAAAAGTCATCTTCATGCGTCACCATGATGATAGTCTGCCCATCCTCATGAAGCTTTTTGAATATACTCATCACAGTCGCAGAAGATTCTGTATCAAGATTTGCGGTAGGTTCATCTGCAAAAAGAACGTTGGGAGTATGTGCGATGGCTCGCGAGATCGAAACGCGCTGCTGCTCGCCGCCCGAGAGTTGACTCGGTAAATTGTCGAGACGCTTCCCAAGACCGACACGCTCGAGCGCGGTCACTGCTTTCGCGTCTGCAGCGGCACGTGAAGCGCCCTGCATATAGAGCGGCAACGCAACATTCTCAAGCGCCGTGAGCTCCGGTAGAAGCGCATAATCCTGAAAAACGTAGCCAAATTCCGAAAGACGGAACAGCATCTTCTCGCGTTCGCTCATTGCGCGAGTATCTCTGCCATTGATGCGTATTTCGCCTGATGTTGGCTCATCGAGAAGCGATATTTGATATAAGAGCGTGCTCTTCCCTGCTCCCGAACGGCCCATAATTGCGATGAATTCTCCAGTGGCCGCAGTAAAATCAATACCTTTTAATACCCGCGTCTCAAGCGGACCATCTTTAAACGACTTCACGAGATTTTTTACTTCAATCATAAGTATCAATTGCGACCAAGGATAGAATCGAGTGTATTTCTGCGCACAATCATGCGCGATGGCAGATACCCTGCGATAACAGTCGTAAGAACAAGCAGCCCGATACGTATCGCCGTACCATCAATAGGCGCGACAAGAATGCCATCACTAAATGGAAAATCGATTGGGTGCGCCGCAACCAGGGGCACAAGGACTCCGTAGAGCACGAGCACGCCTATTGCTGAGCCGATACTTGCATAAAAGAGCGACTGGAAGACATAGGAAATCTCTATTGCCTCACCCGAAATGCCGATACCCTTCAAGATACCGATAAACTTCCGTCGCGTAATCGCATTGATGAAAATAACAATGAAGATGGTAATCGCCGCAACGACGAGCCCGATGGAGCTGAAACCGTTTCCGAGCATCGCAAAAGTCGTTTTGATATCAGCGACACCGTTCGGGATCGAGTCGGTGAACGTCTGTACTTTCGCCTTCTCCCCGATGCCGCTTTTGAGGAGGAGACTCTTGAATTCGTCCGGATCGCTCCCGAGTATAAGACGTATCACTATTTGCGCGACGTTTTGATCGGTACGACCCATGAGCATACGCAATTCCGCAGCAGGGATGAAGATGCTCGCGGCGAGCGGTGCGATCTTACTCTTTATGACTCCCTTCACAAAGACTTCGCGCACGGAACCGTTTACCGTGAGTCGTACCTTGGTTCCCGGAGAGACGTCGGTCAACGGCGTAAGACCCGGCTGATTTCCGAATGCGTACTTCGCGAGAAGAAGATTGCCGACAAGAATCTGATCATAATCCCTTTCGGAGAGATACGTTCCATCGATGAGATGCGAAGAAAGCCCGGTAAAAGCATCTTCCGCGACCGGATCGATACCGACGATTTGCGCACCGGTAGCATTCGGCTTCTCCGTCGAGCTCGTGCGCGAGAGGTAATTTGCCTCTATGGTAGCGCCCGTCTGATACCGTTCGGCCAACAGAGCCACTTGCGGCAAGGTCTTCACGAATGCGACGACGCTCGACGTATCTTCTATATAATTCTTTGTCGGGAGTGCTGAGAGAATCACGTCGCCAGTGTACTGAGTACGATAACTTTCATTAATACCCTCAATGAGTCCGACGAGAATACCCGTCACAACGACAAGATTAAGAAACGTGAGAAGCATCACGAAGACGATGAGCCCCGTAGTCCACAAACTCGCGCGACGAAGCTGTCGTACGGCGAGATAAAAACCGACGCGAATATTGAGAAGAGAGAACATGCTACTCAGGGCACCGGAGCGAGCAAGATGACGTCACCCGCAACCAATCCTGAAAGAATCTCGACCTGCCCGAGCGCAGGAGAAGGACCGGGAACGACTGTACGCGAAACGACCGTATCACGATCAACAACAGATACGTAGGGAACACTTCCTCTCGTGCCGACAGCGCCTGCAGGTATGACAATCGTATTATGCAATATGCCGGTCATGATGGTGACGTTCGCCGTCATGCCGCTCCTAATCGCAGGGTCGGCCGTAAGAAATGCGAGCGTTGTCTTGTACGTTGGCACACCATCTTTTATCGTTTCTGCCGGATCAACCGCGACGACCGTCGCGGGAAAAGCGACCGAAGAACCGTACGCATCGAGCGTGGTCGTCGCCGGATTTCCTGGTGCAACACGAGCAATGTTTACTTCGGGAATATACGTTTCAATCTGAAAGATGCCTTTGCTCTGCAACGAGATTTCTGACTCAGTCGGCGAAATAATCTTACCGACTTTTGCGTCCATACGTGTCACCGTGCCGGAAAATGGCGCAACGACGCGTGTTGCGGCGAGCTTTGCTTGTGCTGAACGAATATCGGCCGCTGCAACAGCTACCGCCGCCTCTTGCGCCGCGATGGCTTCGCTCGTTGCTCCGGCCCGCTTAAGAGCAAGCGTGCTTCGCGCCGAATCAAGGGTAGCGGCGCTCGTGGTGAGTGCTGTAGCAGCACTGTTTACATTTGTTCGCGCAGTGGCAAGTGTCGTTGCATAGGAAGAAAGAGTCGCAGCAGAGGTTGCCTGGCTCGGGACGCCTTGATTAAGGGCCGCATTTGCATCCGCGAGGAACATCGAGACCTGCGTCAAGTATATCTGCGCCTGTTTCGCCGACTCACTGACGTTCGCATTTGAAAGCTTTCCTACAAGCTGCGCCCAATTCGTAAGCGCAGACTCAGCAGTCAGACGGTCATTCTCGACAACAGTCTCCAGATTTACATTCGCGACGGTGAATGAAAGTTTCGGATTGGTGCGCGGATTCGTAAAGAAAGAATCGGTGCGATTGTGAATCGCATCATCAGAGGCAGTATACGCGCCTTCTATAGCGTTCATAAGTGCCGATTCAGCACTCGTTACCGCAATAGAAACCCCGGCGAGTTCTTCCGGTCGAGTGCCCGCTTGAAGCGATGCGAGATTCGCCTGTACTTGGAGAAGTGTAGCCTGCTTCTGTGCGACTGTCGCGATAAGATCATTATTTTCAGTCTCGGCGAGAATAGTCCCTGTCGATACATACTGCCCCACCTTCGCGTACGTAGCGGCAATGCGTCCGCTGGTCGCAAACCCAAGCTCGACATTCTGAGCGGCCGTAACGATACCCGACACCTTCACTTCCTCCCTAAAATCACCCTGGGAAATCCTGAGTGTCGCCCCAGGACTACTCGCTCCTCCGAAGTAGAAATACCCAACAATTACGAAGACAATAAGACCTCCGAGGGCATACCTCCACTGAGGGAATGCCAGGCGTTCGGAGAGAAAATGCATGTCGTCGATCGTAAGTTATAACGAGTAGCCGGAGAATTAATACCCCATTCCTTCCATGCCGCCACTGCCGCCGGCAGGAGCCTTCGGCTCTGGAATGTCAGCGATAGCCGCTTCGGTAGTGAGGAGCATCGCCGCAGCGGAGACTGCATTTTCAAGCGCCATGCGCGGCATCTTTACCGGATCGACAATACCCTTTGCAAGCATGTCGTCGACGACTTCGTCCGTAAGCGCATCATAGCCGGCATTTGCCTTGCCTGACTGCACTCGAGAGACAATCACCGCAGCGTCGTCCTTACCGGCATTGATTGCGATCTGCGTGAGCGGCATTTCAAGCGCTCGCACGACAATGTCGTATCCGGTCTTTTCGTCCGTGCTCATTTTCCCTTCCTGTGCAGAGAGCTTTTTGGCTACTTTTGCAAGCGCGGTACCGCCGCCGGGGACAATACCCTCTTCAATAGAAGCTTTCGTTGCCTTTACCGAATCATCGATCTTGTCTTTCAAATACTTCATTTCGGTCTCCGTCGCCGCACCTACCGAAATGACTGCGACACCACCTGAAAGTTTCGCGATGCGCTCTTCAAACTTTTCCTTGTCGAACTTTGATTCAGTAAGACCCATTTGCGCCTTAAGCTGTGCGATTCGCGCAGTGATGTCCGTTTTCTTGCCTTTGCCGCCGACAATAGTCGTCGCGTCCTTAGTCGCCACCACGCGTGCAGCCTTGCCGAGCATTGAGAGCGTCGCATTCTCAAAGGTCATACCGATCTCGTTGGAAATGACTTGCCCACCGACTACGGCAGCGATGTCGGCGAGCATATCTTTCTTCCGATCGCCGTAGCCTGGCGCCTTCACCGCAAGCACGCTAAATGCTCCGCGTAATTTGTTCACAATAAACGTTGAGAGAGCATCTCCTTCGACATCATCCGCAATGATAACGAGCTCTTTTTTCCCTGACTGCACGACCTTCTCAAGAAGCGGCAGGATCTCTTGCACATTGCCAATCTTTTTATCGGTAATGAGGATGAGCGCATCTTTCATCTCGGCCTCCATGCGCTCCGGATTCGTGACCATATAGGGTGACACGTACCCTTTGTCGATCTGCAATCCTTCGACGATGTCATAGGAAAGCTCCATACCCTGACTCTCTTCAACCGTCACGACGCCAGAAGCACCCACTTTCTCCACCGCCTCGGCGATGATAGAGCCGAGAACCTCAGACTCCGCAGAGATTGAAGCGACTTGCTTCACCTCTGCTTTGCTGCTGACCGATTTCGCCATCTTCTTAAGCTCCGCAAGCGCAGCAACCTTTGCCTTCTCCATGCCACTGCGAATCAGCATCGCGTTTGCACCCTTCATCACACGCTGTAGACCCTCCTCGACAAGCGCCTCAAGCAGAACAACCGAGGTCGTAGTGCCGTCGCCGGCGGTATCATTGGTCTTGCTCGCTACCTCCTTCACAATCTCAGCGCCCATATTTTCGAACCGGTCCTTCAGTGTAATTTCTTTCGCGATAGACACGCCATCGTTCGTAATACGCGGACCGCCATACGACTTTTCGATAACGACATTGCGCCCTTTGGGCCCGAGCGTCACCTTCACGGTGCGTGCGGCGAGAGCGATGCCCCTTGCAATCGCCTTGCGTGCGTCCTCAGAAAAAAGAATTTGTTTTGCCATAGGGAATAGTAATTAGTGAAAAATGAAAACACTTAATTCAAGATGCCGAGAATGCCTGATTCTGAGAGGATGTAATATTCCTGCCCTTCGATCTTAACTTCGTCATAGCCATATTTACTGAAGAGCACCACGTCGCCCACCTTTACCTGCATGGGAACATGCTTCCCTTCTTCGTATTTCCCTGGACCCACAGCGACCACTTCGCCCTTTGCCGGCCGCTCTTTATCTACCGTCTCAGGAATGATGATGCCCGAAGCAAGCCTCTTCTCTCCCTCCTTTTCAGAAGGCTTCACTACAATACGATCGCCCAGCGGTGTAATTTGAAATTTCTTTGCCATAGCGTTTTATATACAAATGAATAACGACGCCCTTGTCGCACGTGTATGATGAGTATAGAGAAAATTGTTCATTCTCGCAAAGACTTGACAAGTTATATATAGTATGATATCCTTCGTGTAGATTGATCTACACCCCTTAGAGAAGGAGGCTCGCTATGAAACTTAGTAACACGGGAATGGGATATGTGGCAGAGGTATTTGCTTCTATGACGCCTGTAGAGATTGGCCTCATAATTACCCTCCTAGTCTGCTTGGCGATTATTGGCATCTATAAGACTTCGCCAAATTCCCGACCAAACAGACACGTCCGCTACTGAGATACCCTGCGCCACGAGAAACATACTCTCGTGGCGCTACTGTTTTTATATAAAAAAACTAGTACGTCCGTCTCGGATTTGCCGCTTGCGCACCATTCCTAGCCCGTGCTATCCTTCAAAGCACAGATGGAGGCACTCGTATCGGCACTACCGTACGCAGAAATTGTCCTCGGAATACTCCTCGTCGTCGGCATCGTGCTGCAGCAGCGCGGAGCGACCCTCGGTGGAGCCTTCGGAGGGGATAATTTCGCGTCGACGTTTTACAAGCGCAGAGGCGCCGAGAAATTTCTATTCA
>CAYHIQ010000034.1:0-7876 GCA_964356775.1 uncultured Candidatus Saccharibacteria bacterium | reverse complement strand
GTCCGGAAAATCGCTCAAAGAAATGTTTACCACAGCGGTGGCGCTCTCAGTTTCCATTATTCCTGAAGGGCTTCCGATCGTGATGACGCTTGTGCTGGCAACTGGCGTGTGGAGAATGTCAAAGCGCAATGTATTGGTAAAGCGGCTACAAGCGGTAGAAGCGTTGGGGCAGACCAAAGTCATTGCGGTAGACAAGACTGGCACGCTGACAAAAAACGAAATGCTGGTTCAGAGCATCTATGTAGACGGCAAACATTTTGAGATTACCGGCAACGGTTACGAGCCGAAGGGCGAAGTGGTTCTTGACGGTGTGGTTATCGACCCTTTAAACCATCCCGAACTGCTGTTAAGCGGAAGGGTCGCGGCGTTTGGTGCCAATGCGCGACTCTCTTTTTTTGAAGAAACTGGCATGTGGAAGGTCGCGGGAGATCCCACCGAAGCGGCAATGCTAGTTTTCTCTGAAAAGATTGGATTCCGTCATGGCTCCCTAGAGAAGGAAATGCCGAAACTTTTTGAAACCCTGTTCGACTATCGGAGAAAATATCATGCCATTATCCGTATGGTAGATGGAAAAAATTTTCTTACCATCGTCGGTGCCCCTGAAGAAGTGCTCAGGCTTTGCAAGAAACTCTGGCACAAAGAGGGAGCTGGCACGCTCACCGAAGAGAATAGAAAAGAGCTTACGACGGTATTTCACACATTCGCACGAAACGGTTTTCGGGTCGTTGCTTACGCCATTAATTCGGATACTGAGCAATCAGTAAGCGAGGGGGCGTTGCCGCAGCTCACGTTCGTCGGGTTTTTTGGCATGCAAGACGCCCTCCGCGGCGAAGTGAAAGAAGCGATGCAAAGAGTGCGCTCGGCAGGTATGCGCGTGGTGATGATCACGGGCGATCATCGACTCACGGCGCAGGCAATAGCAAAAGAGGCGGATATCTGGCGCGAAGGTGATGGGGTTCTTACTGGGGAAGAAATAGACAAGATGCATGACGAGGAGCTTTCCGTGAAGCTCTCTCACACTACCGTTTTCGCGCGCGTGACGCCGGATCACAAGCTCCGCATCATTCAAGCCTATCGGAAACGCGGAGAAATCGTAGCGATGACCGGAGACGGCGTTAATGACGCTCCTTCTCTTGTCGCTGCCGATCTTGGTGTGGCTATGGGGAAAATAGGAACAGAAGTGGCAAAGGAGGCAGCCGATATCGTGCTTCTGGACGATAACTTTGCCAGCATTATCTCGGCGGTTGAAGAGGGTAGAAGTATTTATAAGACGGTTAAGAAGGTCATTACTTTTCTATTTTCTACCAGTCTAGGAGAAGTGATTAATATTATGGGCGCGCTCGCAGCACGTTGGCCAGTGCCGCTTCTGCCATCGCAGATTATTTGGCTTAATTTTGTCACCGATGGCTTTCTGACAGCGGCGCTTGCCATGGAGCCAAAGGAGCAAGGTCTGCTGCAAGGAGCATTCGACAAACAGAAGAAATGGATTGTCGACGGCTTTATGGCGCGACGGATGCTGCTTATGGCTCCGGTCATGGGGCTCGGAACGCTCTATCTTTTTAGTCAATTTTTTGAAACTGATCTTGCCAAAGCTTGGACTGTCGCCCTCACGACCATGGCGGTCTTTCAGTGGTTCAATGCGTGGAATTGCCGATCCGAAAGCAGATCCCTGTTCCAAATGAACCCATTCTCCAATACATATCTCGTTAGTGTGACCATGGCGGTCATCCTTCTTCAACTGTTTGCAGTCTATAATCCGTTTATGCAGAAAGTTTTGCACACGGTACCGCTCGCGCTCTCGGAATGGTTCCTTATCATTCCAGTTGCCGCTTCGATTATTTTGGTCGAAGAGATCCGCAAATTCTTCTATCGAAGAAGGTTGTCTTGAGCACGTTTTGCGAAATACGAAACCACTGATTATTTTTTAGAAATCTGCTGCCAGAGCCAGATGCCCACGAGCACAAGATCGACGAGAATGATAAGTCCTATAAGAAAACCAAAGCTACCTACGCCACTCATCATACCTCCGTATCCATAGTTCATCATATTTTTTTGGTTAGTGTCTTTAATAATTGCAATGCAGATACTCTCGACGTCCACTCGCATAGTATACAAAGGCAAGACTGTACACAAATACCCTATGGGGGTATCATAGAGACACTATGAACGCGGACATAAAGAAAAAATCACTCCGGCGTCTCAGTCTCATCAGGGGTCAAATCGACGGGCTTATTAAAATGGTCGCCGCCGAGCGGTATTGCGTGGATATCATCATTCAATCAAGTGCGGTTAAGGAGGCGCTATCTGGCGTGGAAGATATAGTGCTCGAGAACCATCTCACGACCCATGTCGTCGAACAGATGAAATCAGGGAAGCATAAGAAGGCTGTCGAGGAAATTTTAAAAGTATATAAGCTAGCACAAAAGAAAAAGTAATATGAAAAATTCTGCCATGGTAGCTAACACGCAGTACACGTGCCCCATGCATCCGGAAGTTATAAAAAATGAACCCGGTCGCTGTCCTGCGTGCGGTATGGAGCTTATTCCGCAACAACAGGAACCTTCACATGAGGGGCACGATATGTCATCCATGAGCCATATGGATCATGAGCGGGCGATGACGGACCCGGCAATCGCGAAACAAATGGAAGCAGATATGCGAAGGCGGTTTCTCGTATCGCTCGCACTTACTATCCCCATTGTTCTTTACTCAACCATGGGAGAAATGCTTTTCGGTATTTCGTTCCCGTCGCTTATTCCGAAAAATGTACTCCTATTTCTTTTGACGACGCCAATCGTATTCTGGACGGGCTCCATTTTCATTACCGGTACCTATTATTCGTTGAAAGCGCGCAAGCTCAACATGGCCGTACTAATCGCAACCGGAGTGTTGGCAGCGTATCTCGGCAGCATCATGCTCGCTCTTATTGGCGGTGGGGAAACGTTCTATGAAGCGGCGGCAATGCTTGTCACTTTCGTACTTTTTGGGCATTGGATGGAAATGAAATCGCGTCGCGGGACCTCCGATTCTCTCCGTGCGCTCTTTGATCTTGTGCCGCCCTTAGCGCGCGTGATGCGCGACGGGAAAGAGACTTTTATTCCGAGTGCGGAGGTTGTTGTTAGCGACATAGTTATTTTAAAGCCTGGTGATAAAGTTCCCGTCGACGGCGAAGTAACGGAGGGCGAAACGGCAATCGACGAGGCGCTCGTTACTGGCGAATCGCTTCCGGTTTCAAAAAAGGCAGGCGACAAGGTGATCGGCGGCTCGATCAATCAGGCTGGTTCCGTGCAATTTCGCGCCACGAAAGTCGGAGCGGATACCGTGCTTGCATCCATTATTAAAATGGTGGAAACGGCGCAGAACTCGAAAGCGCCGGGGCAGCGTATTGCGGATAAGGCTGCGGCATGGCTCGTAGTGCTTGCGGTCGGTTCCGGCGTCCTTGCCTTTTTCGGGTGGTACGCATTTGCCGGTGCGACATTCGTGGTCGCTCTTACTTTCGCCATCTCGACTGTCGTCATCGCGTGTCCGGACGCGCTCGGGCTCGCCACGCCGACGGCAGTTGCGGTGGGGACGGGACTCGGTGCGAAGCACAACATTCTCATCAAAGATGCTGCAACGCTTGAAGGCGCGTCAAGAATAAACGCCATCGTGCTTGATAAAACGGGGACACTCACGGAAGGGAAGCCAAAAGTTACCGATGTGGTTGCCACGGGAGATGTCTCGGAAGAAACACTTCTCCGATACGCCGCAAGTGTTGAAGCAAAATCCAGCCATCCGCTTTCGGCGGCAATACTTGCCGCGGCCGAAAAAAGAGAAGTTTCTCTTCTTGCGGTAGAGAATTTCCAATCTCTTTCGGGACTCGGGCTTGAGGGAATGGTTGATGGGAAAAAAGTTCTTGTCGGCACGGAGCGATTGCTTCGCGACAGAAGTATCGCTATCGAAGACATGAAAGAAGAGATCGAGAAACTTTTGGCGGGAGGAAAGACACTAAGCATCATCGCCATCGACAATAAGGCCGTCGGCATCATTGGCATTTTCGATTCCGTGCGCGCATCGTCTTCAAAAACGATTCTGGAATTAAAGAAGCTCGGCATTGAAACAGCGATGATTACCGGAGATAATAAAAAAACAGCGGAGGCAGTGGGAGCACTGCTCAACATCGATCGTGTGTTCGCGGAAGTCCTGCCGGAAGATAAAGCGAGCTATGTTAAAAAATTACAAAGCGAAGGGAAGTTCGTCGCGATGGTGGGGGACGGTGTGAACGATGCGCCTGCGCTCGCGCAGGCTGACATCGGTATCGCCATCGGCGCGGGGACGGACGTAGCCATTGAAACGGCAAACATCGTTCTTATGAAGTCTGACCCATACGACATTGTTGCTGCAATTCGTCTGAGCAAGGCGACTGTGCGCAAAATGAAGCAGAATCTCTTTTGGGCTGCTATCTACAATGTACTCGCGATTCCAGTGGCCGCAGGGGCGTTTTATAGCTCTCTCGGCTGGTCGCTCCGTCCTGAAATCGCCGCGTTGCTTATGTCGGCATCGTCGATCATTGTTGCTACAAATGCGGTTTTATTAAAACGCGTTGAGCCGCATCTGAAAACATAAGTATGTGTTTTTCCGCAACAGCAAGTTTCGTGGCCGGAGGAGCACTCAGTGTAGTTGGGGGTTTGACGCTCTCGCAAGCGAAGACGAAAAAGGAGCTTCCTTTTGCGAGCATCCCGCTCCTGTTCGGTATTCAGCAAGCTATCGAGGGAGTGGTCTGGATTTCTTTCGGCACACTTGCGACCAATACCGTTGCGACCTATGCATACTCATTGTTTTCTCATGTGCTCTGGCCGATACTCATTCCACTTTCTGTCTTGCTCATAGAGACCGACTCGTTTCGGAAAAAGATACTGCGCTTTTTCTTCATAACGGGCTTAGTCGTGGGAACCTATCTTCTTTATTTCATTATCGTGGATCCGGTGACTGCACATGTTGTGGATAACAGTATCGCATATCGTTCCACGCATCTGTATCCATTCTTCATAACGAGTTTGTATCTGATCGCTACTTGCGGGAGTTGCCTCTTCTCAAGTCATAGGACCATAAACATATTCGGGACCGTTCTCTTCGTATCTTTTGTCATCGCGGCATGGTTCTATGCCGAGACATTCTTTTCGGTCTGGTGTTTCTTCGCGGCGATTCTCAGCGTGCTGGTGTACGGGCACTTAAAAAGAAAATCCATTTTTTAATTGAAAAGAATTAATTACAAATGTATATCACCTATGAAAAATAAAACACTACTGCTAGCAATACTCACGATTGTTGTTGCCGGAGCATATTTTACTAGTAGCAATCTCTTTACTAAACCGTTTGCAACAAACAGTAAAGGTCTGAAGGAGGCACAAACTACGCAAGTAGTTGAGCTTAAGAATGGAGATGTCTACAACCTCACGGCAAGCATGGTTAAAAAAACTATTGCCGGCAATGAAGTGAAGATGCTCGCATATAACGGTTCGATCCCCGGACCTATAATAAAAGTTCCTAAAGGAGCAGAAATCATCGTTAACTTCACAAACCATACCGATGTACCAACAACGATTCATTCACACGGAGTCCGTCTTGATAATGCGTTTGATGGAGTACCCGATGTGACACAGAAGGGTGTTGGCGTAGGACAGTCTTTCAGCTACAAGATTAAGTTCCCGGATGAAGGTGTCTATTGGTACCATCCGCACATTCGAGAAGACTACGCTCAGGAATTGGGTCTCTACGGCAATTACATAGTAGTTTCTGATAATCCGAATTACTGGTCTCCCGTAAATGAGGAAGTGTCACTTACGATCGATGATATTTTGATAGTAAACGAAAAAGTAGCTCCCTTCGGCCCGGTTGCGGATCATGCGCTCATGGGGCGTTTTGGAAACGTGATGCTCACCAATGGGATGGACAATTACAGCTTGAGCGTCAAGCAGGGTGAGGTAATTCGCTTTTACATCACTAACACGGCGAACACACGCGTATTCAATCTCACTATCCCTGGTGCAAAGATGAAGCTCGTCGGCGGTGACAATGGAAAGTATGAACGTGAGACTTTTGTTGACAGCGTGCTTCTTGGGCCTTCAGAGCGTGCTGTCGTGGAAGTTCTATTTGATTCTTCTGGCACGTATACGCTTCAGCACAAGACTCCAGAGAGAACATATGCGATGGGAAGCATCCAAGTATCCGCAGAAAAAGCGGCGACTTCGTACAAATCACAGTTTCTTACGCTAAGGACCAATAGCGATACTGTCGCGAGCATCAATCCTTTCCGTCAGTATTTCAACAAAAAAAGTGACAGGAGTATCGCCCTTACTGTCGATATGGGAAGCATGGGTATGGGCGGCGGTCACCAGATGCCTGATGGCACCCGGATGGGTAATGGCGGGATGCGGATGGGAGGGAATGATAATGAAAAGATCGAATGGGAGGATTCGATGGAGATGATGAATGCTATGGCTTTCGCCAATACTGTACAGTGGAAAATCGTTGATCAAGACACCAAAAAAGAAAACGACAGCATCGATTGGCAATTTAAAGTCGGGGACAACGTGAAGATCAAGATGTATAACGATTTGAATTCCGTGCACCCGATGCAGCACCCAATCCACTTCCACGGTCAGCGCTTCCTCATTCTTTCAACCAATGGGGTGGAAAATACGAATATGGTCTGGAAAGACACGACCCTCATTCAAAAAGGAGATACGGTTGAAATCCTGGTTGCCATGGAAAATCCCGGTGTATGGATGGCGCACTGCCACATTGCCGAGCATCTTGAGAGTGGGATGATGTTTAATTTCAGGGTTAAATAAATTTGCAAAATAAGACTTATTCTCGACCCTAGTTTTGGAAAGAAAAATCTTTCCTTTTTCACTACATGTGGAGATACTCGCGAGGTTATGAAAAAATCCGTTAGACTGATACATATGCAACGATATTTCTATGCAGGATTGCTGATAGCGATAATTGTCATTGTGGTACTTTTTTTCTATAGGACAAATTTGCCACTATCGGAGTCGGCTACCATGGGAGAATTTGGCGGCGTGTCCTTGAGGATAGAAGTCGCGACCACGAGCGTTGCACAGGGAAGAGGGCTTGGTGGTCGTGGGAGTATTCCGGGCGACTACGGCATGCTTTTTGTCTTTCCAAATAGTGGCCTATACGGATTTTGGATGAAGGATATGTTGGTGCCGATTGATATATTCTGGCTGGATGATAAAGGACATGTCGTCTCAATCGCTGAGAAGGTGGAACCCGCAAGCTACCCGAATGTCTTTTACCCTGGTGCTCCGGCGCACTATGTCCTTGAAACGGTTTCGGGCTTCGCGCAGGCGCATTCTATCGCGACCGGTACGCCGCTGTATTTGAAAAATTTTCCAGACGTTTCGAAGTAACGCTATCCACATGGCGTTTCGCGCAGGCAGGAGTAAACTTCTCTATAAGAACCGAGCATTATTATTTACATTTACTAATCGTCCCATCATGGCCAAGACCGCGAAAGCTCCCATCCGCACAAAAGCCCTCGTCGTGCATGCTGCGAAAGTTGCGGAGTCTCCTGTCTCGAAAGAGACGATACGGTATCGCGAAATGATACCGAATATCGAGAAGCGCGACGGGCGTCTTGTGGCATTTGATTTCGATAAGATTGCCACGGCTATCTGGAAGGCGATGCTCGCGGCGGAAGAAGGGAGTCAGGAAGATGCGGTGCTCGTGGCGCATCAGGTGGCGGGCGAGCTCGGACGATTCGCAAAAAAGTATAAGAGCTTTCTTCCGACCGTCGAGGGCATGCAGGATTCGATTGAGAAATATCTCATCCTGAACGACTATGTGAAGACGGCGAAGTCGTACATTCTCT
>CAYHIQ010000033.1:0-8181 GCA_964356775.1 uncultured Candidatus Saccharibacteria bacterium | reverse complement strand
AAATCCTGAGACGGCCTAAAAACCTTCGTGTGGGTTCGATTCCCACCCTCGGCACTAACGCATAGTAATGCTAAAGAAAAAGAAAAGTTTGAACATAGGGGTTTTCGATTCCGGATTTGGCGGGCTTGATATAGTACGTTCCATCGTGAAGAAACTCCCCCGCTACAACTATGTGTATCTCGGTGACACCGCCCGCGCCCCGTACGGGCATCGGTCGCAGGAAACGATACATGCGTTCACAAAACAGGCGGTGCAATTTCTTTTTCAGCATGAATGCGGAATTGTGATTATTGCCTGCAACACCGCCTCGAGCGAGGCGCTCCGCAAGATTCAGATGGAATATTTGGAACGCTTCGGCGAAAAGAAAAAAATACTCGGCGTACTTATTCCCGCGGCAGAAGAAGCGGTACGAAGAACCGCCAGCGGGAGAATAGGCATTATCGCGACAACCGCTACCGTTGCGTCAGACGCATTCGTCCGAGAACTAACTAAGCTTGATCCGAGCGTGCAAGTATTTCAGAAAGCCTGCCCGCTGCTCGTTCCGCTCGTGGAAGCCGGGAAGCAGGATACCCAAGAAACCCGCGCGGTGCTGAAAAAATATCTACAGCCATTACTCCGCAGAAATATAGACACGCTCATCCTCGGCTGCACGCACTACGGAATTTTGGAAAAAAACATCCGCAACATCATTGGACCGAACATCAAGATCATATCCGAGGCAAATGTGGTGCCGAAGAAATTAGAAAAGTATTTGAAAAAACACAGTGAACTCGAAAGGGCGCTCGGCAAGCGCTCGAGCATCCGCTTCTATTCAACCGGCCATGTCGATACTTTCAAGCTTTTGGGAAGCAAGCTTTTCGGGAAAGCGATGCGGGTTGAAAAGGCAATTCTACGTTAGTCAGTGCGCCTACCTGGATTCGAACCAGGGACCGTCTCCTTAAGAGGGAGCTGCTCTACCAACTGAGCTATAGGCGCGATAAGGAAAATATAGCAGAACATAGTATGCTTTGGAAGCCGCTGGGGTGACGAAATTGGTAGACGTACCAGACTTAGGATCTGGCGCCGCAAGGCATGGGAGTTCGAGTCTCCCCCCCAGCACTTGACTTTTCGGTAGTTTTCTGTATCATACGTGCTAGAAAACGGCTCATTTCATAACCCATATTGAGAGGAGAATACACATGTTGAAATATCTGCGGATAGGACTTGTTGCTGCTGTACTTCTAATCGAAATGGCTTGGCTTGACTTACTTGCATTGCCAATCCTTGGATTACTGGTACTCATCGCCGCATTAGCGTTTGCAGTCATTCTGATGCTTTCGAATCTTGGAGCGTATTTTACAATAATACCCCAAGGTTCTACTGCGTTCATTAACGCAGGTGATAGCCTCAAAGAAATTTTGCCAAATGTCGGCGGCTACGCAATGTCTCAAAATGATGATCTCGACGGTCGTAAATGGCTGATTCCAGAAAAATATGTTTCTGCCGAAGACAGAAAAGAAGGGAGAGGTGGCATATTCCACAACGCCATGCCTGGAACCATATGGTTTCAGAAATGGCTGTGGGAAAGGTTTGGAGTGAAGTTCATTAGTTTGTTCTGGCCCCATACTGATGTCCACGAATTCGATTTGCGAGAAGGTGGGAGACGGAGAATCCGAGCGCGGACCGAAATCGGTGCCGATGCACCGTTACGGTCTCGAGTTGTAGATTCGGCAGGTGACACTCTTGTAAAATCACTTTTGTTTCTTACACCACGCCCGGTGTATATCGAGGGAGTAGAACTTGGAGGAGATAATTCAAAAATAAATCTCCTTCTTCTTCCTGTCTTTCAGCAGGTGATTCCATCATTGCCAGTGTACTACCTAAAAGGAGACTTCTATTCGGTGCTTGATGCCGCTATAGAAGCAGCAATTGTAGACTTCTTCGCAAATCATCGAGTACCGATTTCAGCTGAGGAACTTGAACAAGAAACTGAAGAATCTAAAACGAAACCTGCTGCAACCATTTCAAACATTCCGCCGACACGGCATATGACATATGCCGATTGGGTCAGACTCTCTAAAACGAGCGAGACGTCGCCGCTAGAAAAAATAATTCGCAACCTCAATGTCAGCAAACAGTATCTGAAAAAACTCGAGACAGAAGGAGGAAAAGCGCAACTGGTTAAATTCATAAAGAACGATTTGCTTCCCTACTCGGGTACTGAAGGCGATGCGAATACAGCAGACGAAAATATTCAAGGAATGATTCCGGACGGAATCGTCTCTCGGTTTGGATTCGCTGTCGTGAGTGTCAAACTTGTTGAATGGGAGGCTCACAAGACAACAGAGGCTTTGGCTGCATCACTCCTTGCAAAGCAGACGGAGTTTCATACCGCTCAAGGACTCCGTCAAAAAGCATTCGGTGAACGTGACGCTAAAATAGCTCGCGCTGCAGGAGAATCTTCGCGTACTTCACAAATCGTAAAAACTCTCATTGATCTGCGAGTAACTCCTGACGTAGCAGCCGGTGTTCTTGAGACACAACTGCGAACGGAAAACATCGGCGGCAAGGATAGTAAGATCACAACCTATATTGAAGGTGGGGGGAAAAAGACACACGCTTCGATATTAGTTCCAACAACTGAATCTCCAACTCCGCGTAGCAAGGAGGTATAGCCCTATGGAAAATATTCTTTTCTATCTCGAAATTGTAGCCATGATTCTCATGGCAATAGCTACAATTACCAGCGTGTTATCAGTACGCAAGAAATGGAAGCGGAGCAACGCCGTCGATAGGATTCGCCTCGACTCAAAGACAGAGAAATCTAAGAACGGGGGAGGTCGACTCGATGAATTGGCGGACAAACTTGTCTCAAAAGTGTTCTGGAACTTTGCCATTCCAATTGTCGGTTTAGGACTATTGGCAGTGTACTGGTATTACCAGACTACTACCAAAATATATCCTGGGGATATAGGGAAATGGATCTGGGATTACTGGATCCAGATTCTCATTGTCTATGGTATCGGTGCCGGTCTCATCTGGCTCAATGCGGAAGAGAAAACGGCAAAGACGCTTCAGAAAGTGTTGGTGGGAGGAGTGATTATGTTCCTTGCCGTCTTTCCTGTATGGTCCTGGATTGTGAGTCCGTCTAGCACTTCTCAGAACGTCTCGCGTTCGGAGACTACTCTTGCAAAGATGCTCCCGAGAAATGCTCCTGGTCTGCCTCGAGCGTGGAACAAGGACGGGTCTCGCACAGACACATTCGAATGGCCGCGAGTAGAAGTGCCTCCTGGTGGGGGCGATTCCGTCCACGTACCAGGCATCTTAGATGGTCATGTGGTATGGGTGTGGAATGGCAGCGGACTTACAATCCGTTGCGTTCACGAGGATCGTAGTATAGGCATCGTCGGCGACACAAGTAACCCATGTCACACAGATAACGTTGTCGAGTCGTATATGCACAATGAGGGCCCAAACGCTGAGGGAGCCTCGTATGCGTACGCAAGACGAGGCGAAAAGTAGAGTTCTTTGTTCTTTCAAAAAAGGCTGCACGACAATGATGTCGTGCAGCCTTTTTCTTTATTTATGACCCACCAAACTTTCCCGGAATCAGGGAATCGATACTGAACGTCCCGAGCGCGACATTGATGATGCCGTATGCGCCGAAGATGATCACGAGTCCTATGAGACCCCAGAAGATAGCACTTTTACCTTCAGCTCGCTTCCCTTCATCGTCTGCATGCACGATAAACTCAAACACACCCCAGAGGAACACGACGAATGCCGCCGCCGAAAGAAGCAGGATTATCGGATTGATAATCTCTGTAACAACTTTTCCGAGAAACGCATTAAGAACTGGCATTTATTATCTAACACTGCCTGCTCCCGGAAGGGTTACCGGAGCTCTGTTACCACCGCCAAAACTGACCGAGTCCGTAAGGATATTTACGAGACCCCACACCGAGACCATTACGAAGAAACCGATGAGGCCCCAGAGCATGAGATTCTTCCCCTTTTCCTTCACCTCTTCTGAGCCCGCGCCAAGAATGAAAGTTTCAAATGCTCCCCAGACGAAAACGATAAATGCAACCGCAAAAAGTACCGGGACGAAGATGTCATTAATCGTACTGATAATGAACGAGCCAACGCTCTTTATATCGTTAATCTGCGTTGCTTGAGCGAAAGAAACGAGCGGTACGGCAAGTGCGGCGAGAATTCCTGAAGTGAAGGCGAGGGCTTTTTTCATGCGATTCTGCAGAATCGTGTCGCGTACTGTCGATATGACGCGACGACTTCTTCTGGGATTTATTAAATGAGTAACGTGGTAATTGTAACGCTCGTGCAGACAGAGTCAACTGTATTCTCTCATCCTGTGTGGATAGAACATACGTAGCGCTAAATAGTCGGCGGCGGCGGCGCAGCCATCGGACCAATACCAAGCGTGTAGATAACCATCCACACCAGCCCCCAGACCGAGACGATAACGGCAAAGCCGATAATGCCCCAGAGGATGAATTGTTTCCCTGTCTCGCGATCGGTCTCACTATCCGCGCCAAGAATAAAATATTTATATACTCCCCAGAGGAACGTAAGGAAGGCGATGGCGATTACTGCCGGCACAAAAAACATAAAAATAACGCCCATGATGTTATTTGAATATCCTTGCAAAAGGGTTAAATTCATACGTTTGTAAAATTATCTTGACCCAAAGGGTGTTGCGAGACCGAAAGTATTTACTACGACATTGACGAGACCCCACACCGAGAGCATCACGAAGAAACCGATGAGACCCCAAAGAACTATTTTATGGCCGCTCTTGACCGCTTCTTCGTCGCCAGGGGAGAGGATATAGGCCTTGGCTATGCCATAGAGAAAAACTATAAAAGAAACAGCGAAGAGGAGCGGCACAAGCACGCCGTTGATGATGTTGATGATGGTTATCGCCACGCCGACAATGCCAAAGCCGCCGGTGCCGCCGCCAAACATGCCGCCTCCAAGCATGCTCCCCGGCATCATCCCTCCAAACATACCGAAACCGCCAAAGGTGCCGCCGGAAAACTGCTGGGAACCTTGAAAAGTAAATGATCCTGGGAATGGTGTGTTTTGACCATAAATCATCTGTCCTTGTGCTTGCGTCTGTTGTGCAGATGCGAGAACCGGCACGAGAAACATCACAAGGAGTAACGCGATGTGAATGGTTGACTTCATATAGGGGAAGTATGACACATTATTTCGTAGGCGCGACGCCGAGAGTGGACAACAACAGATTCACGAATCCCCAGACTGAAAAGAGCACCACCATGCCAAGGATTCCCCAGAAGATGAACTGTCGCCCCTCCTCACGCTTCCCTTCATCGTCGCCATTGATAAAGAAGTGGCTCACAACGCCCCAAACGAAAACGGCAAAGGCGAGCGCCAGGATGGTAGGAACGACGATGGTGTTGATAGCACCGATGATGCCGTCAGAACCGCTGCCGATAAAATTGCGAAAAGTCATATCAGCTGCCAAGCGCCTTCACTGTCTGCTCAATGCCAAGAGATATTGCCTTTGACCCGAGAAGAATAAGAGCTCCGATGACGGTCCAGAGAAGCGCATTCTTTGCGTCGGTAATCTTCGTCTCATTCCCTTGCGCAATGACGAAGAGATAGCCGACATAGACCAGCATCAAGATAACAGCGATGCCGCCGATTTGAATCAGAAAATCTAGAATGCTCATCAGGAAAGATCGTAGACAGTCGCCGTTTGGGGTGCAGTCGCCCGAGTTGAGAGGATTGATGAGGGTGACGTTAGTGCCACCACCATTCCCTGTTGAACCCGACTGTAGTTGTGAATTCCCTGTCGAACCCGACTGGAACGTACCACCCGACGGGACGCAGGTATTGGTACTAATATCGCACCTTTGACCAGGTGGACAATCATTACTGCCGATTATGTTGGAACAAAAATTTGCGCGAAGTTGCGCGTGCGCGGCGGGCGCAGCGCCCGCCGCGATTATGACGAACAGGACAGCGATGAATGAAATGGAGAAGAAGCGCATACTTATTGCTGGAGAAGAGCGTTCAAGGAACGCATAGCTTCGCTGAGCGCAGTATCGGTTGTTGAACGACCACTTATCACATTCCCAATCATACCCGAGAAAACACGATCAACGTCAGCAGCCGCTGGGGACAGCCAGCCCTTGCTATAGAGCGCTGCGGGGTACGAGATTGCAGCGATGGGATCGGTGGAAGGAATCTTCGCGAGCTCATTGAGAGTCGCCGGAGCGAGCCCAGTTGCCGCTGCCGCCGCGATCTGCTCAGCTCCGCCAGTAAGCAAAGCGGCGGCTTGGTATGCGCCGGCTGCATTTTGCGTTCCTCGCGGGATCATGAATGCGTAGACGCGGCCGTAGACGCCTTTCGCGCTTACTGTCGCGCTCTGCGGTGCAGGCGTCACATTGAAAGCAAGGTTTGGATTTGCCGCTTTCAGATATCGCGCTTCAGAGACATACCCGAGATAGAGCGCAAGGTCACCAGCAAGAAACATCTGCGTGGAGTCCGGGAGTGAAGTATTCCATGTGTACGAGATCTTTGCAGGATCGGCAAATTGGGTATAGAAGCTGAGCACTGCTGATCCGGACGGCGAATTTTTTGACGTGTCTTGACCAAGATCGGCGGCGAGTGATCCTTGCGACGAATAAGCAGACATCGGAATCCCCTGTTGCAAGAATAGCGTGGAGAGAATCCCGCGCGAATTACGTACATTTTCGTAGGTACCGAGTGCTATAAGGCCACGGGTAATCTGCTGCGCAGGCGTCAGAATGGCGATATTCGGCACCAGACCGGTCAACGCCTCCCATGTCGCGGGCGGTCGCACGATGCCGTTACTAGAAAGGATGGAATTATTTGAAAAGAGTACGAGTGGATCGACAAGAAACGGCAAGCCGTAGTAACCGGCGGCGCCCGGTGCCGTAAAGAGCCTTCCCTCATCAAGAAATGTATTTGTAAAAGTGCTTACGGAAAGCGTTGAAAGCGGTATCGGCGTGATGAATTTCGTAAGCGAATGCAGCTCCTCCTGCGATGAGAGGATGAGGTCGGGTGCGGCGCCCGTCGCTATCGCGATAGCGATATCAGAGGACAGCGTTGTCGGATCTTTTTGCACATAGGAAACATTTTTGAATGCCTCATTGAGCTGCGCAGCGGCACTGAGTGTGGACTGCATCCCCTCTTTCGGCAGCGTGCCCCATATGACGACCGCGCCGATTGCATCGGCACTCCCCCCTTTACCCGAGTACGTTGCAAAGATGAACAGGCCGACAAGCGCCGAGAATACAAATATACCGAGGAAAACCGTTTGAAAAATAGATAATTTCATGGTGAGGTAAAGACGATTCCGTAATGGTGCGGCCCGGCGCGAAACGATTTCACTTTATGGAAGCCGCTATTGATAAAAAAATCCTCGGCGTCATGCTCAGAGACGACCTGCTTGGGTGCCGGACCCATGCCGCCATAACTCCCCGCCCAGTCGACAACCAGAAGCTTACCACCCGATTTTAACACGCGTTTCATCTCTCCCAAGAGCCCAAAACGATTCTCGACTTGGAAAAGTGTGTTGGCAAGGATGACGGCGTCGAGTGATGCGTCGCGCAGATGCGTGCCGCCCGGCTTCTCGATATCACCCCAGACCGTGTCGATGATGCTCTGATGGTGTATATGAGTATTGAGCTTCAGATGTTTTAACACGTCTTCTTGCACATCAATCGCATAGACTCTGCCGCTCGACCCCACCACACCCGCCGCAGCGCGTGCATAATGGCCGGTTCCCGCGCCGAAATCGGCGACTTTCATCCCCTCGCGTAAGCCTAATTGCAGCACATTCTCATGCGGGCTGCTAAATGAAGCACTCATGCCTATAAGCTACCACACGCGGCCCGCAGCGGGCCGCGCAATCAACAGACAATAAACTGTGGACACTGAGTTTGCGGAGAGGGGGAGACCGCGATTACGCTTTTCGAAACTTACAGCGATGAGCGAGGTCAAAAGAATGATGGGCTAATTATTCTTTTGCGCCGAGCGAAGAAACTGTATGTCTTCATACAGGATCAGTACACCATGCGGATTTTCTGTTCGCTTCGCTCCATAAAATGCTCGCAAGGTCTTCGAATCTCCCACGTCCTGCCCCCGGCAGGACTCCTCTCCGCAAAATTGCGAAGACTTATTTTGCGG
>CAYHIQ010000032.1:314-8466 GCA_964356775.1 uncultured Candidatus Saccharibacteria bacterium | reverse complement strand
CGTGATTTCCATACCGCGCTGCAAAGCACTTTCCGCGAAGATGTTGACGTCATCATGGTCGGCGAGATGCGCGACTATGAGACGATCTCTTCGGCAGTAACTGCCGCTGAGACCGGGCACCTCGTCCTCTCCACGCTCCATACCAACAGTGCGGCGCAGACCATTGATCGCATCATCGACATGTTTCCGGCCGAACAACAGAGTCAGGTGCGCGTGCAGCTCGCCGGCTCGCTTATAGGCATCTTTTCTCAGCGGCTCATACCACGAATCTCAGGAGGTCTCGTTCCGGCGTATGAGCTTCTTATCAATAATAATGCGGTAAGCACGCTTATCCGCGAAGCGCGAACGCACGAGATCAACTCAGTTATCCAGATTTCTTCGCAGGAGGGGATGATCGACATGGATCGTTCGCTTGCAGAGCTGGTGCGTCGAGGAGAAGTGACAGTTGAGAATGCGTACCAACACGCGATGGATCCAAAAACCTTCGAACGCTACCTTTAATTCATGCTATTTACCTATCGCGCCATCGACCAAGACGGTCACGAACGAGAGGGAACCATCGAGGCTCCCTCGCAGGAGATTGCTGTCTCTTCTTTGCAGCGGCGCAATCTCATCATATCGGCGATTGCATCCGCTGAGAATCATTCGCTGCTTAATTTCGATCTCTCGTTTTTCGGCCGGGTTTCCAACAAGGATATCGTTATTTTCTCGCGCCAGGTGGCGACCTTGTTTGGGGCGCAGGTATCAGTGCTCCGCGCCTTTCGTCTCCTTGCCGCCGAAGTTGATAACAAACAGCTCGCAATTGTTCTTTCTACCGTCGGGGACGACATCCAAGGCGGCAATTCTCTTAGCAAAGCTCTTGCGCGTCATCCGAAAGTCTTTACGACGTTTTATGTGAACATGGTCCATGCGGGAGAAGAGTCGGGTAAATTGTCAGAGACATTCGTATATCTCGCCGACTATCTCGATCGCTCCTACGAGTTGGTGAGTAAGGCCGAGAACGCGCTTATTTATCCGGCCTTCATCATTACGGTCTTCTTCGGTGTAATGGCGCTCATGCTCGCGCTCGTCATCCCGAAGATTACTGCCGTTTTGATTGATTCCGGCCAAGAGATACCTTTTTATACCGCTATCGTCATCGGCCTCTCGAATTTTCTCGTCCATTATGGCGTCTTCCTGTTCATCGGTCTCATTGCGGGCGGCGTTTATCTGTGGCAGCTGCAGAAGACTGCACAAGGTAAATTTATTTTTGACAGCCTGAAGCTCCAGATTCCCTTTGTCGGCGATCTCTACAGGAAGCTATATCTCTCGCGTATTGCGGACAATTTTTCTACCATGCTTCTCTCGGGCGTCTCGGTTGTCGAAGCGCTTGATATCACGAGCTCGGTTGTAGACAATACCGTCTATACGAACATACTTGCTGCGGTCGGTGCGGATGTGAGGGGCGGCATCTCCATCTCTGACTCTTTCAGCAAGCATTCGGAGATACCGAGCATCATGGTCGCGATGACGAAAGTCGGCGAGGAGACGGGCGAGCTCAGCAAAATGCTCACGACGCTCGCAAAGTTCTATAATCGCGAAGTGACGAACGCGGTTGACACGCTCGTCAGTCTTATTGAGCCGATTATGATCGTCCTCTTGGGTCTCGGTGTCGGCACCCTTCTTGCGGCGGTGCTTATCCCGATTTATAATCTTGCGGGTGCCATATAGTAATGACTATCCACACCCCTATTTCCACAAAAGTCTTTCTAGGCGTACAATCCAGTTATTAACCGCACAAAATTAATTATGTACAAAAATCGTTCCCAGGGATTCACTCTTATCGAACTTCTCGTCGTCATCGCCATTATCGGCATCCTTTCGGCCGTTGTGCTCGCATCCCTCAACACCGCTCGCACGAGGGGTAACGATGCTGCTGTCCAATCCAACCTTGCAGCCATTCGCACACAAGCTGAGATTTATTACGGAAGCACAGGCAATAACACTTACGGTACTGCACAAAATGCCTGTACTGCGACAGCAGGCACTATGTGGGTTGATGCTACGATTGCAAGATCAGTTACAGCCACTGAAGTTGCAAACGGTGCTGGCGCCGTTGTCTGCAACAGTACAGCGACCGCATATGCAGTTTCGTCCGCATTACTATCGGGCATAGGTACCAACATGTTCTGGTGTGTTGATAGTACGGGTAATGCCAAAGCACACGCAGCGGCACTTGGCTCAGGCGTCGTTGTTTGCCCATAACCACAGGCTTGCAGTATAGAGATTAAAAGTCATGAGAAAATTTCGAGGATTCACTCTTATCGAACTTCTCGTCGTCATCGCCATTATCGGCATCCTTTCGGCCGTTGTGCTCGCATCCCTCAACACCGCTCGTTCGAAAGGAAACGATGCTGGTGTGAAGGCGAACCTCAGTGCTGTAAACGTTCAAGCAGCGCTCTATCTCTCGGATAACGCCAATTCTTATGGCATATTTAACGACGGTTTCGGCGCTGCTGCAGCTTGCCCGACCACCGGTTCCGGTTCCGTCTTTAACGATCCGACCGTCGAGAGAGCGATTGCCGCGGCTCTTCTGGATTCCTCTGGCGGTACGGCGACATGCCTCTCGACAGATGCTGACTATGCGGTAGCAGTGTCGCGACCAGCAGAGGTTGCTACAACCACATCATCGTATTGGTGTGTCGATAGTGGTGGAAATCGCTGCGGGGTTAATGACAATACTTTGGTTGGACCTTCGTGCGCCCCGTGCATAACGAGTCAATAGTTCTGCAAAGCATGGTGTACTCCAGAAACCCGCGGCTTCGCCGCGGGTTTCTGCTATGATGCACACATGGTTCCGTTATTTTCTGCCGGGTTCTTCTTGCTCGGCGCGATTATTGCGAGTTTCGTAGGGGTCGTCGTCGCGCGGCTCAACACAGGAGAGAGCTTCCTTGTCGGTCGCTCGCGTTGCGATGCGTGTGCCGAGCCGCTTCAGCCGCATATGCTTGTACCGATTCTTTCCTACTTCGTTTCAGGCGGGCGGGCGCATTGTTGCGGCGCGCGCATTTCTGCCTATGCTCCGCTCGTGGAGTTTATGCTCGGCGGGCTCTTTGTGCTTGCGTATCTGACGCTCGGACTCATGATTGCTCTTCCGTTCATACTCCTCTCGCTTGCGATACTGCTTGCACTCGTTCTCTATGATCTACTGCATCAGATACTGCCGTTTCCTATTCTTGCCGTGTTCATCGTGTCGGCAGCCGTGACCGGTTTTTTGTCGGCATATTCTGCAGCTGCTTTCTTCGATACTCTCTTTGTAGCGTTTCTCGTCGCGGCGAGTCTCGCGCTTATTCACGTCCTTTCTCGCGGCCGCGCGATGGGTCTTGCAGATGCTCCGCTTGTTTTCGGTCTCGCTCTTCTTGTCGGCCCAGCCGCATTCCCCGGATTTATTTTTTCTTTCTGGATTGGGGCTGTTATTGGGATAGTCGTGTTGGCGCGGAGGCCGAGAGGCTCTAGAATGGGAGTTGAGGTGCCGTTCGCGCCCTATCTTGCCGCCGGCTTCCTTCTCGCTTACTTTACCCAATGGAACCCTTTTATTTTCGCCGTGGCTTCACACTGATCGAAATGATGGTAGTGTTGGCGATTATTGTTACCATCACCGGCGTTACACTGACCAGTCAGACCTCCTTTAATAAAACACTCGTCCTTGCGAATACTGCATATGATATTGCGCTCACGTTGCGCTCTTCGCAGACTTACGGTCTTGGCAGTCGTGCGTTTGGTGGCATAACAAACATGGGATACGGTCTCCATTTTGAGATTGGATCACGGGAGTCGTTCACGCTCTTTGCTGATATTTTTCCGTCCCCGAACCCTTCTACTTGTCATGGAGTGCCGGCTACTGGGTCTGATTCGCCTGAAGCGAAATACGGCAATTGCCAATACGATTCCTCAAGAAGTGAAAAGGTTAAGGATTACAATCTTGAGAACAACATCTATATAAGCGATTTCTGCATTTACACGCTCGGCAGTTGGTCTTGTACCTATGCGCATGATGGAGCGGCGGGAGGATTAACTTCGCTCGATATTGTTTTTGCGCGACCTAATCCCGACCCGTTCATAAATAGAAATAGAAATGGGAAAGCGTGTATCGCCATCTCCTCGCGTCAAGACATTTCGCGGCGTCGCTTCATCTCGGTGACAGAGTCGGGACAGATAACCGCAAATGCTTCTTCATGCCCAACACCATGAAAAATAAAATCCTAAAAGGAGGACAAACCCTGTCCTCAGGGTTTACCCTCGTTGAAATAATCATCGCGGTTGGGCTTTTTACCGTTATCATGACGCTTGCTTCGGGCGCCTACCTTATCATGATTAGCGCTAATCGACAGGCACAGAGTGTCGCGACCGGCATCAATAATCTCTCTTTCGCGCTTGAGACTATGACGCGCAATATCCGCACCGGCACGAATTACGGATGTCCAACAGAGGGAGCCGATTGTGGGAACGGCGGATTTAGTTTTTCATTTAGAAATGAAGATAACGCATTAGTCACATACGATCTTTCTGCATCCACGATACAAGAAACGAAGGGTGGTGTATCAAGGATGCTTACCGATTCTTCGGTGAACATTTCATCGCTTGTGTTCTATGCGTCTGGTACCGCTGGCAGGCCGTTAGGCGACTATCGGCAACCTCGCGTGACTATTGTTGTCTCGGGCACGGTTTCTTCGGGGCCGGGGAGGCCGCCCGAATCTTTCACTATTGAAACTGGCGCGACCATGCGCGGCTCTGACATATGAAAACAAAAAGACTCACGAGCAAGTTTCGTGGCTTCACCCTCATCGAAGCCCTGGTTGCCGTTACTATCATAACTTTTTCGGTCGCGGGACCATTGTTCACCGCAAATCGCGCGATTGTCGCCGCACAAAATACTCGCTTGCAGCTTACTGCCTCATATCTGGCGCAGGAGGGTATTGAATATGTGCGCGCGATGCGTGATGATGAGTATCTTGCCGCATATCAAGCGGGCGGCGCGAACGTTTCAAATGTCGCATGGAACGATTTCATTAATGGCTTGAGTTCAGCATCAATCACTCAGTGCCGCACAAGCACATGTATGCTCGATCCGACGCGCCCCATGGGCGTGGGGGTGATAGGGAGTGATAATTCACTCCAGATCTGTTCGGGATCCTGCGCCCCTCTTTATTTAGCGAACAACGGCAGGAGCGACATGTACACTCCGCGTACGGATCTTGGCGGCACACGTACTCCTTTTACGCGTACGATTCAGGTGACCGATGTGTTGACGGACAATAATGATAAGCGACTCGTCTCTACAGTGACATGGAACTTTCACGATACTTCCTATTCGGTAACGATTACTGATCACCTTACGCCATGGCAATAAAAATAAAAACAGAACAACGCGGATTTGCGCTCTTCATCGCCGTCATCTTTATGTCAGTGATGTTGACGTTCGGTCTTGCGCTCGGCTCGCTCGGCTACAAACAGCAAATACTCGCCTCCGCGGCTATCGAATCACAGTACGCATTTTATGCTGCCGACGCGGCGCTTGAGTGCGCGCTCTATGCTGACCAGCAGTTGAATTTTTTTGCGCATCGTTCGCCCAGACCTTCAGAAGCGCCCAGGATGATGTGTGACGGCATTTCCGCGACCTTCCCTCCAGCCGTTCCTGACGGCATAGTTTCGTGGAACAATAATCAGTGGGTCATTACTACGCGCCTCTCGCTTGATTCGGGCATGCGTTGCGCAGATATAACCGTGTACAAGCCGGCATCTGCATCGGATACGACCTACCTATTCTCGCAAGGGTATAACGTCCCGTGTGCGACGGTTGCGGCTCCGGGTGATGCGCGTTTCTCGTCGCGTGGTCTTACGGTTCGCTATCCATAGCTAGTGCAGCACTATATGAAAGTTCCGAAGGATTTGCGTGCACGAGCGGAGCAGTTGCGTAGTACGATAACAAAATATCGTGCTCTGCAACATGAAAAGGATGTCTCTCCAATATCAGCTGAGGCGCTCGACTCGCTCAAATACGAGCTCGCTGAGCTTGAAGGGAAGTATCCTGAGCTCATTACTCCCGACTCGCCGACACAAGTCGTCGCGGGGGCGCCTTTACCTTTCTTGAAGAAGGTGCGGCATACAATTCCACAGTGGTCATTTAATGATGCTTTTACCGAAGAAGATATTCGCGCCTTTGATGAGCGCGTGCGCAAAGTGAGCGGTGTCGCGCCGACGTATGATCTCGAGCTCAAGATAGACGGACTGAAAATAGTTCTTACCTACGAGAAGGGTGTGCTCATGACTGCGGCAACGCGCGGCGATGGTGTCGTCGGCGAGGACGTCACGCATAATATTCGTACCATCGCGTCTGTCCCGAAGCGCTTGGAGCGACCGATCGACCTTATCGCCGAAGGTGAGGTGTACCTTACTCGTTCCGGTTTTGCGAAGCTGAACGACCTGCGTTTGAAACGGGGCGAACCATTGTTCGCGAATCCCCGCAATGCCGCTGCGGGTTCCATCCGCCAGCTCGACCCATCAATTGCTGCTGCACGACCGCTCGGGGTATTTTTATATGATGTCGCGCAGACATCCGAGCCGCTCCCTCAGACTCAGAGTGAAGAGCTTGCGTATCTTGCGGGGCTCGGCCTCCCGGTCAATTCGGAGCATGTGCACGCTGACTCGCTCAAAGAGGTTTTTGCGTACTGGAAGAAGTGGCAGGGAAGCGCTCGCGAAAAGGCCGATTACCAGCTTGATGGAATCGTACTGAAGGTCGAGTCGTTGTCGCAGCAGCAGACGCTCGGCTACACCGGCAAAGCGCCACGCTTCGCTATCGCGTATAAATTCCCGCCTGAACAGGTCCAAACGATTGTTGAAGATATCTCGCTCCAGGTCGGGCGCACAGGGAAGCTCACGCCGGTCGCGCACCTACGACCTGTTGCGGTCGCGGGCACGGTCGTCGCCCGTGCGACGCTCCATAATGAAGATTTCATCGCGGAGAAGGACATACGCATTGGCGACACTGTCATTTTGCAAAAAGCGGGTGATATTATTCCTGAAGTCGTTTCGGTCGTTGTCGAGCTGAGGTCGAAAGGCGCGAAGTCATGGAGGTTCCCGATGCATTCAACATTGTGCGGTGGCTTGGGTGAGATAGAGCGGGTGCCGGGTGAGGCGGCGCATAGGTGTAAGGTCGCAGGTTCTTTTGAGCAGCAGTCGCGCAAGCTCGCATACTTTGCCGGTAAGAGCGCACTCGACATCGCTGGCATGGGGCGCGAGACGGTACGGACGCTCATGGAGCACGACCTCATTTCCGATTTCGACGACATCTTCGAGCTTACGAAAGATGAGTTGCTTGCGCTCGAAGGATTTGAAGAGACGAAAGCGGCAAAGCTCATTAAAGCTATCGATGTAGCAAAAGAAGTTCCGCTTGACCGATTGCTCATCGGGCTCGGCATTCCGCACGTGGGCGAAGAGACGGCATTTCTCCTCGCGACGCATTTTCACACGCTCGCGGCGCTCCGCGCCGCGAGCGAAGACGCGCTGTCGAGCCTAAGCGGCATCGGGCCCATCATCGGGCGCGCCGTGGCCGAGTGGTTTAAGGACTCGAGCAATCGCGCGCTCCTCGCGCGGCTCGAGAAGCATTTGAAAATACAGAAAGTCGTCGCGCCCGCGCATGGTCCGCTCACGGGACAGATTGTCGTCGTTACCGGCACGCTCCCGACTTTTTCGCGTGAGGAGGCGGAGGCTTTGGTGCGTCGTGCGGGTGGCAAGGTCGCCACGTCCGTTTCCTCTAAAACGTCCTTTATCGTGGCAGGTGAGAATCCGGGTTCTAAATATGAAAAGGCGCAGTCCCTAAGAGTTTCCGTCCTGAGCGAATCCGACTTCCTTAAGAAGCTTGAGACGTGATAGAGTGCGAAATATGGCAACGACTGAGGAGGTAAAGAAGTTAGCAACGCTCGCACGGATCAAGCTCGGAGACGCAGATCTCGAGAAATTTACGAGCGAATTCGACGCAATACTTGCATACGTCGAGACGATTTCGACTGTCGAAGCGGGGGCCGGCCGCGGCGGGGGGCGGGGGGGGGGGGGGGGGGATATTTTTGGTGGGGACGGGGGGGCGCCGGGGCGGGGGGGGGGGCGAGCGGCCCAGAAC
>CAYHIQ010000032.1:0-304 GCA_964356775.1 uncultured Candidatus Saccharibacteria bacterium | reverse complement strand
CGCTTTTCTCTATAATTTTACGTGTTATTTCTACTCAATATTTCAATTCTTCTTTATTTTTGCGAGTGTCTAAGCCCCCAACGGCTATGCTTTGGGGGGCGGGCAGGCATTACGAAATGTTATGCGTGCAGACGGCGAGCCGCATGCGCCTGGGGCCTACACTGAGAAGCTCACGGCGCAGTTTCCCGCACGCGAGGGCGATGCGCTTTCGGTGAAGCAGATCATCCAACATGGCTAATCTAAATGAGATGACAATAGTCGAGGCAGCCCGCGCGCTTCGCGCGCGGGAATGCACCGTCCGTGA
>CAYHIQ010000031.1:0-8561 GCA_964356775.1 uncultured Candidatus Saccharibacteria bacterium | reverse complement strand
CTAAAAGCGGCGAGAAGATGGCCTTTGTCACGGTCGAAGATACCACCGACTCGATCGAAACGGTCATCTTCCCGAAACTTTTCAAGGAACATGGGGCTTCGATAGTTCCGGGCGCATGCCTCCTTGTGAAAGGCAAAGTCTCGATCCGAAACGGCGAAACCACGCTCGCGATCGAAGGGATTAAAATTCTTTAAATCCTTTTATTGCGCAGACTGGGAGAGGCGCATTACTACGAGATCGTGAGGGAGCCCCGCGAGGAACCAGCCGGCTTTAGGTCCAGACTCGCGATTGAGAAAGATGCGGTAGATAGCTTGGAACAGCTCCTTTGGCTGAATGGGGATTTCAGTCTTAAGCTCATGCAGGCGCAAATGAAGCTCTTCGCCCGTGTGAACGCCTCCCTGAAGAAATGCGGCGAGTGCGGCGAGGGCCTTCTTTTGAGCGTCAGAAAGTTCGGCCGTCGGCATCTCTTTCTGCAATTCGTATTTGAATTCTTCCGGTGCATAGGTCGAAAGCCAGAACTTCGCGTAGTGTGCGCGCTCAGAGAGCGCGTGTTCTTCATCCTCAGAAAGCACCCCTCCCTTCGTTCGTGCAGCTTCGTCTTTAAGCGAGAGGTGCGCCATCTGCACGATGAATGCCACCTCGCGAAAGCGCATCGTCCAAGGAGCGGTAAGCGCTGCACGCTTCTCGGGGAGCTCACAAAGTGAGAAAAGGCGCGAGTAGTCATCGACCTTCCCTTCGCGCACACCGAGAGCGAGCTCATCATAGCCATCATAGAGGCGCGGTACTGATTCGCCGGCGGGATCGATATCAATCTGCTCGCGAATATCTTTCCCGATGAGTGCAAGACGAAAAATCTGAGGCGGGAAAAGATCGCACATATCTTTAGCGCTGCTCCCGCGCCCCTTTGAGGAGGACATTTTCTTCCCGCCAACAAGAAAGAATTCATACGGTATATCAAAGGGCGGTTCCTGACCGAACACTTCACGACAGATATGATTAGCAACGTCACGCGAACCGCCTTTGGTTGAGTGGTCCTTGCCACCACCTTCGATGTCGACACCCTGCGCAATCCACTTCGCGGCCCAATCGACTTTCCAAAAAAGCTTCGTCGCTCCCTTCCACGGCGCAACACGACCCGTATGTCCGCAACTCTTCGCCTCATCCGGATTCTTGTCGCAAGTATAGCCGACGGTTTCGCCATCATAGTCGTATGCACGCGTCGTCATTATCTTTCCACATGCTTCGCACACGACGGAAATCGGAAGCCACGACTCATCTTTCGCGGATCCGGAAACATCTTTCAGAATACGTCGCACGTCGTTCGCGCGCGCAAGTGCAATCTTGATATACGGATCCATCTTCCCCGACTGATACAACTCGGTCGCGCGGTAGTAGTTCGGAGTGAAGCCGGCTTTCTTATGCACACCTATAAACTCATTGCCGAAATATTCGGCGTAATTCTTAAAGCCCGGCTCAGGGCTCGGGACCGTATACAAAGGCTTCCCGAGATGTTCTCTGAACTTTTCCGCAGCGAGGTAGCCCGGTATCGAATCGAAGGGGTCAAAGTCGTTGAGCTCGAAACGAAACTCGTTCGCTACACCTTGCTCCGCAAAAACTTCTGAAATAAGGCTATGTATCGCGACACCTCGCATACTTCCAACATGGACACGACCGGAGAGCGTCTTCTCGTCACGGATAAGAAACGTCTTCCCGTCCCGAGGCGTACGCGTATTCCGTATTTCGTTCGCTATGCGATCAGCCCACAACATGAACCTATCGTATCACTCAGTGAGTACTTTTACTAAATCACGCCACCTTCTCGATCATATACGTCTGCTTGCCGTTCGGCGTATTGAAGGCGAAGACATCACCCTTCTTCTTACCCATGAGCGCAGCCCCCAGCGGAGACATATGTGAGAGCTTCTTCACGCGCATATCGGCCTCCTCGCTGCCGACAATGGTGTAGTCGTGCACATCCGTACTCCCTTCTTTTTTTATTGAAACCTTCGAGCCGAAACCGACTTCGCTTTTCTTTTTACCGTCAGTGATGATCTTCGTATATTTCACGAGATCTTCAAGTTTCTTGATACGCTCCTCGGTCGCCGCCTGCAAATCGCGCGCTTCTTGATACTCTGCGTTTTCAGAAAGATCGCCGAGTGAACGAGCGTACTCGAGGTTCTTTGCAATCTCAGTGCGACGTACCGTTTTTAAATGCTCAAGCTCGTGTATCATCTCATCGAACTTCTCTTGCGAGACAACGGTATTTTGTGCATCAGTCATACGAGGTATTAAAATAGTAACGACGTGTTGTGTGCGCATTGTACGCGAGCTGCATGAGAGCGCAATAGCGTACTCAAATAAAATAAAAAGAGGGACGAGTCATATGACCCATCCCCCGTTGTTCGCGAATTAAACGCGAACGTTATTTTCTTGATCCTCCTCTCTGATGGCAGCTTGCGCCGCCGCTAATATTGCAATTGCCACGCGATACGGTGAACAACTTACGTAATCCAAACCAAGCTCATGAAAGAACTCGATCGAACTCGGGTCGCCACCATGCTCGCCGCAAATGCCGAGTTTGATGCCGGGACGTGTTTCTCTGCCGCCGGCAATACCTTGTTTGATCATGGCGCCAACCCCTCCCCGATCGAGTGTCGCGAAGGGATCCGCGTCCATGAGCTTATTGGTTCGGTAGAAGTCAATGAACTTCGCAGCATCGTCGCGGGAAAATCCGAACGTCGTCTGCGTGAGATCATTGGTCCCAAACGAAAAGAACTCCGCTTCAGTCGCAATCTGATCGGCCGTCACGCACGCGCGCGGCAACTCGATCATCGTTCCCACCAGATACTCGATCGTGACACCATACCGATCCATGGTTTCTTGCGCGACTTCGCGCACCAAATCCTTCTGCGACTTCATCTCAGACACCATACCCACCAAAGGGATCATGATCTCCGGAACGATCTTAATACCTTCTTTCGCCAACTCGCAGGCCGCCTCGATAATAGCTTTGGCCTGCATTCTGGTGATTTCCGGCATCATGATACCCAGCCGGCATCCGCGGAGACCGAGCATGGGATTGAACTCATGGAGTTCCTCCACCCGTGCCAGCAACTGTCGCTTTTCTTTCAGTTTCTCCTCATACCCACGCATAGATTCCAACCGCGCAACGTCGACCATCAGGTCCTCACGCTTCGGCAAGAATTCATGCAATGGCGGATCCAGCAGCCGGATCGTTACCGGAAAGTCCTGCATTTCACGATAGATTCCGATAAAGTCCTCCTTCTGTAGCGGCAAGAGTTGTGCGAGATACTTTTCCCGCTCCTCGCTCGTGCTCGCCAAAATCATGGACTGAATAATCGGAAGTCGATCATCGCCGAAGAACATGTGCTCGGTGCGACAGAGACCAATCCCTTCCGCGCCGAAGCCTCGTGCAATATTCGCCTGTTCCGGCGTATCCGCATTCGCTCGTACCTTCATCTTTTTCTCATCGGCTGCCCACGAGAGCAGCATTGAGAAAAGCCGATACTTTTCTGATGTTACTGAGTCCAACTTTCCCTGAATGACCTGAATTATTTCAGAATCCATCACAGGAATATCACCGGAGTAGACCTTCCCCGTCGTGCCGTTCACAGAAATGTAATCGCCTTCGCGAAACACCTTCGTGCCAACTCTGACGGAGTGACTACCGATAACCTCAATATCTTCGCACCCAACCACGCAGACTTTACCCATCTGCCTGGCCACCACTGCCGCGTGCGACGTCATGCCGCCACGGACAGTAAGAAAACCACCTGCAGCATCCATACCATGAATGTCGTCGGGACTTGTCTCTTCTCGCACCAGCACTATCCGCTCACCGGAGAGCTTCATTTTGACCGCCTGATCCGATGTTAAAGCGATCCTCCCCGCTGCGGCTCCTGGTCCTGCCGGTAAGCCCTTACCAAGAAATTCTGCAATAGATTCTTTCTTCGTATCGAAGACGGGGTAGAGATACTGAGCCAACTGATCCGGAGTAACCCGCAGAAGCGCCTCGCGTTTCGAGATGAGTTCTTCTCGGACCATGTCGATCGCGATGCGTACTGCGGCAATACCGGTCCGTTTGCCCACACGCGTTTGTAGCATGTAGAGCTTGCCCTCTTGAATTGTAAATTCCAAGTCGAGCATATCGCGGTAATGTTCTTCCAGTTTTTTGTAGGTCGCCTCCAATTCTTTGTAAGCTTCTGGGACAGTACGAGCAAGCTCGGTCAACGGTAGCGGTGTTCGAATACCCGCCACAACATCTTCCCCTTGCGCGTTCATCAAGCATTCACCGAAAAACGCCCGCTCACCCGTATTGGGATCGCGTGTGAATGCGACACCCGTGCCGCTCGTCTCTCCCATATTCCCGAAGACCATGGCCACAACATTGACCGCAGTCCCCCAAGAATCCGGAATACCCTGCAACCGTCGATAGGTGACGGCTCGTGCGCCATTCCAAGAAGAGAATACCGCGTGAATCGCCATCCTCAACTGCTCATTCGCATCGTCTGGAAAGTCTTTTCCCGTCTCTTTCTTTACTAGGAATTTGAAGCTCTCCACAAGATCACGCAAAGATCCCACACCCAATTTGGTATCGTGCGCGGTTCCCATTTCTTCTTTTTTACGCTTCAGAATCGCTTCGAAAAGATCGCGCGGAACCCCCATGACGATACTGCCAAACATGGCAATGAATCGACGATAACTGTCCTGCGCAAACCGTTCATTACTGACTTTCCGCGCAAGCCCTTTGACCGTCTTCGTTGTAAGTCCGACATTCAGCACCGTATCCATCATCCCAGGCATAGATGCCCGAGAACCGGACCGGACCGAAACAAGAAGAGGTTTCTCGGAATCACCGAACCTCAGACCCATTGATTGCTCGATTCGCTTGAGTGCTTCCTTGGCCAAATCCAACATACCAGAGGGATAGGTATTCCCCAGTCTGTAATATTCGATACAAGCTTCGGTCGTGATGGTGAAGCCTGGAGGAACCGAGATGCCAAGATTGGTCATCTCCGCTAGGCCAGCGCCTTTGCCGCCCAGTAATTCCTTCATGTCCGATGATCCGTCTGCCCTACCATCACCGAAGGAATACACCCATTTTGGCGTACTCAATTCTGATTTTTGATCTGCAAGTTCCGGAAATACGATTCCCTCTTTTTGCTGCGTCATCCCTTAATCCTCCTTGGGGTGAATGGGTGAAGAACGACTTGAGCTCGCGCCAAATGATACGGCAAACCTCTGCAAGATAGATGTCGTGTGAGACCTCCTTTCATTCGATAGTTTGTTCCCAATTCTCGATTTGTTATAGGTTTATTCACAATGAACACAGTATTCACATCCTCGGGGATTATAATGAGCATTTCAGTGATTGTCAAAAAATATCCGATACCCCCGATGCTTTAAATCCAATCAAGGTTAGCCGCCAGGCACTAGTACGGTCGTGGTAGCAGTGCCTCCGACATATGACGAGTTCTCGGCATGCAGCGCTTCAAAAAGATCTCGCATCACGTTCACGGCCTGCGACCCAGTACCTGCGGGACCTCGCTCAAGTACAACGGTAAAAGCATACTGAGGGTTTTCATAAGGAAAGAATCCGACTACCCACGAATTATCATACTGATTACGCGTACCCGTCTCTGCTGTGCCAGTTTTTGCGGCAACGGTAACGTAAGAAAGATTGAGCGCGCCGGCGAGCGCGCTTGTTACTGTTTGGCGCATACCCTCTTGCACAACCTTGAGCGAAGAAATACTTACCGGCACATTCGTGTACTCTGCAGCCTGCCCGACGAGCAACGTCGGAGTGAAGAGCTTCCCGCCATTTGCCACCACCGCAGTCGCTCGTACCATCTGTATCGGTGTCACCTGTACCGAGTACTGCCCGATTGCCGTGAAGTATGTATCACCGAGATACCATGGCTCATTAAGAGTCGCTTGCTTCCACTCGGGAGTAGGAATAAGCCCGATCGCCTCTCCCGGCACATCAATACCGGTCAAACTCCCAAGGCCAAACTGCCGATACCAATACGCAAGCCGATCTATACCAAGACCTTTTTGACTCCCGAATCCACCGCCGACCGAATAGAAAAAAATGTCTGAAGACCAGGCAATCGCTTTCTTAACGTCGACAATACCAAGAGCTTTCCAGCCTTTAAAGACAAAGGATTTCCCCGGATGATATGGGTCGGGCAGAGAGAGGAAGCCCGGATCATCAATAACGGTACTTGGCGTAATAATGCCATCAGTAAGCGCTCCCGCGGCGACAATCGGCTTGACGATGGAACCAGGCGCATACACGCCCTGTATGGCATGATCGATAAAAGGATGTCCGGGATCTTTAGAATAACTATCGATAATTTCTGAGGGGCCGCCGCTCGCCATGACATTTGGATCGTAGCTTGGGTACGATCCAATAGCGCGCACCGCGCCAGTATGTACATCCATGATAACGCCGGCGCCGCTGATAAAACGCTTATTGCGCGCAACGCTCCCGATTGCCTGCTCAAACAGTTTTTGGAGATTGGCATCAATCGATAGTTGAACGGTTTCCCCTGCTTCTGCAGGCTCCATAGTACCCTCGGAACGAATTTTGCCGAACGCGTCCGTCTCGGTGAGCAGGCGGCCGTTCTTACCCGCAAGACGCGCGTCATAGGTTGCTTCAAGACCCGCAAGACCCGTCTGTTTCGTATCATAATAGACACCCTTCGCGTCCTTCTTCGGGAATGAGACGTAACCGATAATGTGACCGAGAGAAGACACCGGATAGTTGCGCCTGACGCTACCATCCTCTTTTTCGATATTCTCAGCGACAACAACGCCGAAGACATCAGTGATAATGCCTCGCGGAGCGAAAAGAGTCCTGACTTCAAGTGAATTATGTGCGCTTTCGGCAGCAAAGACAGCTCCGTTTGTAATTTGAAGATGCCAAGTGCGAACGACGAGGATGAGCATGAGAGACGCAAGTGCGCCGCCGATTGAGAGAAATATTCCGCGAGCAAGCGGTTTCTCCAGCCTTCCCTCAAACCGCAGACGATCGAAATCTGGAGCATTTGATGCGTCGAGAAATATCTCGTCGGGAGCAATCTCCGCCTTCCGTCTTTTTGTGCGCCGCCACAGCATCATCTCATGATACTCGCCCTCAGCCGACTGCGCACGATAAATGTAATACTGGTGACAACGGCTCCATAGAGTGTAAAGAGCGGCAGCGCGTTTGCGTGTGGCGTATAGTAGAGCGTATCGGCAAATATACCTGCAGCGAGCGGCACGAGCGGTTCCGCGAACGCTCCGACAATGGCGAGCGTGGCAGCAAACGGCCACGGGAAGAACAATATGGACACTAGTGTAAAAAATGTGAGGGCTCCCCGCATCATGGAGTTGAAGTTGCAAACGAAAAAACACCGGTATGCCCTATGCCCGTATCGCGAAGCACGACCCAAGTGATTGAAAAAAGATTTAGTGCGGGCGTGATGCGCAGCACAACTCCAGGTGCTGTCGGGTCGTTATCGATGCGCGTCACACTGCCAATCGGAAGCGCTCCCGGGCCTGGTGCAAAGACCGTATCGCCCACCGCTATGTTCGCGGAACGCGCAAGTGATGCACTCATCGCACCTGCGCCCGCTCCCCGAATTGTGAGTGGGAGATTCTCGCGCCCGACCCAGCCGTACATGATCGTATTCGGTGCGGAGAAAAGCGTTACTCGGGAGTAATCAGCAAGGACCGACGAAACCATACCTATCGGGACGCCACCTGCGCCAAACGCCTCTTGACCGAGCGTGACGCCCGCGTTCGTTCCGGCGGCGAGCACCAGAGTATCGTACGGACTCTCGGGCGGACGAGCGACGACGCCTGCAAGGATTTTTGAAGTGTTTCTCCTCTCGGAAACCGGAGAATTTAGTAGCGCGGAAAGAGTTAGTTCTTTTGCAAGCAATGCTTGATTCTCATTCGCGAGAGCGGCATTTTCATTCCTCAACTGCTCGTTGTGCAGCGTAAGAGCGGCGGTATCGCCAAAACTGGAGAGGATGAAATGACTTTTTTCGGCAAGCGCGTCACCCCCGCGGAATACGGGTGAGAATATCTGCCAAAAAAAATTTGGCGTGAGGAGGCGCAGGAAGAGCGTCAGAATAACACCCGCACATGCGATGATGCCCCACGACATACTCGTGGACGATAAGAGCGCGTTACGCTTCGCTAAGAATGTCTTCTTCATCGATAAAAAAATCGGCATACGGCTCGGGATCTTCGGTCACAATACCCGCACCGCGCACGACGGCCGTCAGCGGATCTGCCGTAACTTTGACCGGCACCCCGAGCATTTTCTCGAGTATCTGTGGCAGACCGCGCAGGAGCGCTCCGCCACCGAAAACAGTTACTCCGTGCTGCAAGACATCAGAAAGGAGTTCAGGCGGCGTTGCCTCAATGACCTCCTTCATAGCGTCCATAAGCGCATCGAGCGAAGGCATGATCGCCTCGCGGACATGACTGTCGGTAAGCGTTATCTCGCGCGGAAGCCCGGTCGCGAAATCGCGCCCGCGCACACTCTT
>CAYHIQ010000030.1:0-8947 GCA_964356775.1 uncultured Candidatus Saccharibacteria bacterium | reverse complement strand
AGGTGGACAAGATCTATCAAATAGAGAAGATAAATCAGGACACGCTCTCGCTTGAAAACCCTATCGGCTCAGACGACGACGAGAAATCGACCTTGGGCGATTTCATTCCCGACGACAAGATTCCGTCGCCGGTACAGGAGTCTTCGGAGCGTATTCTCACGGAGCAGGTGCGCGCGATCCTCAGCGACCTCTCACCGAAAGAGCGCAAGATCCTCGAGATGCGCCACGGCCTCATGGACGGCATCTATCACACACTTGAAGAAGTGGGGCGCGAGTTCGGTGTTACTCGCGAGCGCATCCGCCAGATTGAGGCGAAAGCGCTTGAGAAGATCCGCACCCATAGCGATGCTCGCCATTTGAAATCGTATTAATTTTGAAAGTATTAATAAAGAATAACCCCGCTGGTCACAGGACCAACGGGGTTTCTTTTCGAATCATTCAGCACTGAGCTCGACGATCTCAGACAGGTCTTCGGGGTGGTCACTGGTGGCGCCAGCCCGGCGGAGTTGTTCTTTCAAGGGGTGAGGATTGGTCTCGCCCTGCTCGTCTTCCATGTCCATGACGATCCTCCTGGTAAGACCTCTTGCGGAATGCAAAAGGTTTTAGGGGTGAGCGGGTGCTCGATGTAAGACCATGCGAGCCAAGAGCATGACGCTTGACGTGATTATGACAACGGTCATGAGACAGAAAGTGCTGCCCACGGACTTAAGTATCTTTCTCATAGATACCTCCTTTGGGGGTGAGTTAAGAGCTAACCGACTGTAAGTGTATACATATTTGACACATCGTCAATGCATGGGGTTTATGCAAGTGTGCAGAGAACAAATGCGCGCGGTACACTGCAGATATGTCGACGACTCAGGCGTTTGAACGAGCCTATAAGAAGCTCAATGCGAAACAGAAAGAGGCTGTAGATGCTATCTATGGCCCGGTCATAGTGATTGCCGGCCCAGGGACGGGGAAGACGCAGATACTCGCGCTCCGCATTGGGAATATCCTGCTCAAAGCCGCCGGCGCGAAGCCCGATGAGATACTCGCACTGACTTTTACCGAGAGTGCCGTGGCGACGCTGCGGACGCGACTTGTCTCTTTTATCGGCGGCGCGGCATATCGCGTCCGCATCCACACCTTCCACGGTTTCGCGCGGTCGATACTTGAGATGCGCCCGGATCTGTTCCCTCGTATTGCGCTTGGTACACCGCTCTCCGAGGTACGCGGTATTGCGCTTATGGAGCAGCTGCTCAATCAGGGGGAGTATCTGAAGATACGGAACCCGAAACAGCCGCACCGCGCGGCGCGGACGCTCGTGGCTTTCATGAGTAAATTGAAGCAGGAACACTACACGCCGGAGCGATATCTTACCGAGCTTACTGAAGCGCACGAGCACCTGCTTGCCGAGCCGGACCGCGTCCATGCAAGTGGCGTACATGCCGGAAAGGAGAAAGGGGAGCCATTGCGGCGTCGCGAGCGACTCGAGAAACATATCGAAGTCGCGCATCTCTTCAAAGCGTATCAGGAGGCGCTCGAACGTGAGTCCCTGTATGACTACGAAGACCTTATCGCTGAAGCGGTGCGCGGTCTTGAGTCGGACGAAGGATTTCGCGCAGAAGTCGGAGAACGTTCGCAGTTCGTACTCGCTGACGAGCATCAGGATGCGAATCCGGCACAGAACCGCTTGCTCGAACTTGGGACTGATTTTGATGGCTCGCCGAATCTCTTCATCGTCGGTGATGAGAAGCAGGCGATCTATCGTTTTCAGGGAGCATCGCTTGCCTCGTTCTTTTATTTTAAAGAGAAATATCCCGAGGCAAAAGTCATATCGCTCGTCGAGAATTATCGCTCGACATCGAAGGTACTCGCGGCCGCGCACGACCTTATCGCTCCCGCGCCGACGTCCGATGCTGCATTTCGTCCTGTCTTGCACGCTGTCCGCGGGAAAGGGGGAATGATAGAAGAAGCGGTCTGTGATACACCGAGAGAAGAGCGCGAAGCTATCCGTGCGCATATCGAGAAGCTGCATGCAGCGGGGACGCCGTATGAAGACATCGCAATTTTGACGAAAAAAAATGCGGATGTATTGACGCTCGCCGAATCACTACGCAGTGTCGGAATTCCAGAAGATCACGCGAGCGCAGAGATAAACGCCTTATTGCATCCGGCAGTCAAGCTTTTTATCGCGCTCGTTCAGGCGCTCGCTGATTTGCATCAAGATGCATCGCTTGCGCGAGCACTCTTCGCGCCTGGCATACCTAGCACGCTCCATGAACGCATGCAGTTGCTCGCGCTCGCACGCGAAGGGAAGCCGCTTCTACAGGTTCTTGCGGAGCAGGGTACGAGCGAGATGCGATCCTGGGTACGCGTCCTTATAAAGCTCTCCGGGGAAATGTCCGCAACACCGCTTGTCTCATGGCTCACGCGTCTGGCAAGTGAGAGCGGATTTGTCTCCGGGATACTTACGCTTGGCGAAAGCGAAGATGCATACGAGGCTTATCAGGGCTTCATGGATGAAGCGGCGCTGGTGTCGCGCGAGGATCCGAGCGCGACCGCGCATGACCTCTTGCGACGTCTCGCACTTATCGAGAAACATGAGCTTAGAGTGAAGCGTGCGCGCACCAAGCATGCGGGTGTACGCATCATGACCGTACATGGCGCGAAGGGGCTCGAGTTCCCGCAGGTCATCATCGCTCACGCCAGCGACGAACGCTGGCTTGGTGGCAAGACCGATGAATTCTCTCTACTGCTTGAAAAGGAAGACGACGAGCACGATGTACGCCGACTTCTTTACGTCGCGCTTACGCGTGCGAAAGATGGTGTACTCATCACGCACTCGGGCGTGACCGAAGAAGATCGCGCACAAACGCCACTCCGATTCCTCACTGATATTTCCTCACATCTTACTTCAGTAAGATTTTCTGCACTGCCTCCTAGTGTTTCGCCGTATGGTGTCCGTACCATTCTTGATCCGGTCTTTTTGAAAGAGCGATTGCTAGCACGCGGATTCTCACCAACGGGTTTTAATAATTATGTTGCATCGCCGTGGCAGTACTATTTCCGCACGTTGCTCCGGCTCCCAAGCGCGCCCGAACTCCCAATGCTTTTCGGCACGGCCGTGCATGCGGGATTGAAGGCTTATGCCGATACAGTGAAAAGCAGCAGTGCTTCGATTGAGGATGCGATCGAAGCTTTCTACAGAGAGCTTACGCACTTGCCGCTCACGCCGCTTGATAGGAAAGAGCTCATGAAAACTGGCGAGACTGCGCTTCGCGCGTATCTTGCGCAAGAAAGCGGGAGCATGCAGAGCGCACATGAGTCGGAATTTTCCATAACAGTATCGCTCACGGTCCCGGGTGTCGGCGACGTGCCACTCTCGGGGAAGCTCGACCGGCTTGATATCAAAGAGGACGGCACCGTTGCAGTCATCGATTATAAGACTGGAAAAGCGAAGAGCGAGAATGAGATAAAGGGCCTTACCAAATCAAGCGATGGCGGCTACTATCGTCAACTGGTTTTCTATAAACTACTGCTCGATAAGGATGGCCGTTTCAAGATGAACGAGGGAGCACTGCATTTCGTCGAACCGAATGAAAAAGGGAAGTGCATCATCCGACGTTTTACGATTACGGACGCAGAAGTTGCAGCTCTAGAAGCAGAGCTTATCAAGGCGGCGCAAGCGATTGCTGACGGCTCTGCGTTTATCGCTCTCTGCGATCCTGAATCTTGCGATTATTGCGACCTTGTTGGCTTTCTTCTTGCCAAGTGATTACTTGGTGCTCTGGAGAGCCTCATCGACGAGTTGTTGCACCGCAGTATACGGGTATCCGCCATTCATAACGGCAGTGGGCTTGCCCGCGACGAGAATGAGCGAGTAAGGGGTTCCTTCGGCGCCGATGTCGAGCGCGTTCTGCCGGTCTGCCGCGATGCGCGCGTCAACGGTTGTTGCCGCGCTCGCGAAGCAAGTAGCGAAATCATTGTTTGAGATACCCGCCGCAGAGGCGAGTTCCCCGTACTGTAAGCGATTGACCGGCTGATTCTTGAACAGAGCGTTTGCAAACTTCCAGAACGCGGTATTGCCCGCCGTCTGCGCGATGCACTCGGCAGCTTTCGCGTGGGAGAGCGCATTTGGATGAATTTCGGTCAGCGGGAATTGACGGTAGACAAGGGCGACCTTGCCGCTCGCGCCTTTGTCCGCGATGATCTGGCGGAGCGTTGCATCGAAGTCTTTGCAGTACGCACAGTCGAAGTCGGAATAGGTGACGATCATGACGGGTGCCGCAGGGTTCCCGAAAATATGATCGCTTGCAGAAACAGGTCGTACGAGCGCGGAATTGTCAGTAATAGTCGGAGAAATTTTTGGCATTGATACATACACTGCCAGTGCGACAATGGCGCCGCCGAAAGCGATTGCGAGTGGAATCGTGAGAGAGCGTTCCATGCATTGAGACTATCATTAAAAAGAAAGGGCGTGGAGTACAGAGTACTCCACGCCCTTCGACTCGACCTCTCAGCCCGCATCTTTCATTTTTTCAGCAGGAGGACACAATGATAGTCCTCCTTTCGCGGCAATTTTTTTGCGGCGATATCTGTCCAAAAAACCATAGAGCCGCTCTACGCCCACGTTAAGAATTTCGCTTAGAACATTCCGGAAAATTCTGAGAATCTTACTCAGAACGTCATGCGAAATTTCAAGCAATCGGAATAGGATGCCACACACGAACGTGGCGATTGCGGCGGATGCTATCCCGAGAACCAGGGTATTCGTAGCGTAGCCAAAGTATGCATACGGCCCCACGAGAAGTTGTGAGGACACTGGCATCAATGCTCCGAAGTAGAAGACGAATACGAAGGCACGCAATGGTAGCCGAAACCGTAAGGGCCTCCAACTGCCGTACTTGTGGAGCTGGAAGCCGTAGAGGGCTCCGATACCAATAACTGCAACAAGCATTACCCAAACGCCCATGTGGGCGTCGCTCATGTACGGTACGTAAGGTTGCTCGTCGCTCGTAAACGGTGTCAGCGGTGTCCACCCGATTCCCATGATTTTCCTCCCTACTAGGTTGTGTAGCCCCGCAAGATGCGGATAGGCGTACTGGCAAGAACATAGATTCTGGATACCAGTATATACTGAAATACAGTTATGTCAATGGCTTGCTCCAGCCTACTTTGGGGCGGGCTTTAGAGCTGCAGTGCGTGGGTCATTGCTGGAACCTCTTCCTTTTTGTTTCCCCAGAGAGAGGTATCTAGCTTAATGTCGCGAATAGTGCGTAAGTCTTTGTATTTGAGTACGCCATGTTTGATGGCATAGTCGAAGAGTTCTCGGGTGATACGGACGTCTTCAATGCAGTACTCGCGAACCTTTTCTTTCTTGCCTTCTTTCCACCATTCGCTTGCTTTGAGCCCATCGCCCGACTTTCCTTTTTTCAGAGTCGCTTCAGCGAGCGCTTGGAGTCGGATGCGCCTGCCGAGCACTTTCTGCACCTCAGTGAGCAAGTCGAGTGAGTGCAAATGTGAAAGGTCTCCGGGATAGTATCGGTTGAGAAGCGGAATATCGAACGAGTCGGAATTAAAACCGATGAGCATGTCTGCGCGCTCAAGGATCGGCCAGAGTTTCGGGAGCTCTTCTTTGAAGTAGCCGGTATATTCACCTGTCTCAGAATCATGAATGGCGACGACAGTGAGTTCTTGCTCGTTCACATCGACATGTCCTCGCACCATGGAATCAGAAATGGATTCAATATCAAAAGTGATAGCACGCATATGCTAGTTGCCGGAGTTGAGTCGTGCAGTGAGGTCGGAGAGAGACAGAGTATTTTCCTCGCCGGTCGCAAGGATTTTCATACGTACGGTCTGGTTCTGTAGTTCGTCCGCGCCATAAGCCACGAAGAATGGGATGGCACGTCTCACTGCGTCTTTGACTTGGTCGCCAAGACCGCGATCGGTGAGGTTCACAAAAATACGGCAACCCTGTGCGCGCAGCGTATCGGCGAGAGCTTGTGCGGCGGGAATGTCATCCACTCGTGGTGTGCCGAGATAGAGCTGTGGCAATCTGCCGCTCGTGTTTGGCACGAGCGAATGCGTGTCGAGGAAGTCAGCGAGCGTGACGTCGCCGAGCGCAAAACCAACTGCAGGGATAGGGTCACCGCCGAAAAGCGTCACCAGCCGGTCGTAGCGTCCGCCGCCGAAAAGCGCACGAGAATTCTCGGGATTGGTGTCGTATACCTCGAAGACCATGCCAGTGTAATAATCGAAGCCGCGCGTGATGCTCGAGTCGAAAGCGACGTTGCTCACGCCACGCTCTGCGAGTGTCGCGATACGATCAAGGAGACGACGCTTTTCAAGCGCGACTTCCGGTACAGCGCTTGGCTCTTCGATGAGTGCAAGAGGATCTGTTGCTGAAATAACATTTGATGCGGTAGCAAAAGCCTCGGGAGTCATTTTTGATTTCTTATCGAGAAGGCGTAGGTACTGACGGATGCTTTCGCCGTTGAGTCCCGCCGCAGCGCAGGCGGCGTTCAGGAGCGGTCGCGAATTCATACGTATCACGAAGTCATTTTCCGCAGCGCCGAAAGATTTCAGTATTGTCGATGCGAGCCGTACGACCTCGATATCGGCTTCGCCTTCAGGGAGCCCGATAAGATCGATGTCCGCCTGATAGAACTCGCGCAAACGGCCCTTTTGCGGACGTTCATAGCGGAATCGATTGCCGATGGAGAACCAGCGCAGAGGGTAGGCGAGTTCGCGGCGTTTTGCGGCGACCATGCGCGCAAGGGTCGGCGTCATCTCGGGGCGCAGCGTGACGCTCCGGTCGCCGCGATCGGTAAAGGTGTAGGTCTGCTCATTGACAATTTCTTCAGATGTTTTTGCTTCGTAGAGCTCGGATCGTTCGAGTGGCGAAGCGTTATATTCTTCATAGCCCCAGAGCGCAAGCGTCTCGCGTATACGCGTGAACATCGACTCCATCCGCGCCCAATCAATGGGGTAGAAGTCGCGAACGCCTTTATAGGTATCGGTTGAAAGAGGTTCTGACATATGCCCGATTGTATCAGATACCGGTAGTTTTTGGCTCGAGGGAGACGTAGCGGAGGATTAAATCACGCATTTGCTCGGGTCGCGGAATACCAACCATGATGAACTCGACTTCTTCGCTCGCGCTCTGTACTTTGATCGTGCCGAATCCGATAAGCGAGGGGAGCACCCCGACAACATCAGTCGTAACGTCTTGCACGCGAGTGAGGAAGAGGCTCGACACCTCGCGCGAGAAATAGCCGCGTTGTTTGATACTCACGATTCGTTTGCTAGTCAGCACCCATACGTTTAGGAAGTAACGGGTAAAGGCGTTCCATGCGCCGGTCCATGAGATGAGCAGCCAGACGCCGAGCGCGGCGCGCATAAGCGGCGTATTATAGTCAAAAAGCGATGCATATGGCGCAAGAGGCGGTGCGAGCATGAGAAGTTTTGGGAGTGCGAAGGGGATGACTGCAATAATAGCGAAGGGAAGAAGTCCTGAGAGGAATAGGAACCAATGTTTACGAACTTCCTTCACGACATGTTCGCCAGGCTCGAGTTCAAATTCTTTCATATCAGCAGAGATAGAAAGAGCATATCGCCGGAGAGTGCATAGAACATAAGCGTGAATGATATGAAAAGATGTACGGCTATTGCGGGGAACGCAACCCATGAAGCGTGAGAATATTTGAGCCAATGATAGATAGCGACAAGTGTATAGACTGTCCAGAAGACAAAGACGGCATACAGGGCCCAGGTTACCATCGCGCTCTCGGAAAGAGTCCCAAAAAAGTTTAATTTTTCGAACAGTGCAGAAGGGGTAAAGGGCTGGAGCGGCTGATTTAGCATTGTGGAAATGATACTACAAGGATGCGCGGCTTGTCGTACTGGTCGGTGCGTATCTCGGCCAAGAAACCTTGAGACGCAAAGAGTTTCTGAGCAGTCTCACTGTGAGAGCTATCGCATTCGATCCACGCAACTCCATCTTCAGTCAGATGTTTCGGGAGTTCGGCCGCGAGGCGACGGATAACATCGAGACCGTCATCTCCGGAAAAGAGTGCGAGTGAGGGCTCATAGTCGGCAACGCTCGCGGGGAGTTCGCGGCCGGCGGGGATATAGGGTGGATTCGCGGCGATGAAGTCGAATCGCATATCGCCAAACGGCTCAAAGAGATTACCGATGCGTATAGTAGTGCGCGCGACATCAAGATTATTTTCGCGGATATTTTTTCGGATAGTCGTTTCGTGCGCCGGGTCAATCTCGCCGAAATAGACTTGAGCATCCGACGCATCGTCGTGCCGTCGGGTACGGAGTTTCGCGAGTGCCGCACAGCCAATAGCACCGGAGCCGGCGCAGAGATCCAAAAATCGCACCTCACGAATGCAATTTCTGGGCACGGAATCATTTTCTGCTGAAAAAGTTCCTCCTGCTCGCGCCGTCGCACGGTACAGAGTCCCAGAAATTGCATTCGTGAGTTGCTCAGTCCACCACTCCGTCTCGGGACGGGGAATAAGCGGTTTCGAATCAAGATAGATTTTTAAACCGAGAAAGGGCTGCCAACCGATTGTGTATCCGAGCGGCTCGCCGGAGAAGAGTCGCTTTTTATCGGCTTCATAGTCGGCTGTTTCTTTCCCGCCATATTTTTCATCGAGGAGCCATTGTTCGTCGCGAGTCATGAGGGAACGCTATCACATAAGAAGAAAGCCTGCCCTCCTTAGGAGGGCAGGCTTTCTTGCATTGCGTATGAACGATTGGGGATTTAGTATCCGCCGCGACCGTATCCGCCGCCATTACCACCACTGAATCCGCCGCGATCGTTGCCGCCAAAACCGCCTTCGCGGCGTGGAGGACGATCACCTTGTGGGCGAGCGAAAGAAACCGAGAGCGTACGCCCATCGAGCTCCTTGCCGTCCAAACGGTCGATAGCTGCCTGGGCTTCCGCCTC
>CAYHIQ010000029.1:0-8985 GCA_964356775.1 uncultured Candidatus Saccharibacteria bacterium | reverse complement strand
TATCGTTTTTGGATCAAGAAGTACTTGTTCCGGCAAAAGCGCTTGAATATCCGAAACGGATTTCATAAACGCACTGTAGTTCTTCGCGATTTGCCGGCGATTTACGGTGTAGCCCTTGGTGATATGCTCGCGGAGCGTCTTGGTGGCCCACTGGCGAAATTGCGTCGCTGTTTTTGAATTGACCCTATAGCCTACGGAGAGAATGGCATCGAGATTGTAGTATTCAATAACACGCTCTACGCGACGGTTACCTTCAATTTGAACTGTTGCATTTTTTGCAACAGTTGCCCGCTCATCAATTTCGCCCTCATTATAAATATTTTTAAGATGCCGAGAAATGACCGACTTGTCGCGACCGAAGACTTCAGCTATCTGATCGAGTGTCGCCCAAAGCGTTTCGCGCGACAGGTCGCCACGGAACTCAATTGCTCCATTTTTCGCCTGATATATAACCATGCCGCCACTCTTCTTTTTCATGAACTCATTCTACACCACCCAACTTATCCCCTACCTTCCTCTTCCTTCGTTTCCCCCACCACCCCTCTCTTCATCACGATCCTCATGTTCATCGGCAAGGTCGAGCTTTTTAATAATACGGTCGTGCTTCTCTAGCAGCGCATTTAGGGCGCGCTTATTCTTTCCTTTGTCGTCAGAATCATCGTTTCTCCCGGACTGCTTTACCTCTCCGGCTTTTTGAGGATTTGCTTCATGGGAGCTGGTGGCGACAGCGGCAGTGGAGGTCGCGGCCGGCAGTACCACACGCGCCGCCGCCTCATCACTCTCGACATCTTTTATCTTCTTCTTCGCTTTGATGCTCTGCTCTCGTATGACTTTGCGAACCTCCTGCGTGAGCTCCGGATCAAGCTTTTCCCGAGTCTCAAGAGTCTCAACCTCTTCAAGGCGCTTCTCAAGCAAGCGCGTCTCGAACTTTGCCTCTGCCGCAGGCGTTGTGGCCGTCATCAACCGAACTACCGGCTCAGTCACGCGCGTCTTGATAGGATATAAGATTTCCCCCGGCAAAGCGTTTTCTGCAGCAAGAGTCACTGAGCTTCCATAGCTGCCGATGATGAGGATCGACAGAAACGCCGCTTGGACGCGTTTCCTATGGAAGAGATGCGACCATGGAGAAACCGTCGGACGTACCAAAGCACCCTCACGCATCTTAGTGAGAAGTGCAGCGCGCATCTCACCTCGCTCTTTTCCAGTGAGCGATATTGAGCGTAGGTGTTTTATAAATGTGTGTGGTAGATGTTCCATAGGTGTTTATTGCAGCAGATCTCGCAGACGCTTTATGGCCCGATGCAAGCGCACCGAGACGACGTTTTCACTCTGATCAATAATATCGCCGATCTCGCGAGGCGAGAGGTCTTCGACGAAGCGCCAGGTAATGAGCTTCTGGTCGTCTTCCCCAAGCTCGCGAAGCTTCGCGAGCGCAAGCGAGACTTCAGTCTGCTCTTCGATCTTGTTGTCTGCTCCTGCGGGCTCAAAGCCCGCATCGAGCAGGACATCGAGCGACTGGGACTTGCGCTTGCGGTACCAATCGATTACGAGATTATCGGCAAGGCGATAGAGGAAGGCGCGCATATTTAGTATTTGGTGTTGCTGCTGCATATAGGACCAAGCCTTGAGAAACACATCCTGCGTCATGTCCTGTGCAAGCTCGCGTTCACTTGTCTTAAAGTAGCAGTGACGAAAGATGGCGTCAGCATGAGCGTCGTAGGCTGCGAGCAGTTTCATTTCTAAAGAGTTGTCCTTCATAGAGTGTGACGTAGCGGCAGCGATTTTCTTACCGGGCGGCAGTGGTAGCAGATATAGCACGAAACCGCCCTTCGCACAGGGGCGGTTTCGTGCACAATTAGACAGTGTTTAGTTCGTAGTGACAAAGCTCTGAGTCGAGGTGGTGGCAGTATTCAACACTGCGTCTTTTGATTCGAGAGCGAAGTAGTAGGTCGTCGAGGATGCCAACCCAGTAAAGCCCAGGGAGTGACTTGCAACGAGCGAATTGTTACTGACTGTGAGCGCAGTGCCGAGGTTTACCGGCGTCGTGGTGGCGTAGTAGATCTTGCTTGTGGCGGGCTCGTTTGTGAGCCACGAGATCATGACGGTCGTCGAGCTGATATTTGAGGTACTGATCGAGGAGATCACCGGCGCAAGCGTGTCAGCGACAGGCGGTGTGGTGGTGCTGTTGTCATCGTCGTCGTCATCATGATCGCGATCTAAGAGATCTTTGATGCCCTTAGGAATCTTCTGGCACTCAGGGACGATCGGTTTGTCCTCGCCCTTATGCTTCTTGAGCCATCCTGGAGCGATAAGGTGACCTGGTGGGACGATTGCGCACGGACGTCTGTCCTCATTCTTTTTTTCATTCTTATCCTCGCGCTTGTCGCGCTTTTCTTCACCGCGCACCCCTTTAGTTGAGGTTGCGTTATCAAAAGCGAGCGGGCGCTCTTTAAGATGCTCTTGCAGTCTCTTGAGAGTCTTAGGACCAACGAAACCTACCTGTTCGATGCCATTCTTCTTCTGGAAACGCTTTACCGCGTCGGCGGTCAAACGGCCGAAGAATCCGGAAACGATGCCTTCCGGATAAATAGAAGGATCAGCGGAAAGAAGAGCTTGCAGCACCGCGACCTGTTCGCCGGTCGAGCCCTGCTTGAGGGTCATCTGGAGCGTTGCCATGTATTGCTGCTGTTGCTGCTGGAGCGAATTGATCTGCGTCTGGAGCGTCTGGATCTGGCCCACGAGCGTCGTTGCGCTTGTGGTAGAAGCCGTCTGCGCGAAGGCAAACGCCGGTGCGAAGATACCGAGCGCGAGCACGATTGCCACTACTTTTTTATATGCTGACATAGGGATAAAGATAAAGTTAATGTGTAACGCACTTGAGCACTGCCTACTGAGACGTTGCAGCAGACATCGTCTTACATCCCCCAGCATATCACCAGCCTATGGTCGCATAGGCGACGTCACGCATTCACCTCTGATTCCACCGTGCGCACCTCCTTGTGGACCGACTTACCCTCTTCGTCCACCTGATAGAGAACTACGGATCCAAACATCATCTCAACATTCTTAGCGTCTTCCTTGGGAATCGATTCCATATATATCATGAGTGCGCGCAGAGCATTTCCATGCGATGCAACAAGCACATTGTACCCCTCCTGAAGAAGTGGCACGATTGTGCTGAGGTAAAACGGCACTACCCGCTCGTAGACCATCTTGAGCGTCTCGCCTCCGGGAATAGGATAGTCCCAGTCGCGACGCATATGATCAAAAACGTTCTCTCCGAGAATTTGTTTCATCTCCCACTTATTTTTCCCGGTGTATTCACCATAATCGCGCTCACCAAGCACCTGAATATGCTGTGTCGGAACGTTGTAGAGCTCTCGATTGTTCAACATACACGAAAGCGTCTCTATCGAGCGCACCTGCATAGAAGCAAATGCTCTATCGATTTTCACATCCTTGAGCAACACACCCATCTCGTCTGACTTCTTAAATCCGTACTCGGTGAGATGCACATCACGCGTGCCGGTCCACATGCCTTTCTTATTCCACTCCGACTCGTGGTGTCGCGCGATGATGAGGGTTCCGGGGAGCATCATATGGTGTGGAGCTGTTCTTCAATCTCTATCAATCGATCATACTTAACCATTCGTTCCTTTTTCGTTGGTGCACCAGCCTTGATGTAGTCGCACGAAAGACCGACGGCGAAATCTGAAATAAATGTATCCATTGTTTCTCCGGAGCGATGTGAAGCAAAGAGTTTCCACCCGGCATTTCGCGCGGCGCGCACAGCGTCAATACTCTCAGTTACTGTGCCGATTTGATTCGGTTTAATAATGCAGGCATTGGCGGCCTTCTTTTCAACGGCCATACCTATACGCGATACGTTGGTCACCGTAAGATCATCACCCACAATGGATAGAGTTCCGCCCAGAGCTTTTTGCAGCCCTACAAATCCGTCCCAGTCGTCTTCTGCGAGCCCGTCCTCGATCGAGATCAGCGGATATTTTTCTGCTAGAGCGGCATACCACGCAATCATGTGCGCATTGTCGAGCAAACGTTCTCCCCCCGACTTGAGCACATACTGTCCCCCTTCATAAAAACTGCTTGAGGCGACATCGAGAGAGATCTTCACTTGGTCGGTCGAATACCCTGCGTCTTGTATAGAAGTTACGAGCAAATCAAGTCCCTCGTCATTACTCGCAAGCGCTGGCGCAAATCCTCCTTCGTCCCCCATTTCGGTACTACAGCCCTTCTGCTCCAATAAAGATTTCAATACCGCCATGCACTTCTCCGCTGCGGCAACACGCTCGCGCATGCTCTCAAACCCGACTGGCGCGAGCATGCACTCTTGGATATCGATGCCATCGCGAGCATGTTTCCCTCCATTAATGATATTGAAGAGCGGTACCGGTAATGAAAAGTTTTTCCTGTCATCCAGCGAACCGAGATATGCATAGAGTTCCACGCCCTGCTCGTGCGCCTGTGCCCGCGCGAAGGCGACCGAGACCGCAAGGATCGCATTTGCCCCGAGCCGGCTCTTATTCTTTGTTCCATCGAGTTCGCATAGAAAAGCATCGAGTCCTTGCTGATCAAATTCTTTTCCGACTATGGCCGTTGCAATCGTTTCATTTACGTGGGCAATTGCTTCTGATACTCCGCGGGACGCGCCGCCATTATCACGCAGCTCATGCGCCTCATGGGCTCCGACACTCGCACCCGACGGTACCGATGCGACTCCTTTCCCTTTCTGAGTCTCAAGCTCAACTTCTACCGTTGGATTACCGCGTGAGTCCAAAATTTCCCGAGCCCTGATTGTTTGTATCGTTGCCATGCAGTTTATATATTAGTTCGCTTTTCAAGATACCACGAGACTTTTATTTTTTATACAAAATAGGCTCGAATATCCTCCATGAAGCACATAAAAAACGCCCTCTCGGGCGGTTTTTATTTCTACCAAACGAATCTATCTCTTCGCTTCCTTAAACGTAACGCGCTTGCGCAGCGTCGGATCGAACTTTTGCAGCTCGATTTTGCGCTCGGTGGTCTTTCTGTTCTTACGAGTCCAGATGACGATATTCGTGCAAAAACTTGTAATTGTACTGTTGACAATAAGTCACCTACCCGACACAATACATCCTATGCAGAAAGGAGGCATTCCAAAAGCACAATTGCAATTCGCAGTTCTTGCGGCGGACATTACCCTCTTTACCATTCGCAACAATCAGTTACTGGTTCGTCTTTTCAGAGTGAATCGTCCTCCCCATTTTTCAAACAGAGAGGGATTACCCGGCGGACTCGTCAATCCTGAGGAAACGGCGGAAGAAGCGGTTCAACGTCATCTTGCAGTGAAGGCTGAGATAGATCCGCATAAAACATATGTGGAGCAACTCTATACTTTCAGCGGAATTCATCGCGACCCTCGCGGACGAGTAGTTGCCGTCGCTTATCTCGTACTCGTACCATGGGAACGCCTCTCCGTTACGGAGCAAACTGACACGCATACTGCCTGGTGGAGTCCGGCGAAAGAAGTACACAACCTCGCTTATGATCACGACGAGATACTAACCGCTGCAATCGATCGTCTGCGTTCTCGCATTACCTATACAACGCTCATAGGGAAACTTATGCCGAGAGAATTTACACTCACAGAACTCAAACAGGCGTATGAAAGCATACTTCACACGACCCTCGACAAAAGAAATTTCCGTAAAAAAATACTAAAACTTAATTTCATTACTCCTCTCCCACACAAAAGGATTGGTGGCGCCTTCCGACCAGCACAACTCTATCGAGTTTCGTCCGACAATGTCCGAGAAGTTGAAATTCTATGATCCTGAAGAGCGGCGGGCGTTCCTCTGACCATTCTCTGATATCCCCCAGCGCCTATTGACAGGAAAATTGAAAGTGTATAAGATACACTAAGAAGGAGAAAAGGTGTGGCATATATTTTTTACCCTTACTTAGTGTAATAGATACACTATTTTCCAAAATCGTTCTTTGACAGTAAGAAAGGAGGTCTCTATGAAACATACTAAAAAGACAGTCGGTATCGTCGTCGGTCGATTCCAGGTTGCCGGACTCCACGAAGGGCATAGATACCTTCTCAGGTACGCCCTGCGTGAGAATCTGCAGGTTGCAGTGGTATTCGGAAAAGGAGAAGCACTCCTTAGCGACCGCAATCCGCTCCCCTCTTCAGTGCGGGCGCTGACCATTCGGGAATCCTTTCCGAATGTCTCAGTACTTGAGCACGCAGATCACCCGAGTGACAAAGAGTGGTCAAAACGTCTTGATGCCCTTCTCGTAAAGGCATTCCCTGGCGCCACAATAACGCTCTATGCTTCCCGTGACAGTTTTTCCAATCACTACTCGGGGAAACTGCCCATTGTCACGGTGCCGATGGTACCGGGAATTTCGGGAACAAGCGAGCGAGCAACAGCATCAGACCCGAGCGATTGGAATACACACTTTCGCAAGGGAATGATCGAGGCGCAACGCCTACGACCACCACTCTCCTATCAGACGGTAGACATAGCGGTTATCCGCTATCCGGAGTCCGAAATCCTTCTCGGACAAAAGAGAACTGACGGTGATTCGTGGCGACTCGTCGGAGGGTTCGTCGATCCGGGGGATACCTCACTAGAAGCGGCAGCACTCCGGGAACTCGGAGAAGAGGCTGGAAACATATCGACACATGCACTTACCTACGTTGGTTCGTATCGCGTCGATGACTGGCGTTACCGGAAAGAGCGCGACAAGATCATGACGGCTCTCTTCGTTACCTACCACTTGAGCGGCGTTGCACACCCCGGAGACGATCTTGTCCGAGTTGCGTGGCACCCTCTCCCGATAGACATGAAAAATATCGTCGAGACACATCGTCCGCTCGTCAAGCTGGTCATCGAAACACTTAAAAAGAAAGGAGCGTGAGAGATGGATGTTATCTGTCCTCCGCAAAGACTCGGCGAATCGGAAGGTCCGACTCTTTTTATCGCGGGAAGCATCGAAATGGGTACCGCTTCACGATGGCAAGACGAAGTCATTCAACACCTCGCTGACCATCAGGGGGTACTACTTAATCCGAGAAGAAAGGAGTGGGACTCTACATGGGAACAAACGATTGAAAATCCGCACTTCAAGGAACAAGTGGTCTGGGAATTGCAGGGGATCGAGCAAAGCGATTATGTCGCTTTCTACTTCGACCCCGCGACAAAATCCCCGATTACGCTTTTTGAGCTCGGATTAGCAATAGGTCTCGGTAAACAGATACATCTCGCATGTCCGCACGGATTCTGGAGAAAGGGGAATGTCGACGTTATCGCATCACGCAATTCTCTCATCGTGCACACGTCACTTGCAGCGATCATCGATGCACTGCAAGCGACTCTATCAAACCACAGAAAGGAACACCACCATGAAGAAAAAGATTGATGACATTAACACCGTCGAGCTTACCGATAGCTACAAGGTCACGCACTGGAAACAATACCCTCCGGGCACAACAAAGATCTTTTCGTTCTTTGAGAGCCGTGGTGGACTGTTCCCTGAGGTAACGTTCTATGGCCTTCAGTACTACCTGAAACGATACCTCTCCGGCCGTGTCATCACGCGTGAGAATGTTGTGGAGGCGGCCGAGGATTTCGGGGAGCATTTCGGCACGAACGACGTCTACAACCGTACCGGCTGGGACCGAATACTTACCGTGCATGACGGGCGGCTCCCAATCATCATTAAAGCCGTTCCCGAGGGTACTTCGGTGCCGACGAAGAACGTTCTGATGACAATCGAGAACACCGACCCGGAACTACCATGGGTTACCAACTACGTCGAGACACTGCTCTCGATGATCTGGTATCCATCAACGGTCGCCACGCAGAGCAGACATATGCGCCAACGCGTGCTCAGATATCTTGAAGAGACGGGCGACCCGTCGCTTATCGACTTCAAAATGCATGATTTCGGCTTCCGCGGATCCACGTCGCCAGAGTCAGCAGGTATCGGCGCTTCAGCACACCTGCTCAGCTTCAAAGGTACGGATACCTTCCAAGGCATCCGTGTAGCGAAGAAGTACTATGACGAGCGGATGGCGGGATTTTCAATCCCCGCCGCCGAACACTCTACGATTACTTCGTGGGGCAGAGAGAACGAGACGAAGGCCTGTGCGAATATGCTCACGGCCTTCCCTACCGGACTCGTCGCCGTCGTCTCCGACAGTTACGACATCTATGCCGCGTGCCGCGAAATCTGGGGCAAAGAGCTCAAAGATGCGGTGCTCGCACGAGATGGGGTGCTTGTGGTACGCCCCGACAGCGGATATCCACCTGATGTTGTGACGCGAGTGCTTCAGATCCTAGGCGATGCTTTCGGATATGAGAAAAACAGGAAGGGCTATAAAGTCCTTAACCCGAAGGTGCGGGTCATCCAGGGTGACGGCATTGATTATGAGATGCTCGACAAAATCCTGGTCACTATGAAGATCCTTGGTTGGTCAGCCGACAATGTTGCATTCGGCTCAGGCGGCGGACTTCTACAAAAGATGGATCGAGACACGCAGAAATTCGCTTTCAAGTGCTCGGCGACGAAAGTGGACGATGCCTGGCAGGATGTCATGAAAGATCCCATTACCGATCCGGGGAAACGCTCAAAAGCCGGACGTCTTGCACTCATCCATGAGAATGGAATCTACAGGACGGTGCGGAAGGAGGAGGCTGATAAACTGAACATTAAGAACGAGTTGGTTCCTGTATTCAAGGATGGAGAACTCCTTGTAAATCAAAGCTTTGCTGAGATTCGCGAGCGCGTAACTCAGTAGCACAAAAACAATATAACCCCGCACATGGCAGAGCCATGTGCGGTTTTTATAAAATCAAAACCGCCCTTTCGGGCGGTTTTTGATTGTTAAGCAAGATTATCTCTTCGCTTCTTTGAAGGTAACGCGCTTGCGCAGCGTCGGATCGAACTTTTGCAGCTCGATTTTGCGCTCGG
>CAYHIQ010000028.1:0-8992 GCA_964356775.1 uncultured Candidatus Saccharibacteria bacterium | reverse complement strand
CGACATAAAAGAGTCGTCGCTCTTCTTCCTCGTCACGATCTTTTTCACCACCCATACCTTGATGGGGGAATAAACCTTCCTCCATCCCGCTTACGAATACCGTACCGAATTCTAGACCTTTCGCAGCATGCACTGTCATCAGAGTAACGCCAACCTTCTCTCCTTGATCCATCTCGTCCTGATCACCAGCAAGAGCTGACTCGGCAAGGAATGCTGCGATACCCTCTTTGCCGACAATCTGGTCGTGTCGCGCGGCGACAGAGGCGATTTCTTCTACGTTCTCGAAGCGCTCACGATCTTCCGCACTCCCCTCTTCAAAAAGAGCTTGGCGCATCCCACTCTTCTCAATGACAAGACGTACGAAAGCAGAAGGGGTCAGAAAAGACGCAGCTTGCGAAAGTTCGTTGATGACGAGTTCGAACTTTTCGACTTTCGCGAGCTCACCCGCGCGCAGAAGCGATCGCTGTCCCGCCGCAAGTTTACCAAGCGTCACCTTGCCGATGCCGCGCGATGGTGAAGCCGCTGCACGCAATTTATCGACCTCACGTGAAGGTTCCATCGCGAGTCGTATCCACGCAAGAGTATCCTTCACTTCCTTACGCGCGAAGAAGTGTGTACCGAGAAGCTTGTATCCCACACCAGCCCGCAACAAACCCTCCTCGAGCGCGCGCGACTGAAAGTTCGTACGGAAAAGTATTGCGATTTCCTCCGCTTTCGTTCCGTTTTTTATCAAGTCGCGTATTTTTAATGCAATCCAACGAGCCTCGTCTTCAGCAGAGCGCGACATATGAACAGTGATGGGTTCCCCAGGAGCTTGTTCCGTCGTGGAATATTTTTCCTTGCGATTCTTATTTTTTTCGATAACCGAATTTGCCGCAGCAACCAGATTTTTTGTTGAACGATAGTTTCGTTCAAGAATAATGGTCTGCGACTCAGGATATTTCTTATCGAACTCGAGCAAATTCTCAATCGTCGCTCCGCGCCACGTATAAATGGTCTGATCGATGTCACCAACAACAAAAAGATTCCTATGTTTCGCCGCGAGCATATTCGCAAGACGACCCTGAAGCGCATTCGTATCCTGATACTCATCAATATGCAGATAGCGCCAGCGATCCTGTGCGAGCGCGCGAACATCGGCGTGTTCTTGAAGCATACGCACCGGAAGAGCAATAAGATCGTCAAAATCAAGCGCCTTTTCAGAGGTAAGCGTTTTCTCATACCGAAGCCAAACCTCCGCGGCAATACGCCCACCAAAGCCGCTGCGCGCATTCTTCTCATAAAATTCGCTGGCGCGCATCCCCTCCCCCTTCGCCCGAGAAATGCGACCTAAGACCGCTCGAGGCGAGAGCTCTTTCGTATCCACATCAAGCGCTTTGAGAGCTATTGCAATAGCTTTTTCAGAATCATCACGGTCGTAGACACTAAAGAAGCGCGGTACGCCTATTACCTTTCCATAGCTTTCTAAGAGCTCGCGACCGAGACCATGGAATGTAGCTACAAATGGCGTCGATAAAGGTTTTTCATGTTCCGCATTTGTTGGCATCTCATCAAGCATCACTCGGACCCGAGCCCTCATTTCTCGGGCGGCCTTATTAGTGAAAGTCACCGCTAGAATTTTGTCAGCAGGAACGCCTTCGCGTACCAAATGATAAATACGCGTCGTTAGTACACGCGTTTTCCCACTTCCGGCGCCAGCAAGGACTGAAATGGGTCCGTCCTTCGCAAGAACTGCGCGCTTTTGAGCATCATTTAATCCTTCCAGGTAATTCACTGTCTGAATATAGCGCACAAACCGCTCTCCACAGGCATCCCGAGAAGAGGTTGACTACCAACTACCATCGACTATACTCTCTTTATCGACTGATACGGATGTATTCAAGAAATGGCTTATGTACTTGGTATGTAGGCCATTTTTGTATTCTCAGACCCACCGAAATTCCTTGTTTACCTATTGAATTAAACCAAAAACTTCCCGACTCGCTGCCGAAAGACACGAGACCGGATATATACGGAATACTCAAACACTGCGCACTACTCGTCGCAGGGTTCGTGATTGTTATTTTTGCTATCGCCTCTCTGCCAAACCGTGCGGATGCGTTCTGGTCATTTTTTACAAATGCAGATGCGGCGGTAAATACACCGCTTCCCGATTCAAAAACTCCTGCACTCGTTGCGGCTACGAACTTCGATCCGAATCCAAACAAAGGTCTTGGTGAATATCAGACCAGCAATGGTAACGCCCTCATCGCCTATGGCGGCCCTGTTGGTACGGCAATCGCCATTGCGAACATCCCGCCGCCCGACCGTATTTCGGTCTACGTGGTGCGCCCGGGCGATACGCTTTCGGATATCGCGGACATGTTCGGAGTTTCGATAAATACCATCATCTGGGCAAACGACCTCAAGAACGCGCGCGATGTGCGACCCGGCGATACGCTCGTAATTCTGCCCGTCTCTGGCGTCGAACGCACTGTCATCAAAGGAGATACACTTAAGTCGCTCGCAAAAAAATATGGTGCTGATGCTGCAGAAATCGCACAGTACAACGGCCTCGATCTGACGGAGGCACTCGTCATCGGATCGACCATTATCATCCCTGGAGGAGAAATCGCCGCACCTGCACCGACTGTAGTACGACCATCGTCTGCTCCTCGTGCACCATATCTTGGCGGAAGCGGTTCCGCGCAACCGGGTTACTACAGTAACCCGGTGCCGGGCGGTATCCTTACGCAGGGTCTGCACGGATGGAACGGTATCGATATCGGCGGAGTACGCGGTACACCCGTTCACGCAGCAGCAGACGGTACGGTCATTGTGGCGCGAAGTAGTGGATGGAACGGCGGCTACGGCAATTACGTCGTCATCATGCATAATAACGGCAGCCAGACGCTTTACTCGCACATGAAGAGCGTCATCGTCTCTCCAGGTCAGCAGGTCTTGTCTAGTCAGATTATCGGCCATGTCGGATCTACCGGTAAATCAACGGGTAACCATCTCCATTTCGAAGTTCGCGGCGCCGCAAATCCTTTTCGTAATTGCTCTGTCGGGAGTGTCTGCGCTCCGCAATAACATTCCACACTGATTTTCTATAAAAAATCGCCAGCTCCTCCGGGGCTGGCGATTTCGTTAGACGAGAACTCTGTTACTTAAATTTGATTTGACCTGAACCCATCTGATTATCATACTGCCTTTGATACAGGATCCAGAATGCTTTTGCTTCTTCTGCGGATAGTACATGATCACGATCCGTGTCAGCCTTGACGTACATCTGATAGATCGAATCTTCAATTTCCTTAGGACTCTTACCTTTTTGAGTCTCTTCCTGAACGGCTTCGACCTTTTCCATGATAGGTACGGCCTCCCCACGCAGTACGAACTGAAAGATTCCATTACGGAAATCTTTCGTGATTTCCGGTGCAGGGGGCGGGACAGCAGGCTTTACATCTGGAGTGACACATCCGGTCACAAATACAAAAAGCAACACCAAACTCCAAGTACGCTTTTCCATAACTACCTCCTCTGATAAGAGTTAATGAGTTGTTGAAGAGAACTATTCAGACCTACTTATACCAACAATTAGCTAAAAAGTCAAACGAAATTCTTTACCCTGCTACTCGAATCCGAACAGTCCGCGCGGGCGGTATTGGAGCGCCTCATGTACGTATGCGGGAGTGACGCCGTCGGAACCAGCAAGATCGGCGATGGTGCGCGCGACGCGCATGGTGCGGTGATAACTTCTCGGCGAAAGGTGGAGGCGGGTGGCGGCAGAGGTGAGAGCTTCTTTCGCGGTGGCAGTAAATCCGCTCTTCTCATCAAGTTCACGACTCGTAAGTGCAGCATTTGTCGCACCATTCTTTCCGGTTCGCTTTTCGGCACGAGTGCGAGCAGAGATAACGCGCTTTCGTACATGCTCTGATGGTTCCCCTCTCGAAAGCTTCGCGAGCGTGTCATGAGGAACGAGCGGTACCTCAATCCAGAGATCAAGACGGTCGACGATAGGCCGTGAAATGCGGCGCGCTTGCTTAGCCGCCGCCCGTATTGCCACCCGTGAATCATCAGAAAGGGTGTCCGCCGGATTCATCGCGGCGACAATCATGCAGTCTGCAGGGAACGTAATGCTGGCGCGCGCCCGCGAGACAGTAACGATACGATCTTCGAGCGGCTGCCTCAGAACCTCAAGTGCCCGCGAGTCAAACTCGGGAAATTCATCGAGGAAAAGCACGCCTTTGTGCGCGAGCGTTACTTCACCCGCCTTGGGGAACGTGCCGCCGCCCACGATCGCTACGTGCGACACCGAGTGATGCGGCGCGCGAAATGGCGGCCAATACACCGCCTCGCCTTCCTTAAGAAGGCCGGCGGTCGAGTGTATCGCTGTCACTTCAAGAACATCATCGTCAGTGAGTGGAGGAAGAATGCCCGCGAGCGCACGAGCAAGCATCGTCTTTCCTGTTCCCGGCGGACCATAAAAAACGATATTATGCCGACCTGCAGCAGCAATCTCAAGAGCCCGCTTCGCACTCTCCTGCCCTTTTACATCCGCTAGATCGAGTGCGGGAGGCGGTACGAGAGCTTTCCGATCGCGGACAAGACGAGGAAGCGGTTTCTCTCCCTTCAAATGCTGCAAAAGCTCTTTGAGCGACTTCGGTGCATAAATAGCGAGCCCTTCAGCAAGAAGCGCTTCGCGAGAATTTTCTGGTGGTACGAAAATAGTTTTGATACCGTAACGCTTCGCCGCGAGTACCTGTGCCAGAACGCCACGCACATTGCGGACCGTCCCATCGAGAGCGAGTTCTCCGATGAAAAGCATGTCTTCAGCACAGGGCGGAAGGTCACCAACGGCAATAAGATACGCGAGCGCGAGCGCGAGGTCGTAATGCGAGCCCTCCTTCTTTAAATCCGCAGGCGAGAGTGAGAGAACGATGCGCTTGTTCTGCTGCTTGGGAGGCTTATAGCCGGAATGACGTATGGCGGCACTAACTCTGTCGCGAGCCTCATCAACCGCCTTATCGGCTAGACCGACCACAGAGAATGCGTGTAGCCCGCGCGTGAGATCGGCTTCGACTATGACCATCTCCGCACCCGACCCGACGGGCTGCGCGGCGAGCGTTTTCGCGTACCCATGCTTCGGCAGCGACTCGGGCATTTTATTATAAATGCTTGATGCAAGTCGTTGCGGCAGGATCGGCTCCAAGGCGGGCTTCTTCTATCTCTTCGCCGCAGACTTCACATGTTCCGTAAGTTTTCTTCTCGATTCTCGAAAGTGCCGCAAGGACTGTGTCATATCGCGCCTCGAGGTCCGCGAGTATGGCCGTATTGCTTTCATTGCTCATGACGACATCGGCCTGATCGGCAAGATCCGCTTCAGTGCCCGTCTCTGACGGGATTGGTTCCCAGTCACCCGGAACCCGCGGATTCTTACGCCCGACGCTCCCCATCTCAGACTCCAGTTTCGCTTTCTCCGCTTCAAGATTCTTCTTATATTGTTCAGTGTTCATAAGGAAATGATAGCAGATTATTGTGCTCGCGAGGTCGCAAGCCGCTGTAGTATTTCATTAAAGGCTGCCGGGTCACGAGCAATAACGAGCGTTGTCTGATTCCAATAGCCATAGAGAAGGATACTCTGCCCCGCGGTATCACGGTATATACGCACGTCATGATTCGCCACAATCTCATCGACAAAGGTAAGCTGCACTTTCGGAATGCTCGGAGTGCTGGCCGCTTTCGCCATAGGCTTTGCGACTTTCGTTGTTGAAGTTGCCACTGTCGAAGTCGCAAAAGTAGAGAGACTCGGCGTCGAATAGGGCGGAAATATTTGTTTTAAATCTTGCAGCAGGTGAGGCTCCCACTGCAGCATCCCAGCGAAAGTTTCGCTATATGAATCAACGGAAAGTATGAAAAATGGACTCTGTCTGCCGTCAGTGTTTACGACACCGGCCATACTGCCCGCAACATTCACGTTGCGCAGCAGAATATCCGATGCTGGCAGGCGCAACGCAGAGAAAACACTGTCAGGAGTAGTGGTCGAGGTTTCGAGGTAAAGGAGTCGAACGGCGCCGACTGCAATCATTCGAGCTACCGATTGCTCGAGTGCCTGGGAGAGGTCGAGACCCGTACCCGATAGCTGCTCACGCTCATCGACAAATATCGGAGCCGATACCACTGGAGCAAAAATAACCAGTGTTTTTTCCAGATATTTCGTATAAGCAACATATACGCCAATCCCACTTACAATAAGTAAGAGACTGCCAGCGATACCAAAGAGAAGGCTGTGGGGTGAAGATTTTTCCGGCAGTATTTGAGGTGCTCCTGTTGCCGAATCCTGTTCGGCCGCAAGTACGGTTGCGGCCGAAGAATGTGTATCTTGCATCTGTTGCGAAAAGTCTCCCTCGTATGTTTTCAGAAGCGTTGCCGACACAGGCAACGCTTCTGGCACTATCGACTGAGGAGCAAGCGGCGACTCTGGAATTGATTTCTGAACTGGATCTGTCACTGGTGCTGGAGCAGGAATTGGCAGAGGTGACAACGGTGGTATCGATGGTGTCGCAATAAAAAGATCCTTTGACTCAGTATTCGATGGTACAAAAGGCGCAAAATCGGGGATACCGCCCTCTTTCAAGGTCTGTATATCGCCGGCGAGCGTACGTATATATTTTCCCGGCAGATTTTTAGCTGGGGTTTTGTTTGTTGTGGCTGGGATCGTGTCCATTTACCCACATAGTAACGTATTTGAGGCTATGTACAGTGAGTTATCCCTAAACGAAGTATCGTTTAGGGATAACTCTGTCATGCGGAATGTGTTAGCCTCGCGAGGTAATGGTGAACTTGCGCGGATCGTCGCACATGTCAGTAAAGGCATGGGCTGCTTCTTTAAGCTTGCTCGAGGAGGACTTACCAAAAGAAATGACCTCGACTTGGCATCCTTCATTCATATCAAGATATTGGATGAGCGGCACGAAGTCGCCATCCCCAGTAACAAGAACCACGGTGTCGAGTTTCGGAGCAAGTTTTACCGCATCGATCGCCAATCCTACGTCCCAGTCGGCCTTCTTTGCACCATCAGCGAAGATTTGGAGATCCTTCACTTTCGTCTCGATGCCCATTTTTGTCAGAGCCTCGAAGAAATTCTTCTCCTCGCCACTCTCCGTCGAGATAACGTACGCAATAGCGCGCACGAGGATACGTCCACCAACGGCCTCCTCAAGGATTTTGCCGAAGTTGACGCGTGCTTTATAGAGATGTTTTGCGCTGTGATAGAGATTTTGCGTGTCGATAAATACACCTATACGCTGCGCTGGATGTTTGATAACTGCCATAAAAATAAATACTTATATAAACGAAATAATAAAATGTAGTGCTCACTCGTCGAGTGACGAAAGAAACTACCTTCCCATACTACCAGAAAAACGCTCTTTATTTCTTCAAACCAAGTTTCTTGATAAGTGCGTTGTAATGACGTTTGTTGTTCGTCTCAAGATAGCGGAGATGATTGCGACGATTAGCGACCATCTGGAGAAGACCGCGGCGGGAATGAAAATCCTTCGGGTTCTTCTTAAGATGCTTCGCAAGCTCGTCGATCTGCCCCGAAAGAAGCGCGACCTGTACATCTGGCGAGCCAGTGTCTGTGTCGTGCCGGGCGGTATTTTTAATAACCGACGCCTTTTTCTTAGTGGTAAGCATGGAGCCCCTACCCTACCACGTCTTGCTTATTTGTGCAAGTTTTGTGTAATCATAGTCGGGCACGTCGCCGATGTAAATATTGTGCGAAGTCTAATGGTACACTTTTCACTATATGGATGCTGAAGCGGCAAAACGGCAATTCCTCGAATATATCGAGATAGAGCGCGGACGTGCAGTCAAAACTATTGAGAATTACGATCGCTATCTGAGCCGATACTTCACCCAGATGCACATACAGAGCGTCAAAGACATCACCGAACAGAACGTTCGCGAGTTCCGCCTCTGGCTCAATCGGCAGCCGGGTACGGCTGCCGATTCCATGAAACGTCGCACCCAGAACTACTATATGATCGCGCTCCGTGCTTTCCTTAAATTCCTCCGGAAACGCGATATCTCCGCCATTTCTCCGGAGAAGATAGAGCTTGCGAAGCTTCCCGAACGCCAACTCGATCTGATTACCTCTGCCGAACTGGAGCGCCTCATGCGGGCGCCGAAGGAAGCGTTTGAAAAAGAAAAAGACCCGGATAAAGCGCGAGGATATCTGCGGGACCGTGCGATTCTTGAACTACTCTTTTCGACTGGCCTGCGCGTTTCCGAGCTCTGCGCGCTCAATTCCGACATCGATTTAACGCGCGATGAAGTTTCCGTACGCGGCAAAGGCGAGAAGGTTCGCGTCGTATTCCTATCCCCTGCCGCGAAACAGGCCGTACGTGAATACCTCAAAGCACGAAATGACATGGAAGGGGCATTGTTCGTAGATGGCCGGCCAAACAAATTGCACCGCATTATTCCGCGCGATGTGCAGCGGCACTTGAAATCTTACGTCGCACGAGCGGGCATCACGAATGTTGTCACGCCGCACACCCTCCGCCATGTCTTCGCGACCGACCTTCTAAGCAATGGCGCTGACATTCGCTCTGTCCAGCAACTCCTCGGACACGCCTCCATCAACACGACGCAGATTTATACGCACATCACCGACTCACACTTGCGCGAAATTCATAAGAAATATCACGGCAAAGAACGAAAGTAACTCTCCCTCACCTCCCCAACACCACCCTCACTCTCGCAATCACTGCAGCATCTGCTCCGAAGGATTGTATAAGCGCGATGATTGCATCTGCTTGGGCAGGAGAGAGCTTGGAGGTGGAGACATAGGGTGTGGTTGTGGGTGTGCCGTTTAGCTTGGCACGGGTCTTTAGTCCCACCACGCCATAGCCGGTCGTGGCTTCGGTGCCAGAGCAGACGATGCTTTCTGCACACTGGTACTTCTGTACGGCTTGCTTGGTGAGAGCACCATAGAAGCCGGTGG
>CAYHIQ010000027.1:0-9096 GCA_964356775.1 uncultured Candidatus Saccharibacteria bacterium | reverse complement strand
CTCCGGCGTGGAAGGTGCGCATGGTGAGCTGTGTACCCGGTTCGCCGATAGCCTGTGCAGCGACCGTACCAACTGCTTCGCCGACATCTACCATATCCTGGGTCGTGAGGTCCATACCGTAGCAAATCTGGCACACTCCGTAGCGAGTCTCGCAGGACATCGGCGAGCGCGACACGATCGTCGCAACAGTCGAAGCATTGAGTGCTTCAGCATCTGCTGTAGAAAGATAGTGACCTTTCTTGAACAGTACCGTACCGTCCTTATCCTTTGCGTCTTCGGCGAGCACGCGTCCGCGGAGTGCTTCAGCGTAATTCGTCTGGATGCCGGAAGCGCTCACGCGATTGATTTTTACGCCACGGCTGGTGCCACAATCTTTCTCGGTCACGATAGAATCCTGTGCGACGTCGAAGAGGCGGCGGGTGAGATAACCGGCTTTTGCGGTACCGAGCGCCGTGTCAGTGAGACCCTTGCGGGCGCCGTGCGTCGACATGAAGTACTCAATCGGGTTCAATCCCTCGATCATCGAGGAGATGATCGGCACTTCGATCGTCACGCCGGCCGTGTTCTGAATAAGACCCTTCATACCTGCCATCTGAGTCAGGTTGCCGAGCGTTCCGCGAGCGCCTGAACGCACCATGTCTGCGACGGAGCCCATCGGATTGAGCTCAAGAGCAATCTGTTCCTCAACAGCCTGCTTCGTGCCCTGCCAGATCTCGATAGCCATGCGGCGTTTCTCTTCTGCGGCGAGAAGTCCGTTTCGGTAATCGTCCTCGATCTTCGCGACCTTGGCAGCCGCTTCAGCGACAATACGTGATTTCTCTTTTGGCACAGAGACATCATTGATCGCCCACGAGATGCCCGAGCGCGTCGCGTAATCAAAACCGAAACGCTTCACTTTGTTCACAATGTTTGGCACCGCATCAAGTCCGTAACGTGCGATGCAGTCAGTGACAATTCGCGAGAGCACTTTCTTCGTGATGGTCTCGTTGATAAACGGATAGTCGGCAGGGAGCACCGTGTTGAAGAGGAGTCGGCCAACCGTCGTCTCAAACGGATGCCCATCAGATGCTGCGTACTTCTCCTTACCAGCAATCGGCAACACATTAATCTTCGCGCGCAGATCGATAGCGCCGTACTCAGATGCGAGAATTGCTGCGTTTGGCGAAGCGAAATATTCACCCTCGCCTTTTACCTTTTCGACTGCCTTGGTGAGCCAGTAGACGCCGAGGATGATATCGAGCGGCTTGCCGGTGAGAACGATCATTTCACCCGAACCCGGCTTCAAGATGTTCTTGTTGGCACTCATGATGTTTGCGGCCTCCCACTGAGCCTCTTCTGAAAGCGGCACGTGCACGGCCATCTGGTCGCCGTCGAAGTCTGCATTGAATGCGTTACAGACGAGCGGGTGCAGCTGGATAGCGTCACCTTCGATGAGACGCGGGCGGAATGCCTGAATACCTTGGCGGTGGAGCGTCGGGGCGCGGTTCAAGAGTACGTACTTGCCCTTGATTGCCTCTTCGAGGAGTTCCCAGACTTCAGCGACACCGTCTTCGATGAGGCGTCCTGCACCGCGGATATTGAACGCAAGTTCGCGCTCAAGGAGGCCAGCAATAACAAACGGGCGGAAGAGCTCGAGCGCCATATGCTTCGGAAGACCGCATTCATCGAGTTCGAGGTCTGGACCGACGACAATTACGGAGCGGCCCGAGTAGTCGACGCGCTTGCCGAGAAGATTCTGGCGGAAATAGCCTTGCTTGCCCTTAAGATAGTCTGCAAGCGACTTGAGTGGACGGCGCTGTGCCATCGTCATTGCACCAGCAGCTGCTCCGCTCTTGCGGATTGAGTTGTCGAGGAGTGCATCGACTGCCTCCTGGAGGATGCGCTTCTCGTTGCGGAGAATCACTTCTGGAGCGTGAATGTCGATAAGCTTCTTCAAACGATTGTTGCGGTTGATAACACGGCGATAGAGGTCGTTCACATCTGATGTTGCATGGCGACCGCCTTCAAGCGCGACCATCGGACGAAGTGCCGGAGGAATGACTGGAATGCGCGTAAGGAAGAGCCACTCAGGGCGCGTGCCTGATGCAATGAGACCAGCGATGAGTGAGAGACGCTTTGCAAGCTTCTCACGCTCAGCTGCGCCTGCAGTCTCATACTTTGCAGCAAGAGTCTTCTCAAGATCCTTGAGATTAAGTTTACAGAAAATATCATAAATAGCCTCGGCGCCGATGCGTGCCTCAAAAAGGCCGCCGTACTTCACTGAGAAACGATGGTATTCGAGCTCGTCAAGAACCTTGCCGACCACGACGCCGTCGATTTCTGCCTTTGTGAGCGTCATCTTCTCCTTCAGTGCATCGCGCTCTTTGTCGCTTTCAAGTGACTTGTACTTCGACTTATATTCACTCTCAAGATCAGCGAGCAAACGCTTCTTTTCTTCATCGACTATCTTAGTGATGATGTAGCCCGCAAAGTAGACGACCTTTTCGATGTCTCCTGCAGAAGCCCCGAGAAGGAGCGCCATGCGAGAAGGCACGCTGCGTAGGAACCAAATGTGTGCGACTGGTGTGCACAGCTCAATGTGGCCCATGCGCTCTCTGCGCACGATCGAACGTGTAATTTCAACGCCGCATTTATCGCAGACGATGCCCTTATAGCGGATACCCTTGTACTTGCCGCAGTAACACTCGTAGTCTTTTTCCGGACCGAATATTTTCTCGTCGAAAAGTCCGTGTTTTTCGCTTCTCTGGGTGCGGTAGTTGATCGTCTCAGGCTTGGTTACTTCGCCTGAGGACCACGCAAGGATGCGTTCTGGCGAGGCGAGTGCGAGGCGCAATCCGTTCCAAGTGTCGCGTGGTGGGAGTCTGCGGGGGGTGAATGCCATAAGTGATGCGGGGAAATTAATAAAGTTACGCCTCAGGTTCCGGCGGCAGATTTAGAGGCTCGATGTCGAGCGCAAGGCCGCGGATCTGATTGGTAAGGACTGCAAAAGATGCCGGGGTGCCGGTATGACTGATAGCCTCACCCTTCACGATTGCATCGAAGGCGGCTGAACGGCCCTGAATGTCGTCTGATTTGATAGTAAGCATTTCGCGGAGCGTGTAAGCGGCACCATAACCGAGGAGTGCCCACACTTCCATTTCGCCGAAACGCTGACCGCCGTTCTGTGCTTTGCCGCCCAAAGGCTGCTGCGTGATGAGACTGTAGGGACCGATTGAGCGCATGTGGATCTTGTCTTCCACCATGTGATGCAACTTGAGGATATACATGTACCCGACTGCGATTGTCTGTGCGAACGCGTCGCCCGTACGGCCGTCATACAGCTGCATTTTCCCATCTGAGGAGAATCCTGCGGCAGTGAGTTCGCTGCGAATCTCATCCGGCGTTGCGCCGGAAAACGGCGGAACAACTGCCTGATAGCCAAGCGTGTGCGCTGCAAGCCCGAGATGCATCTCGAGAATCTGTCCGAGGTTCATACGGGACGGAACGCCGAGCGGTGTGAGGATGAGATCGATCGGATTCCCGTCTTTGTCGTACGGCATGTCCGCGACCGGCAAGACACGACTGATGACACCCTTGTTGCCGTGACGTCCCGAGAGCTTATCGCCCACCGAGACATTGCGCACTTGCGCGACCGTGACAACAATCTTCTTGAAAATGCCGCTTTCGAGCTGATCACCCTTCTCGCGCGAGAAGACACGGACGCCGATGACGCGACCCTTCTTGCCGCCTTCCATGCGGAGCGAGGTATCCTTCACGTCCTTAGCCTTATCGCCGAAGATACTGCGCAATAGGCGCTCTTCCGGCGTGAGCTGCGTCTCTCCCTTCGGAGTCACTTTGCCGACGAGAATATCGCCCGGGCGTACTTCCGCACCGATGCGGATGACACCTTCTTCGTCGAGATTCTTGAGGCGCATTTCTCCGACATTCGGAATATCGTGCGTCGTCGTCTCGGGACCGAGCTTAGTATCGCGAACGACGCAATCGAAATCTTCAATGTGCACCGTCGTAAATTTAGCCTCCTGCACCAATCGCTCCGAGATGATAATGGCGTCTTCATAGTTGGCGCCGTTCCAACTCATGAACGCGATGCGTACGTTCTGACCGAGTGCAAGCTGACCTTGGTCGGTAGAAGAATTGTCGGCAAGCACATCGCCCTTTTTCACCTTATCGCCGAGTGCAACCGATGGACGATGCATAAATGCAGAATTTTGGTTGGTCTGAGTGAGTCCTTGGAGACGATATTCTTTCGACGCCCCCTCCGCATTTTTAAGCGTAATTTTGCGCGCGTCGACGTGCGTAACTTCCCCAGCTTCGTGCGCGAGTACGAGACGGCCAGTGTTCTTCGCAGCATGACCCTCGATGCCGGTAGCGACGAGCGGAGCCTCTGGAATGAGGACCGGAGTTGCCTGTTTCTGCATGTTCGAACCCATCAATGCACGGTTTGCGTCGTCATGATCGACGAAAGGAATCATCGAGGTTGCAATAGAGAACATCTGAAATGTCGACGCATCCATGAGCGTGATGTCTTCGCGCGGAACGAGAATCGGTTCGCCTTTGTGACGCGCTTCGACGACGTCGGTGGTGATATGATCGTTTTCATCAAGCTTGGTCGCGCCGTGCGCTACTACTTCGTTCTCTTCATCAAGTGCGTTCATGTAGACGACTTCTTTGGTCACTTTTCCGTTCTTCACGCGGACATACGGGGTTTCAATAACTCCGAAGTCGTTCGTGCGCGCATGGGTCGCCATGTGTAATATAAGACCAATGTTCTGACCTTCTGGTGTGTGGATCGGGCAGAGGCGTCCGTAGTGGGAAGGATGTACGTCGCGTACCTCGAAGCCTGCGCGCTCGCGGGTGAGGCCGCCGGGACCGAGCGCTGAGAGAGTACGCATGTTTTCAAGCTCAGCGAGAATGTTCTGCTGATCCATGAACTGTGAAAGCTGGTTGGCGGTGAAGAATTCATGCACCGATGCATGAAATGGGCGCGGGTTCACGAGCGCCATCGGGAGCGTTGTCTCGGTTGGGGTCGTGGACATACGATCCTGAATATTGCGCTTCATGCGGCTCATGCCGACGCGCATGCGGGCCTGCAAAAGCTCGCCGACGAAACGCACGCGACGGAAACCGAGGTGATCAATGTCGTCAGAGTGCGCTGACGGATCAGCGTTCAATTTCGTTATTTCTGAAATAATGCGGACAAAGTCCGGAAGTCCGAGAGTGCGCTTTTCGAGAAGCTTATCCGTTACCGGTAGACCGAAACGTGCATTTAGGCGGTGTCGACCAACTTTTCCGAGGTCGTAACGCTCGGTTGAGAAGAGTGACTGCACAAAATTCTTTGCATTCTCCGGGGTCGCGAGATCTCCGTCGCGCATGCGGCGATGAATTTCGATGTAAGACTCCTCGATTGACTTCGCTTCGTCGTGCGCAAGGGTGGCTTCTATCGCCGCTTTTGCGAGAGGATCTTTTGTAAAATGCTTCAACGTAGCCTCACCCACGCCGCCACCGAAGACTGTGAGAAGTTGGGTGATCGGGAACTTGCGCTTCCGGTCTATCTTTACGAAGACAGCACCGTCTGCTTCAGAATCAATCTCAATCCACACGCCGCGGAGCGGGATGATCTTTGCACCGAAGTACGGCTTGCCACGGATAAGATCCGAGACGAAAAATGCCCCGAAAGAACGGGCGAGTTGCGGCACAATGGCGCGCTCAACGCCGGACACAATAAAAGAACCATGAGGAGTCATGATTGGCATATCCGTGAGGAAAATCTCTTGCGATTTCTCCGAACCAAGCGTTTTGTTGACAAGTTTTACAGAAACACGCACCCCCGCTTCGTAGGTGCGCATATTCTCGCGTGCAAACTCTTCATCATACTTCGGTTCGCCGATCTCAAAACTCTCGAATTCGAGCTCAAACTTCTTTCCCGAATAATCGGTAATCGGAGAAAATTCCTTAAAGAGCTCCTTCAGACCGTCCGTGAGAAGCCAGTCAAACGAACCGCGCTGGTGGCCGACCAGGTCCGGAAACGCGACTCGTGGCGCCCGATACGCACCGAAAGTCTTTTGAACGATTTTCTTTTGCATGAGTCGTGGCGTTTAGATAATAAGCAGGCAAATATATAAGCAAAGCTTTCTTCTATCGCTTGCCTCGGACAGATGCATGAGTACATGCTTTGTCGCTCAGTTCGCTCAGTAGTAAATGCAAACGCACGGAAATAAATCCGCTTGCGCTTTTGCGTTTCTTCAGTTCCCGTATGAATCTCCGCCCTCCGTGACTCACTCGTATCTAAGACTTTCAATGTATCAGCCCGCCCTTATTTGCGCAAGTCCTCAAATGTGAACACCCCCTGCGCTCAGAGCGAGGGGGTGTGAGTAAGATGGTTAGACTGCATTCCGTGACGCAACATCATGCTTCAGTCAATGCAGAAAGAAGCTGAGTATCAACATTTGGAAGAAGGAAGAAGCTCTTCGGTCCCAAAATACTTTCTTGTGTAAACTCAGATACTTCCGTGAGAAGCTCTTTCCTCAGTTGGCCGCACCGTCTGCTATTCGCTTGAGTTAATTTAAGGATCACTGTCTCACTGCCATTACCCTTCAAGAAAGAAAAGAATACTCGAGTTTCATCTCCTTCTGAGTTAAAGGGTTGTACTATTTTCTCCTGCTGGGTCAGTGTGAGACAGCAATGGTCGCTGACGAGATCTGCAGCCATCTGAATGTTAATCCCATAAACTGCCGCCACCGCCTTCAGTAGAGTCGCATTCCCGTTAAGGATGAACCTCGTAATGGAACACGGCGCTGTCGCAGGTTGTTCTCGAGGAAGCAGAAAGTCGATATTTCCTCTGCAACATTCTCCGTAGCGCTCCTCCGGAAAACAATGACGAGTAAATCCGGCTTCTTGCCTTTCCAGAAAAGTCGTCTCGACAATAGAAACCACCGACTTAAATGTCCGCGATTGAATCATGGAGACTCTCCTTCGTTAGAGGTTATAGGCAGATAGTTGCTCAGTGCGTTTTTTCAAAATTCAGGTACTTCTGTGTGAGATTAATGACACTCCTTGCACAAAAAGTCAATGGCGCCTACTGCAATTACTTATGCTTCCCACGCCACGCATCGATGTTTGCATGATGGCCAGTCTGGAGAACTTTTGGAACGCGATAGTTCTTTTTATTGTATGAAATATTTTCGGGACGAGTATAGACCGCACTTGAAGCGATGCGGCGTTCTTCGACTGAGAGGTCTTTACCGAGGACGCCAGGGATGCGGCGTGTAACGGCATCTACTATTGCGAGCGCTGGAACCTCCCCACCGGTATACACCGCTTCACCGACTGCGAATTCCTTTACCGTTCCGAATGTCTTGAGAATCTTCTTCGCGCGCTCGTCGATGCCCTCATAGCGACCGCAGACAAGTACGACGTCGTCATATTTCGTGAGTGTATCAGCGTCTTTGTTCGTGAACTGTTTTCCGCTTGGTGAGAACCAGACAATCACCTTCTTCCCTTTCTTACTCTTCAAAGATTTCTCGACAGCCTTTACGACAGGTAACGCCATCATTACCATCCCGGGACCACCACCATACGGACGCTCATCCACTTTGCCCCATTTGTTCTCAACAAAATCGCGCGGAGTCTGATACTGTACGAAAATTTTCTTTTCCTTCCGCGCACGACCGATAATCGACGCCGAAAGATACGCGTCGCACGCTTCTGAAAAAAGAGTGATGATATGAAATTTCATGCAGAACCCCTGAACAATTAGAGTTCTTCGACGACCTGCTCGACGGTCTTTATCTCCTGTTCGCCCGCTTGAGCCAGTAGGCGCTTGCCACCGATTGGCTCATTGATCTTGAGATTGACCCGCGCATTCCCTTTCATGCCGACAACGCGCAGAAGAATACGAAGCGCCTCGGCGGTCTTGCCACTCTTGCCGATGATCTTTCCCATGTCCTCAGGATGAACGGAAAGGGTAAGCAGGACGCCCATCTGGTCGATTGTACGAGTCGTCTCGACCGCCTCCGGGTGGTCGGCGAGAGCCTTCACCGCGTATTCGAGAAATGCCTGATCTGGTTCCATAAAGGGATATTGGTTATGTCCGCCGCTGGCGGGCGTGAGTTAGGCTACGGGAACCTCCTCTACTGGTGCTGCTTCTGCGACAATCTCTGCTTCTACCGGAGTCTCGACAACTATTGCTGCAGCAGCCTTGGCCGCTTTTTCCGCTTTGACTGCCTCAACCGCTGCGGCGGCTGCCGCTGCTTCAGCAGCTATTGCCTCCTCACTTTTCTGCGGAGTCTTCTTCGGGAGCACATTTATCTTCTTCCCCGTTATGACAGACTTATTAATAAGGAGATTGCGGATAGAGTCCGTCGGCTGGGCACCCTTTGCAATCCAATCCTTCACACGAGTTTCGTCAAGCGTGAGTGCCTTACTACGCGGATTATAGGTGCCGAGCAGCTCTACAATGTTACCCGCCTTTGCGGCGCGCTCTTTCTCCAATACGACAATGCGAAACGCCGGAGCATTGGTCCGGCCGATACGCTGGAAACGAATCATCAACATATGTAGAGGCACATTACCAGAATCGGCTCAAAACCGCAAACACCCACACGCGACCATATCTTCGAAGACTCGATACAAGCGCTCGTTCGGAGAATAAGAATGATTGAAGACATTCATTCTTATTTCCTCACTTCGCGCCTGTAGCAGAAGCTCCATAATATTGCTAGAGTACAAGAAATGTCAGCGGAGACTCTCTTGGAAGGACCAATAACGATGACCCGAAAAGGGTTTGGCTTTTTCGCAGTCGGCGACGATAAAGAAGACCTGCTCATTCCGATCGAATGGACCAATCACGCCCTCTCGGGAGACATCGTAAAGATTATGCCAATGGGTGCCTATAGCGACCCTTCGCGCCGTATGCCCCCACGCGAGTCCGGCAAGGTTGTCGAGATAATCTCACGCGCCCGGGAAACCTTCGTCGGCTCATTCGTCGAGGAAGGCGGCAAGACACTCCTCGCGCCCGACTACAAGAAAATGTACACGCCCATCGAAGTGCGCGACACGAAAGGCGCACAGTTCGGTTTCAAAGTACTCGTCCGTCTG
>CAYHIQ010000026.1:0-9486 GCA_964356775.1 uncultured Candidatus Saccharibacteria bacterium | reverse complement strand
TGCGGGCACTGTGGGTAACGTGGCGGTTGGTTTTGGCGGGTGTCATGTAAGGTGTATAGCTTATAACCGGCGGACGGAAACGCGGCCCGCGGGATTGAGCTGTGTATTATTTTTGAACAGTCGTGATCATGTCCTTCTTGATATCGGCGAAGGTGCCGCCGACTTTCTTGCCGGGATTTAAGATGTTAAGAGGGTCGAAAATCTCTTTCGTTTCGGCAAAGAGTGCGACCATCTCTCCGCCAAAGAGCATCGGGAGGTAGGGTGTGCGGATGATGCCGTCATTGTGCTCGCCGGTCGTGGTGCCGCCCTCGCTTATCACGAGCTCGTAGACTTTGGGCGCAAGCTCAAGGACCACTTGGCGATTTTCTTCTTTGGAGAGGTCCATGAGCGGGATGATGTGGAAGTTGCCGTTGCCTACGTGGCCCGCGATAGTGTAGATGAAATGCGACTTGTATTCGTCGAGCAGCGCATTCAGTTTCGGCAAAAACTCGGGATAACTTGAGGGCGGCACGACGAAGTCGTCGATAAAGGGTGCGGCGTAGAGACCATGGACATTTTTGCGCAGGAGCGCGAAGCTCTCGCGGCGGACGATCCAATATTTTTCAGATTCTTTCTCATCTTTCTCAATCTTAGCCTGCACGTGGAGCCCGACGAGCGCTTCTTTTGCCGCCGCCGCCTTCTTGTCGGCCTCTTCGATCGTGTCTTCAGCAAATTCTGCCATGAGGATCATCTTCGGCACACCACCGGTGGCGACCATCGCCGCCTCGGGGATAAAGTCTATGCCGAGACGCACCGCTTTTGCGAAGCCCATCTGTGAGAGCATGCCCGGGAGGAACTTCACTGCGAGCGTGAAGGTGTGATCGTCATAGCTCTCAAAAGACTCGGGCTCCTGGAGCAGTACGCGCTTTACGATCTCGGGGAGGATGTCGAGCTCGTAGAGGAAGACGACGAGCATAGCACGATGCTCCTTCGGCTTTACAAGCTTAAGCTTTGCCTTTGTCCAAAGTGCGAGCGTTCCTTGGGAGCCACAGATGAGCTTGGCGAGGTTGAACATGCCGGTTTTCTCGTCGCGAATCCTCCAGAGGCCATAGCCGGCCGAGTTTTTAGAGACTTTCGGGCGGTGCTGCTCGATGAGTGCGGTATTTTTGGTGACTAGCGTGTCCATTTTCCGGTAAATATCGCCTTCAAGGGTCTGGAGTTTTTTCTTCTCTTCCAATTCCGCAGGAGTAAGAGGTTTGAAGGTTGTCTGTGAGCCGTCAGAGAGCACAACATCGAGTTCTTCGACATATCGCTCGGTCTGCCCGTATTTGAGCGTGCGCTCGCCGCCGGAATTATTTGCGACGATGCCACCCATGGCGGCTATGCTGCGGGATGCGGGGTAGGAGGGGAGTATCAAATTTTTTTTCAGGGTCTCTTTTTCAAAATCGCGATAGTAAACTCCGGGTTCAGTAACGGCGAAGTCGGTGCCGACTTCGCCAATGTGGTTCATGTGCTTGGTGAAGGAGACCACGACGCTCGTAGTGAGCGGCCCGCCGGTCATGTCGGTACCGCCGGAGCGCGCGGCGAGCGAGACGTCCGCGCCCGCGGAGCGGGCGCGGCTGATTTCTTTAATCATCGCACTCACGTCATTTACATCTTCGGGATACACGACCAATTCTGGCATCCGTGTGAAGATCGATGTATCGCGGCTCGCCTCTTTCAGTGTCGCCACATCATCCGACACTTCGCCTTTCATCGCACCCACAAGTACTTTTTTCAAATCATCAGTAGTCATTGCACGTAGTATACTCGATTTTTCTGCTACTACTCTTTCAAAAAAGTGTAATCCACTCAATAACACAGTAGAATTAAATCTTGCTATCATACCTATATGAAAACAATATCTATTCTGTACACAGCAATCGCTCTTATACTCATTAGTGCAGGAGTATGGTTCTGGTTTTCCCGCATGGTAGTAACTCCCTTACCAGTTGTTCTCTCTTTTGAGGATTGTGCGAGGGCGGGGTATCCGGTTATGGAAAGCTATCCGCGTCAGTGCAGGACGCCCGACGGGAGAACGTATGTCGAAGAAATACCTGAGAAAATAACGTACCATAATGCGACGGACGATAACATTGTCGTCGAAATTCCTTTCCCGGGCGCAGTTACCGGCAAAGAGTTTTCTGTCATAGGGAAAGCCCGTGGAACGTGGTTTTTTGAAGCGTCCTTTCCGATAGAGGTTCTTGATAAAGATGGCACGTTTCTTGCCACGGGTATTGCGCAGGCACAGAGTGAATGGATGACTACAGACTTTGTGCCTTTCAGGGCGGATATTAAAATCCCGCAATCATATATCGGCAAAGCGACTCTTGTTTTACATAAAGATAATGCTTCAGGGCTTCCGGAGCACGACGCCTCAATATCATTTCCAATCACTATTGAGTATTAAACTAGTCACGGAATTGATGTACCTAGGATACTAAAGTTGTGTATATTGTGTCTATAGTTGTGGATAACTATAGGTACTTGTATACGCGCAGTGCTACTCTATGTGTATGACACGCCAAACAACTTTCACTCCGGTGCAAGAAAAGACTCTTTCATTTTTGAAACGCTATATCGGTAAGAATGGCCAAGCGCCGACGATGGTCGAGCTCGGCAAGGAGTTTAAATTGAGCTCGCTCAGGAGCGTCACGCAGCGGTTGGAAGGGCTTGAGCGCAAGGGTCTCATCAAGCGAGATCGTTTCCAGCATAGGAGCATCCAGATTCTCAAGGGTGACAGTTCGGGCATCTCAGCGGGTACCATTCAAGTGCCAGTTATCGCGTCGGCGGGTTGCGACGCGATGGAAGTATATGCGCAAGACGAGTTTGGAGAATACATTCTCGTTGACAAGAATCTCATCAGTGTGCACACAAACATCGCGGCTATTAAAGCGGTTGGCGACAGTATGCAGGACGCGGGAATCCGCAATGGGGACTACGTCATCGTGGAGGTGACTGAAGACGTTGAAAACGGGGATCGTGTTGTCGCTATCGTGGGGAACATGGCGGTTATCAAGCAATACAAGAAGGCCGACGGCGTCGTTTTCTTGAATCCGGAAAACAAGAGTGGCGCATACCACCCGATTGTTGTGGGACAGGAGGATTCAAAGATCTTCGGTAAAGTCTTGAGTATCATCCCAGGTACTGAATGGGTCGACGATATCAAGATTGACTACTATCCAGGATACTTGCCGAGAAAGTGATATAACCTGATATGCTCACAGTATGAAGAAATATGTAATTATTTTCGGTCTAGTAACGGCAGCACTTATTGCTCAATTTTGGTTAGTGAATGTGCGTGTGGCGGAAGCACCGATTGGCGGGCAAATGTGCACTCAGGAGGCGAAGCTCTGCCCTGACGGCTCTGCCGTCGGGCGCACGGGTCCTCGCTGTGAATTTGCCGAGTGTCCTTCGACAGGTGGTTCGACCGCCCCAGGGACGGCAACACTCGCTATCGGTGCGAGTGCGACGATACGCGGCACCACCATCACTGTCCTCGATCTCATCGAGGACAGCCGCTGTCCGATAGACGTGCAATGCATTCAGGCTGGCACTGTGCGGGTGCGTATTTCTATCGATTCTTATGATCTTCCTTTTACTCTCACGCTCGACCGACCGCAGATCATAGAAAACGCAACTATTACGCTCGTGTCAGTAATCCCTGAACAAAAATACGCACAGAAGACGGTACAGCCGAGCGACTATCGTTTTACCTTCACGGTCGTTCCTGAGGTGTCGGTTCAACCCTCTACATCTGGCGTGCGCGGAACGGTGCTGCTCGGGCCGACTTGCCCAGTCGAGCGCATGCCGCCCGATCCTGCCTGCGCTCCGAAGCCGTATGCAACGACAATTGTGGTGTATCGCACTAGCTCTAAATCGCCGTTTATAATCGGGAATTCAAATGCGGGCGGAGCGTTTGAATTCTCACTTCCGCCCGGCTCCTACACTCTTGCCGCGGGAGGCGATACGGTGCTGCCGCGCTGTGCCAAGACAAGTGTGGCTGTCGTGCCGGACGACTACACCTCGATAACTATTTCTTGCGACACTGGCATCCGGTGATGCACGCGAAAAACATAGGAGTATGAGCGAAGGATTGCCAGAAATGAATGATAAGCTGCTCCAGCATCTTGAGGAGATCCGGCGGCAGAATAAAGCCGGTTTAGAGCTCAGAAAACTAGACGATGAAGACCCTGAGCGCGGGTCTATAGTGCAGCAAGTGCGTGCGATAGAGAGAGCATTATGGAAATATTCTGGAAATGAAAATTCTATTCCTTACTCTGAATTTGAAGCGTTTAAAAGGTCATTTTTAGAACATTTTGGCAAAACCGAGGCACGGCGCTATCGTCTCTTTCATGTCATTCTCGGTAGTACGCCACCCGGGAATGCGGATCTTTTTGATGCCGAAGGGGAGTGGTCTATCGCAGAGGCGATGCAAAATCTCACCGAAAAGTATCACATTGATCATATCGACACTAAGGCAGCATAATCACGATTATGACCCAAGGCGAGGCGATTACGATACTGAAGACAGGCGCAAATGTGTTCCTCACGGGTGAACCCGGGAGCGGCAAGACACATACGATAAATGCGTTTGTTGAATGGTTGCGCAACTCCGGCATTGAGCCTTCGGTGACCGCGGCGACCGGCATCGCGGCGACGCATGTCGGCGGCATGACGCTTCACTCCTGGAGCGGTATCGGGATCAGCGAGTCTCTCTCGAAGGCCGATGTCGACCGCATTGCGAGCAAAGAGCATATCGCGCGACGGATACAGAAAGCGAAAGTGCTTATCATAGAAGAAATTTCAATGCTCTCGGCTTCGACGTTTGAAATGGCGGATTCTATTTGTCGCGAGGTGCGGCGCGTCGACAAGCCCTTTGGCGGACTCACTGTGATTCTTGTTGGCGACTTCTTCCAGTTGCCACCAATCTCGCGTGGGCGCGAAGTTAAGTTTGCCTATGCCTCTCCAGTATGGCGTGATTTGAGCCTGCTCACGTGTTATCTCACGGAGCAGTATCGGCAAGATGATAGTGACTTTCTCAATGTGCTCTCGGCGATACGCTCGGGAAATGTTGAGGAGCTGCACTATGAAGAATTGATGCGACGACACCGAGATCCCTCTGAGCTCCCGCCGGACGCGCCGAAACTCTTTTCGCACAATGCCGACGTCGACCGGATCAATAGCACCGAACTCGCCAAACTCAAGGGTACCTCAAGGAAGTTCAACATGAGCTCGAAAGGGAAGGATTCGATGGTCGAAGGGCTCAAGCGCGGTTGCCTCTCTCCTGAGATTTTAGAGTTGAAAGAAGGTGCTGCAGTGATGTTCACTAAGAATTCTCCACAAGGAAAATTCGTCAACGGGACGCTTGGCATCGTGAGTGGCTGGGGTGCCGATAGTATGCCGATTATAGAAACGAAGGATGGTTTAAAAATATCTACCGAGCCGATGGAGTGGCAGCTTGAGGAGCAGGGGAAAGTAAAGGCGAGTGTTTCTCAGATTCCGTTGCGGCTCGCTTATGCAATGACGGTGCATAAGAGCCAAGGGATGAGCATGGATGCAGCGATCATGGATCTCTCGAAAGCGTTTGAATATGGGCAAGGCTATGTCGCGCTCTCGCGCGTGCGGCGGCTCTCCGGTGTGTTCTTAATCGGTCTCAATGCGCGCGCGCTTGAGGTGCATCCGGAAATTTTGGAAAAGGATAAAGATTTTCGCGCCGCGTCTGACGCGGCGCGTGACGCCTTTGCGGAGATGCCAGCGACAGAACCAATCGACATGCAAAAGAAGTTTATAAAGGCGATGGGTGGGGCGTGGTTTGAGGCAGAGAGTGATAAAAAGAAAGCTTCCCGAGAGGCTCGAGGCAAACCTGTTGCGGGCCTGCCGGGGAGGCTCGCCGAGACGCTTGCTGCCGCGCGCGATGGCAAATCGCTCGCTGAAGTTGCTAAAGTTCGCGCCCTCGCTGTCTCAACCATAGTGAAGCACTTGGAAGAACTCGCAGAAATAGGGAAGCTCACGCGCGCTGATTTTGCACATCTCCTGCCGGATATTGGTGCGACTGGCGAGATACATGAAGCGCTTGCCGCTGACGCGAGTGAACTCCTCTCTCCCGTGTTCCATGCCCTCGGCGGGCGATACTCTTTTGAAATCATCCGTCTCGTTCGTCTCGCCCGCGGCTGAAACAGGCTGTTTTGTAGTGACTGTGTTACAATGTTCTTTCATTATATTATTTCAACATGTTGTTACAAACGAAAAAAACAAAGATAGTTGCGACTATCGGTCCGGCGACAGAGTCGCCGGAAATGCTTTCTAAGCTTATCAACGCCGGTATGAATGTCGCGCGGCTTAATTTGAGCCATGGCGATCACGCCGAGCACGGCGCTCGGATTATCAATGTCCGCAAGGTTGCAAAAGAGCTCGGGACGCCGGTTGCCATCCTTTTTGATCTTTCCGGCCCCAAGATCCGGACTGGCGAATACACCACCGAGCGCATCACTATCGAAAAAGGAAAAGAGTTAATCCTCACGAGCGAACCGGTCGTCGGGGATGCGCATCGTTTCCATGTGAATTATCCTAAACTGCCGCAGGAGGTCAAAGCGGGGTCCGTTATCATGCTTGACGACGGCAAGAAGAAGCTCATTGTGGAGCGTGTCGAGGGTACTGAAATACACTGTCGTGTCGAAGTCGGTGGGGAGCTCAAGGGGCGACGCGGAGTAAATGTTCCGGGCGCATACCTTTCTATCTCCTCAATCACCGATAAGGATTTGAAAGATCTCGCTTTCGGCATGCAGAACGATGTCGACATGATCGCGCTCTCGTTCGTTCGCCGCGTCGATGACGTGCTCCGGCTTAAGGAGCTCTTGCAGGAAGCAGGGAAAAAGATTCCGGTCATCGTGAAGATAGAGACGCAAGAAGCTATTGATAATCTTTCTGCAATACTCGCAGTGGCCGATGGTGCGATGGTGGCGCGTGGCGACCTCGCCGTCGAAGTCCCTGCGGAAATGGTGCCGCTTTACCAGAAACGCATTATCCGCGAGGCAAACGCGCTCGGAAAGCCAGTCATTACCGCGACACAGATGCTCGAGTCGATGATACAGAGTCCGGTGCCCACCCGAGCTGAAGTGTCGGATATTGCAAACGCCATTTTCGATGGCACTGACGCAGTCATGCTTTCTGAGGAAAGCACACTAGGGAAATACCCTGTTGAAGCGGTTACTATGATGACTCGAATTGCCGAGACTGTTGAAGCGAGTATTCCGAGGGTGCCTGTCGCGGCGACGAGTATCGTCGACACCATCAGTACTTCGGTCGTAGATATCTGCGAACATATCGGCGCCACCACGATTGTCGTGCTTACCGAATCGGGATGTTCCGCCCAAATGATCGCGCGCTTCAAGCCTTTTTGCCCCATTATCGCGCTTTCTCCAAATCAGGCCACTGTCGAACGCCTCACGCTTGTGCGCGGGGTGTATCCTTTCCTTGCGGATGCGGGCAAGACGACCGACGAAGTCATAGCGTTTGTATCGCGTTTTCTGCTTGAAAATAAGCTAGCGAAGTCAGGCGATCATGTAGTGGTCACTGCAGGGCTGAAATTCGGCATCCCAGGTTCTACGGACACGTTGTGTGTGATTACTGTATAAAGTTTAAGTCAAAAACAAAACCCGCCTCAGAAGAGGCGGGTTTTGTTTTTGACTTATGACACCATCTCGCGTATGAGCCTCATCGTGTCTTCGGGGTTCGTCACCGGATGTGTCTCCACCGCAGTCTTATATGCGGCCTCATCGTTGCCGCCCGAACGAAGCTCGTCGCCGACATAGAGTGTGTCGGATTCCGATACGCCAATGCGCTCGCACAGCTTGTGAATGCCGTACGCTTTGTCGATATTTTGCTTTGTGACATCAATACTTGTTTTCCCACCAATCTTTACCGAAAATGTCGGTAGATGTTTGCTTATATGCGCGTGAAGCGCCGCCCGTTTCGTGCGATCCGGATCCCATGCCATTTTCTCGTCGATGGGCGCTTGCTGACCGAGCGCGGAAAGGGTTACCTGCGCACCGCGGTGTTCGATGCGCTCGCCATAGGATGGCTCAGAGAAGTTGATATGGCCAGTTTCGGTGCCAGCTGCACGAAGCACAGCCTCGATAGTAATCGCTTCTGTATCTGACAGGAGCTCCTCGTATATTTTTTTCCAATTGCCATCGAGATATTCGTAAAGCGCTGCGCCCGAAGTCGGGAGAAGGTAGAGATTGGAAAGGTTTGCTTCCTTCGGAGCGTCCCTTCGGACGTCCTGACGCAGGAGCTGATCGACTACTTGTGACAGGAATTGCGGGAGGGCACCTCCGGAAATGACAGCGACGCGCGTCTTCTCAAGGAGTCGGGCAAGAAGCGCTGCCATCGGAGCTGTGATCGGCTGCTTACTCTCGGCGAGCGTGCCGTCGAGATCGAACATGACGAGTTTAGGGATGTTCATGTGCTCAAGATGCTAGGAGAGTGCTTTAAGGATGTGAGAAAGTGAGCCAATCGCGACGCCGACGACCTTGTCAGCTCCGCCATAATACAGAAAGAGGGTATCGCCGCGCACACATGCTCCGCAAGAGAATACGACATTAGGAATATCTCCTTCTTTTTCGTAACTCTCAAGAGGTTCAAAAATAGGATCGGCGGTACGCGCGATGACCGAGGTGCCGGAGGGATCAAGAAGTGCTGCGCCAAGGCGGTACTTGCTATGGCGCGAGACGCCGTGGTAGATCATGAGCCAGTTATCGCCGGCTTTGATTGGTGGCCCGGCGATACCAACCTTTACCCCGTCCCACATGCCGCGTCTCGCGGCCATGATTTCAATACAGCGACTCACTCGTTTCCCCGAAACTAGATTTGGTAATACATCAGCGCAAATTTGATTATTGACGCGGTGATAGAGTAAGTAATTACCGTCAATTTTTTCAGGAAGTAAAGCGAGATCTTTATCGTCCACGCCTTCCGGAGTGAGGAGAAAGGGCTTGCTCCATAAGTTAAATCGTCGTGCAAGAAAATCATCAACACTTATAGATGAAACCGCACCTGCGGGAGCACGCACTCCGTCGTACGCGGTGTAGGTCATGTGGAGCGTGTCATTGATACGTACGATGCGAGGGTCTTCGCAGCCGGAATTGCCGGTCGCGCTTCCGTGCTTCGCCTCAAAATCCTCTCGCGGCACATAGATCGGCTCCGGCAGGCGCTCAATGATAGTGACACCGTCTTTAGAAATCGCGAGCCCGATGGTGGAAGTATTTGCGCTATCCATTGCACGATACAAAATATATATCGAGCCGTCTAAATCGATACTGGCAGCGTTGAAGACTACTCGGCTTTCGAAGCCGGCGCCTTGAGGCAGAAGAATCGGATTCTGCGGTGCGCGAATAAAGGTTCGTGAAGGCCCGGCCGGGTCGAGCGCGCGGAGCAAATCGGACAATCGTACGCTCGCTTTGGCGC
>CAYHIQ010000025.1:0-9563 GCA_964356775.1 uncultured Candidatus Saccharibacteria bacterium | reverse complement strand
GAAATCGGACGCTGTGCCTCTTCCTTTTTTCTTTCAACAATAACTTTCGTGCGCTCTTTCTCCAACTGCTCGTTCAGCCTGTGTGGATCGGTATCAAAATCTGCATAAGAAACACTGACCGGTACGCCAGCTCCATTCACAATACGCTTTTCAGAGTATTCCAGGCCAGTGATGTCCTTCTCTCGCTCTAAAGCCTCCAAGAACTGCTCTTTGAGGCGTATAGCGCTCATAGCGACGTTCTCAGTGGTATCAGACGAAACAATACCCACCGGAACAGACAGACGAAGTAGTAGGGAGTCCTTAGCGGTGAGGCCCTTCATTCGTTGAAGTATCGAGTTAATGAAAGCGATTTTGTGAGCGGTCTTATCATCCGCATCGCCATCGACATAAAGCTCCCGAAGGAGCGCTATATAGCCGTCCACTGCGTCCATGTTCCAATTGTAACCGAGCAGGAGTAGGATGGGTAGGTAAACCGAATAAAGAGGCCTAAACCTGCGGGAGCAATCCCCGGGCATGGTCGAGAATCGTACAGCACGAAAAACCCGTCATCAGGGCGTGCTGTACGTCGTAGAGGGAAACTTCTACGGGGCCGTAAGGCCTACTGGTGGCGGGTTTTATGTGTCTACACAACATCGCCCCTGTTACTCACAAAACTATAGACATGGAAACAAACAAAACTTTTTCGTGGAGAAATATCATTCTAGTAACCTTAATTTTTGTGGTGGGATTTTTTCTTGGAACTCAAGAAAATGGTGGCACGGGCACTATATCCACATCTAGTATGGATTCGCAAAAAGAACCGGTCAAGACGCAACTCGAATATCCCTTGAATCAGTCGCGAGCATTCGACTTAAACAAAAAAACTTTCTTGTGCAGAGCGATAACCAGCACTGATATTTTTGAAGACCAGAAGAAAGAAGACCTTGTGAGTTATGCAATTCCAGGAACAGATACGGCAGTCATCTCCCTTGAACACGAGCTTGAATATAATAATGATTGGAACTATGAAGGATATATACTCTTCGCAACCGGAGCAGATGCAGTAATTGGGAGAGAAGATATGGGGAGGTTTAATATCATAACTGACGGTCCAAACGCAAGATATGCAATAGGTATTTGGCACAGTTCTACAAATACTGATTTGCATACACTTGTATTCGATAAAGTATATGGAAACCTAGTGTGGGGAAAAACAGGAACTCATTTTCTAGGTGGTATGCGAAGTGAGTCAATATATTTTACTTGTAAATAACGAGAGTTTCACCGTGAAATAAATTATGTCCCGTCTTCGCACCATCACTCTCGCAATTTTAAAGTACGTTGGCATTGTTCTGCTTTCAGTCCTGATCGCCCTTGCTGGATATATAGGGTACGGCCTAGTTTATGAATACATGCACGCAGACGAGACGAAGGCACTATCGTTGAGTCAAATTAGGCAGATGGAACAGGATTCTATCGACAAGGGCGACTCTTTAGGCGCACGTATTGCTAGCGACAAGTGCCTAGAACTCGACGAAAATGACGCGGACTGCTGGATACTTCTTGGTAAAGCGTTCTACATTGAAGATGACTGCGCCGCGGCCACGGCGGCTATATATCGTGCGTCGCAGCTACCCCTTACATCGGAACAAGAAAGTTTTGTTTCGACGATTCTCGACGCCTCAAAAGCATGCGTAAACTCGGCTGGAACAAGCGTCCTTGAAGACATTACAAAGGCGCAAGGGTTGATGGATTCATTGCAGTGTCCTAGCGAATACACAACTTCCGAAGAAATCGGAAACGCACTAGGCGACTTTGCGGGTGCATTTTCACTCTTGCACCCTGATGCTGGAGCCGAGGACTGGATTGCGGGACGTATAGATTTCTACATATCACACAGTTGCTTAGATGAACTCAAGAAATACGGCTATGCAGGCGGTGAGATTACGCAAGAGGTACTGGCAAAACTCGTGAAGAATATGATTGCTTTTGTTGATAAAAATAGCCAGGAATAAAGTCGAGGAGTCTTTCAAAAACGAGACACAGAGCCAGACCCTAGAGTCACGAGCATACATACACCGGTCGGAATAACTGAAATATGGCTTAGATGCGTAAAAGGGGCGTTTCAGATAGTACTCTCACGCTACAAGAGGCAATTGTTATATAGATAATAGGTATTACATAGCCGCGCGATCTTGGTGTGTTTCTCTAGTGTGCTCGGTGTAGCAGAGTGTATGTTTTGCCCGCGCGATGTGAGCTAGTCAGTTTCGCGGTGAAACTTTTCACCAGTGAAAGACGGCGTAAAAATTCTCATAAGTTTTGCCTATGTTAGACACACAAAGAAAAGCAGAACCCGACAGGTGGTCAGTCTCTTTTCCGGCAATTACAACTCTTGCATATCTTCACCATCTCGAATTCCTCGTGCTTACACTCCTCATCGAGCGGCTTGCCCGGCAGAACCTTATTAACTATCTTGTGCCAACTGATGTTCATTCCGCCCGGTAGCTCCTCCAGCGACCGTTCAGTCGGATAAGTCCTTGCGAACTGTATCGCGTATCCTATCGTCCGTTGACTCTTTTCTAGAGACTTGGCAACGCGTTGCACTATCTTTTCTCCGTAGATTTCTGCCCTCTCGAAATTCTCATGCTCCTCCAGAATCCTCAAGCCAATGTCGTGATACATATGAATTACACGCTGTCGTGCCTCATAAACACCGGTCTGAATAGCCGCCATACAATCCAAGATCATGTTGCAGTACCACTCCTGCTGTTCAAGGTCATGCTTTATGGTCTTTTCGGGAAAACTTCTAATAGACACCATGACAGGCCTTCGGCCTGTAGAGAAGTTAATTCTATTCTCTGACTGTGGTTCATTCATAGGAAAATAATTAGGCGAATTCAAGCGCTTTTTGTAGTTGTACGCTCGTCTGATAATAAGCCCAGAAACGGGATAGGTAGTCTTTAAGCGAGTTCAATGTTCTACCCGATATGTCCACAAATGCGAACCGCCTCCGGGCGGTTTTCGCATTTGTGGAGGCGGGGCAGGCGAACTTTTTACTTCCTGAATGACAAAAACCAACCCTCTACTCAAAGCGAGCTGAAGAATGTCCAAATCGTTTCTGATGCATCAAACGACTGCGAAGGAGCCGCCGACTCCTGAGCCCTTGCTTGAGTACCGCCCGGCCAGGAATGCGTACCGCCATTAATCCTATAGAGAATAGTTTCAGCAACGCAGCCGGAGTACATTATCTTATCTACAGTAATGCCATCATTCGTAAGTGGTGGTATGGAAGTCACCACCTCTTTGCCAAAACATTTATTGCGACCGGACCAATCAGAAAGCGCTTGGACAACGGAAATGAAAGGATTATCTTTCGTTACGAAACTAGTTCCTACACCCCCATTAAATGGAACAATGGCATCACTCGTACCATGGACCATGAGAATTGGGATAGGTCGTTTTGGGTTACAGGCAGCGACTTGCGGCGTTCCGGAGACTGGTGCGACTGCAGCAAACACATCTGAAGCTTCACAGGCCAAACGATTGGATAACATAGCGCCATTGGACATGCCCATAGCAAATACTTTTTTTGTATCTACGCTATATGTCGATTCGAGAGATGCCACAAGCTGTCGAATATATCCGACATCGTTAACGTTATTTTTTGACGGAGCACCGCAACAATTCCCCGCATTCCATGCGCGGACGCCATTTGCGTTTGCTACGCCATCTGGATAGACGACAATAAACCCATTCTTGTCAGCCAAATCAGACATTCTCGTCTGTTTCTCCATACTCTCCCCCGAACCGAATCCGCCATGCAGTGCCACAACAAGAGAATATTCATTTTTGGGGTCATATCCGACGGGAACGTGAATAAGGTATGAGCGAGTCAAACCATCAGCCGCCTTAAGAGTTTCAGAATAACTGCCAGATGGATATGAAAATCTTTCACCATTTTTTTGAGAAATTTTTACAGGAGTTCCTAATGAATTAGTTTCGACTGGCTTCTGTAGCTGACTATCTGTTGCCATCGTGACAATAGGAAGAACTTCCCCGTTACTTCGCTTGAGTTTCAACAAATGGACGGCACCTATAAGCAGGATGCAAATTACTGCAAAAATAACTAGTTTCGTATAGGACATACCCTGGATGATAGCAGGATTATAGAAACACCCGTGTTGGTATTTACTTGACCATCATCCATAAAAAGAATAGTCTCGAATACGGACAGCATCAAAAACGTATGGAAGAGGAGGACGTATGGAAGATAAGAAAGTTGCTCTTGCCGAAAAGTTCATTGCATACTCGCATGCTATCGGGGCGCTTGAACTAGTTCCGGAAGGGCGCCCGCTAAAAAGTGGGAGATTATCCTACTATTTCTTCGATTCCGGAAAATTCTCTTCCAGTGAAGCGACAAGGAAAATAGCTTCGGAGTACGCTCGGATCATTGCTGAAAATTTTCGAGAAGGGGACAATCTCACGTTTGATCTCTTGTATGGTCCTCCATACAAAGGAACACTTCTCGTTTCTCCTGTTGCTATGGCTCTGGACGCTCTTGGTTTTGGAAAAATTAATTTCTGCAGCAGCCGCAAGGAGCACAAGAATCATGGTGAAAGAGGTCTTCATATCGGAATGCCAATCAAACAAGGAAGTCGTGTTCTCATCATTGATGACGTTATCACTGATGGTGGAACGAAATGGGAGGCTGTCGAGTACATTCGACAGCAAAAAGGTATCCCCGTTGGTCTCGGCATTGCTTTGGATCGAAAGGAGCGCGGAACTAGCACTCTTTCGGCCGCTCAAGAATTCGAACGCGAGTATGCGATTCCTGTGTGCGCCATCGCAACACTCACTAGCCTCATCTCTTTTTTGGAAAAATCCATCACAGGGAGCCACGATGCAAAAAGCATCGCCACAGGCATACTAGCCCACAAGATTCGCACCTACAGAGAACAGTACTGTACTGAATAGTCTGACAAAGGGCATCGGCTGCACGCAGCCGATGCCCTTTTTATTTAAAAAATTTAACGACGCGCCTTCGCCCGCTCGGTTTCAGAGAGATACTGTTTGCGCAGACGCACCGACTTCGGCGTGATCTCGAGATACTCGTCGTCTGACATGATTTCCATGCCGCGTTCGATTGTGAGATCGAAGATCGGCACGAGTGTGAGCGCTTCGTCCATGCCCGAGGAGCGAACGTTCGATTGGTTCTTACCCTTCGTCGGGTTTGCCTGCATCTCTTCACCCTTCGACGTATTGCCGATAACCATACCTTCATACACTTCAGTTGCTGGCTTGATGTAAAGCTGTCCGCGATCCTGGAGGTACCAGAGAGAATAGCCGAGCGCCTTGCCAGTCGCCATCGAGATCATCGAGCCGACCTGTCGCTTCTTGATCTCGCCTGCATACGGCTTGAAGCCGAGTACGCGCGAAGAAAGAATACCTTCGCCCTTCGTATCAATAATGAACATATTCTTGTAGCCAAGAAGGCCGCGTGTTGGACCCTCAAGTGTGAGACGCACGATGTTGCCGTACTGCGTGAGGTTCTGCAAGACGAATGCACGGACACCAAGCTTCTCAATGACAGCGCCCTGGAATTCAGACGGAGTGTCGATGATAACTTCTTCATACGGCTCAAGCTTCACGCCACTCTCTTCGCGAATGATGACCTGCGGCTGGGAGACCTGGAGCTCATAACCCTCGCGGCGCATGTTTTCGAGAAGCACGGCGATATGCAGCTCCCCGCGACCGGACACGCGGAAGGACTCTGCGGTTCCAAAATCGATCTTGAGGCCGACGTTCACTTCGAGCTCCTTCATGAGCCGGTCGCGGATCTGGCGACTGGTCACGTACTTCCCTTCCTTTCCGGCAAAGGGGGAATTATTGACAAGGAAATTGAGCGCGATCGTCGGCTCGTCCACCGCAATAGCTGGCAAAGGCGCTGCTGCCTCGTTCGTCGTTACTGTCTCACCGATATAGATGTCGGGAAGGCCGGCGATGAGCGCAATGTCTCCTGCTTTCGCTTCTGTCGCCTCGACGCGCTCGAGACCCTTGAAAGTAAAGACCTTGGTGGTGCGGCCAGTGCGCACTTCACCGTCTGGCTTCTTGATGAAAACATTTTGATTAGGGCGAACGGTCCCCGCGTATATGCGACCGACTGCGAGTCGGCCCATAAAATTGTCGTAAGCAAGATTGAAAGGCTGGAGCATGAGTGGCGCCTCAGCATCCGCGTTGAGGTTTGCCGGCGGCACCTTTTCGAGAATGAGGTCAAGGAGCGGAGCGAGATCCTTCTTCTCATCAGTGAGATTCTTGATCGCGATACCTTCACGACCAATTGAATAGATGACTGGAAAGTTCGACTGCTCATCGGACGCGCCGAGTTCAAGGAAAAGCTCGAGTACTTGTTCCTCGGAACGAGCCGGATTAGCGGCTGGCTTATCAATCTTATTAAGCACAACGATGGGCTTGAGCCCGAGCTCAAGTGACTTTTTCAATACGAAACGAGTCTGTGGCATCGGACCCTCCTGCGCATCAACAACGAGCAACACGGAATCGATCGAGCGCAACACACGCTCGACTTCGCTACCGAAGTCTGCGTGCCCGGGAGTATCGACGATATTAATCTTCGTACCTTTGTACTCAACTGCTGCATTCTTGGCATAAATGGTAATACCGCGCTCGAGCTCGAGCGCGTTAGAATCCATCGACGTACCCTCCGGTGATGCACCTGTCTGTTTGAGGATAGCGTCGGTAAGTGCCGTCTTTCCGTGGTCAACGTGCGCGATGATTGCGATATTTCGTATCTCCATAGCGATAAAATAAAAATGAAAAATGGCCGCAGGGGCCTATGCATTCAATATACAATAGAGGGGATTTTATGCAAGCGATTTAACGTGGTGTTGCAATAGCAGCAGTACCGCTCACTGCTGTGTGCAAGAAAGAGCGGCGGTGGAGAGCGCAGGGACTATACCTTGCGAGCATTTCGTAATGGGCTTTAGTGCCGTAACCCTTATGCTTTTCAAAGCCATACTCTGGATACTGCTTTGCAAGATCACACATCAAACGATCGCGGAGGACCTTTGCCGCAATGGAAGCGAGTGAGATGAGCGGGATGAGCGCGTCGCCATGGATGATGGTTTCTTGAGCATATTCGGGCGGCGCGCGAAGCGCGCCGTCGAGCTGTATTTTTACGAGTGAAGGATCAGGAGCAAGGGCAATCACGCCGCGCGCAAGCGCGCGGCGCACCGCCGGTACGATACCTTCCCTATCGATCGTTTCAGCGCTCTCGAACTCAACAATGAATCGTACGTCCCCAAGAGCAGCTCTCATAACCAGCATTCCAAAAATCTTTTCCCGTTTCTTTTCCGAGAGCTTCTTCGAATCCGCGACGCCCGGAAACTCCTGCGCCACATCAAATCCCTCCGGTACAGCGACCACCCCGACCGAGACCGGCCCCGCCAAAGGACCTCGCCCCGCTTCATCTACTCCCAAAGTGAATCTCATGTTGGAAGCATAGCAAAAAGAATCAGCAGTTCTATTACAAACAAAAAGCCCCGAAAATGTCCTCATTTTCGGGGTGATTTTTGCTCGCCGGCAGCCGTCGAAAAAATCACGTATACTATTTTCATGGCATCGCGCTTCATTCATCTCCATACGCACAGTCACTACACGTTCCTCCAGGCGTTGCCGAAAGTGGATGAGCTGATCGGGAAGGCAAAAAAGGAAGGGATGGACGCACTTGCACTCACCGACGGCGGCAATATGCACGGCGCAATCGAGTTTTATAAAACTGCGACCAAAGAGGGTGTGAAGCCGATTCTCGGTGTTGACGCGTATCTCGCGCCACGCTCTCGAAAAGAACGGGACCCGAACATCGATGCAAAGCGTTCGCGCATCGTGCTCTTGGCGGAAAACAACGAAGGCTATAAGAATCTTCTCGCACTCGTTACGAAGTCGTGGACGGAAGGATTTTTCGAGCGTCCGCGCATGGATAAGGAGTTGCTGCGCGAGCATCATCGCGGCATCATCGCGCTCCTGCCCTCGTTTGCGAGCGATATTGCGCAGCTCTTACGCGCGGGCGATGCCGATGGAGCTGCTGCCGCACTCGCGGAATTCAAAGATATCTTCGGTACCGACAACGTCTTTCTTGAGATCACGCATCATCCTCAGGTCGCTGGGCACGAGGCGCTCATGCAGAAGGTCGTGGAGCTTGCGCGCTCAAGCGACACGCCGCTCGTCGCGCAGCACGACGTCTATTATCTGAATCCTGATGATCGCGGTGCGACTGAGACCATGCGCCGCATCCAGCAAGGCTCGCGCGGCAGAAATGAAGACGAAGACTTCTCTTTCATCAGCGAAAAGCGCGCGCTCGAACTCTTCAAAGACCATCCCGAAGCAATCGATAACACGCGGAAGATCGCCGACCGCTGCAACCTTTCTTTTGATCTCGGGAAATGGACATTCCCGTCGGTGCCCGTCTCACCCGGCTTTACAAATCACGATGAAGAACTGCGCGCGAAGGCGTATGCCGGCATCGCTACAAGGAAACTCGAGGAGTCGAAAGAGGTTGTCGATCGCATCGAATATGAGCTGAAGATCATCATCGGCAAAGGCTTCGCGGTGTATTACCTCATCGTCGCTGATCTCCTCGCGTTTGCCCGCCGCGCCGGCATTCTCACTACCACGAGAGGTTCTGCCGCCGGAAGCTTGGTCGCCTATCTCGTCGGCATTACAAATGTGAATCCACTTTTCTACAAACTGCCCTTTGAGCGTTTTCTTAACCCTGAACGCCCGAAGGCGCCAGATATCGACATGGACATCGCCGACGATCGCCGCGACGACATGATCGCGTACACGAAACAGAAGTACGGCGAAGACCATGTCGCGCAAATAGGCACCTTCGGCACGATGATGGCGCGAGCCGCGGTGCGCGACGTCGCACGGGCCTTGGGTCACGCTTATACCACCGGCGACCGTATCGCAAAACTCATTCCGATAGGCTCGCAAGGCTTCCCGATGACTATCGACCACGCCCTTGAACTCGAACCTGATTTGAAAAGTTTATACGACGAAGACGACGATGCTCGTGAGATCATCGACCTTGCAAAGCGCATTGAGGGCTGCGTGCGACACGTCGGCGTCCACGCGGCGGGCGTCGTGGTCGCACCAACACCGCTTGTCGAGTGGGCACCGGTGCAGCCCGACCCGAAAGGCACCGGCAAACTCATCACACAATACGACATGTACTCCATCACCGACGAGTACGGCGGAGTAGGATTATTGAAATTCGACTTTCTTGGGCTTAAAAACCTTTCCATTATCATGGATACGATAGATCGCATCAAAAAGATAGAAGGTAAAGAGATTGATATAGAGCATATACCGCTTGATGATAAAAAAACCTTTGCGATGCTCGCCCGAGGCGAGACGGAAGGAACCTTCCAGCTCAACGGTAACGCTATGACCAAATTTCTCATTGATCTTAAGCCGAACACTATTCACGATATCCACGCTATGGTGGCACTTTACCGTCCAGGCCCGATGCAATTTATACCGCTCTTCATAGAAAGAAAACATGATCC
>CAYHIQ010000024.1:0-9707 GCA_964356775.1 uncultured Candidatus Saccharibacteria bacterium | reverse complement strand
AAAGAATTAAATAAAAAGAATTACGGATCGCGTGAAAAAACTGTGGATAACTTAAATGAGATGAAAGCAATGCTCACAGAAAAGATGTCGATGAATGGTGCAAAAAGGAGGGTAATAGATGACACCTAACTTACCCGTTAACTGTCCGGGAGGTAGTCGACCCCGGACAATATGACGATTATTAATTAACCCTGATCGAGGATTTCAAAGCCAAACCGGCTGACAACGGGTAGGTAATGAACCTCCGGAAACAAAAACTATGGTCAAAGAGGAACAATCTGGTATAGGAAATTGCCCTCATTGCACTAGGATCATCTTCAAAGATGCCGTATTCAATTCCGAGGCCTCATTTTCCACGCGTTGCCCACATTGCAACAAAGCTGTACGAGTGATCATCAAACATAAAATTGAGATTGCTTTGATAGCAGTGCAAGATGATCGCAAGCCCAAGAAAATAGGCACCGGTACTGGCCTCGTTGTCTTGATCCTCGTGCTATATCTGCCACCGATTATGTATCGACTGGTGGGAAATCTGGATGATTTTGTCGGTTTACTGACTTGATTGCAAAAAGCAAAAAGGAGCTACTGACATAGCCCCCTAATGCTCCCCCTAAGACCCTGATCCTGTGCTGGAAAAGCGGCTGACTCTTTCTCCCCTTTAGCGTGTGAAGAAGAATCGGAAATTTTTGCGGCTTGAGTTAATCAAGTGATCAAATAGGGAGTCATATGGAAATAACATCGCCTTATCATTTTTGCGGAAACGGTGCAGTTTTTCGTTTTAGGCCATCCTCGACTTGTTTTATTGGCTCAAATAAAACTTTGTTCTGCTTTAATGCAGTTCTGATTTGCTTGATAAGTTTTTCCCGATGATTTTTCGCTTGAGCAACAAACTCTTTTGGTGCGGCAGTTCTGGAGTCGTATTTTGCGCTCCACACTATTATTTCAATCAACATCGGCAGAAGGTCTACCCCTTTTTCACTCAACTGATAGGCATCTTTTCGCTTGTCTTTGACATTTTTTATCTTTCGTATGATTCCAACCTGTTCAAGTCGGGAAAGTCTGTCGGCTAGAATATTCGTTGCGATATGCTCTTCAGATTTGAGAAAATCACCATAGTACATTTTTCCGGAAAACATGATGTCACGAATAATGAGAAGCGACCACTTATCGCCAAAAGACTCAAGTGCAAAATTGATTGGGCAATCTGACCTCCTTCTTGACTTCTTCATGTCCACAGAATATCATACTTGCGTATTGCAAGCAAAATAGTATATACTTAAAAAGGTCGAAAACATTAACTAAACTTACTAAAAAATAATTATGAAACAATTTGCATGTAGAGAAATGGGCGGTCCGTGCGACAAGATTTTCAAAGGCACAACCGCTGAAGAAGTTGCCAATATGGGCGGTCAACATATTATGAGTTCAACGGATGAGGCTCATAAACCGATGCGGGAGCAAATGGCTAAGTCTAGCGAGGAAGACAAGAATAAGTGGTTGGTGTGGTTCAAGGGAGAGTGGGACAAGAAAGCCTAGGCTTAATGGAATACATAAACATTACTGGGATAAACTAAAAATTATGAAGCATCCATTTATATTTTTTGAGCTACGCACCAATGACGTGGGGAAAGCAAAGAAATTCTACGCCAAGCTTTTCGGATGGAAAGTTGAGGAAATGCCTATGGGCGAAGGTGTTGTATATCCGATGCTCAAGGTCGAGGCGAGAAAAGACTTTGGGACAGGAATTACTGACAATCCAGCCAAGAAAGGATTTCCTTCCCACTGGACACCCTACGTTGTAGTAGATAACTGTTCCTCATTTACGAAAAAGGCGGCAAAACTTGGCGGAAAGGTCGCGCAACAACCAAAAGATTTCCCGTGGGGAATCGTCAGCACCATTCTTGATCCTACCGGAGCCGCGTTTTCACTTTGGCAGGCAAAGTTGGGGAAGAAATAATCCTGGGTAAACAAAGACTGTAAAAACTACGGAAAATCAATAATCAAAGGAGTTAAATTATATGAAATCAACCACAACAAAAGAAATCGTAAAAAGATTCTATGACACCAAGAAACCGGGAAATAACGAGTGGCAATCCATGCTAGCCGATGGAGTTACGTTCAAAGGAACAGGAATGCCCTCCCTCCAAGGAAAAAAATCTGTAATTGAAATTACTGATGATCTCTTATCACGCCTTGAATCTTCAGAAATAAAACAAATGCTTGTTGAGGGCGATACAGCTTGTGTCCTAAATAATTATCATATGGTTCTTTCAAATGGAGAAAAATTCGTACTTGAGACATCAGAGATTGTTGGAGTGAGAAATGGAAAGATAGACTCCTTTGATGTCTATTTTGATACCGCAGCATTTCAAAAATTTATGGCTACACAACCCAATAAATAAAATATGGAGAATAACCCTATAACACCACACTATTCTCAAACTCCAAAGATACAAGGTCAGGGCGAAATAATCATCAATGCCCCTGTTTCCGCTGTCTGGCCGTTAATAAGGGACTCAAAACGGCTCGAAGATTGGGGGCCTCCGGTACAGAAAATTGAAGTTTATCTAAGACGTGGTCAAACAGAAGAAGGAGTTGGAAGTAAGCGTAAGGTGTTTGCCAAGTTCAGCGAAAAAAGAAAGGGGTGGTATCAAGAAATCAGAACCGAGCAAATTGAAGGAAGGAAAATAGCTTTTCTTATTTATGAAGATAGTTTTGGCATGTCAAAAATCTTAAATGATGTTGGCGGAGCAATGGAAGTGGTTCCAGAAGGCACAGATAAAACACGTTTCATATTTACATTTTATCACCGCACAAAAGGATTTATGGGTTGGCTCATGAACCCAATGATAAAAATGGATCAAAAGAAAAATCGTTTGGCAGCCTTGAAGTCAATTAAAAATTATGCCGAAGGCAGAGCCCCAACAAAAAACTAATGAGACTATGACAATACTCCACCACGAAATTCAAATCAATGCGCCCGTCTCAAAAGTATGGAAAATACTCGCGAATCTTGAAGAGGTCGCAAAGTACAATCCGCTCGTTAAGCATACCGACAATGTGGGTGAAAAAAGGGCATGCCTCGATGCGGAGCGGCACTGCAACTTTAAAGATGGTGGCTTTAGCAATGAGCGCGTAATTAAGTTTGAGCCGGAACGGGTAATCGGAATCGAAATCGTAAAAAGCTCATGGCCTTTGGTGTTTTGCCGATGGTATACGAAACTCGAGCCTAAAAACGGAGGCACGTTCGTCTCGCAAGACCTTGAGTACGAAGTAAAGTTTGGAGTGCTAGGCAAGCTAATGGACGCATTCATGATGAAAAGAAAGTTCAATCAAATTCTCAACGACATCTTTGCAGGCATGAAAAAGTATGCAGAGAAAAGTGTATGAAGCGAGACATTATTTTTAAGGCAACCATACAAAAGTTTCCCGGTCGTGGCGGCTGGGTATATGTAGCAGTGCCTAAAAAATACACGAATTACCTGCGAGGCCGGAGGCGTGCTTGGGGCATGTATCCGATTACGGCACGCGTTGGCGGCACATCGTGGAAAACCAAACTCATGATGAAGAAGGGTGGGGACTTTTTTGTGGCCTTTAAGTCAGCGATCCGGAATAAGGAGAAAATAGCAGTTGGCGACAGCGTCACTGTTTCTTTTAAATTAGAGTGAAAACTATGGCATACAGCGAACAACTAGCAGAACGAGTACGTGATGCACTGAAGCGCACTCCGCGCGTCGAAGAAAAGAAAATGATGGGCGGACTCACGTTTATGGTCAACGGCAAAATGTGCGTCGGCGTTTTGAAAGATGATCTTATGGTTCGTATTGATCCGATGATGCATGAGATCGCCTTGCGGAAGAAAGGTTGCCGTGAAATGGATTTCACTGGCAGGCCGATGAAGGGTTTTGTTTTCGTTAACCCCAAAGGAACAGGCGGTAAAAAAGATTTGCAGTATTGGCTTGAGTTAGCACTCGATTTTAATAAAAAAGCGAAAGCGTCCAAAAAGAGAAAATGAACAAAAGGCCCATATTAAGGCCTTTTTGCCATTTGTTTGCCCCCGTGGCGAGCCTTTACTCAATTTTGAACATAAACATCATTCCTGCCTCAAGATGCTCGGCAATATGGCAGTGTGCCATCCAAGTGCCGGGATTTGTCGGGTAGAGAAGAATATCGACAGTCTGGCCAGAAGGCACCATAACAGTATCTTTCCATGCCAAATCTGTTTGCTTTACGCCATTTACTGCGAGCACCAAGAATTGCTGTCCGTGGAAATGGATCGGATGTTGCATCGGATGCATTGAATTCGGATCATTGAATATCCGAATCTTGACCGGCACATCTTTTTTGAATTTCCAATCGATATCCTTGTTTTCCTTGCCTGTAGCTTGATCAACAATTTTCCATTTGATCGAATCGGTATTCGACATCTGATTCATCATTTGATTGGCATCATCCCACTCAATGCCATCCGGACTTGTACTCATCATCGAACCGCCCATCATCTGACCGTTTGGCATCATGTGGCCGCCGTGACCCATGCCCTGCATGCTCGTCATGTTGCCACTCATGTCGAGTGTGAGCTTTATCTGCTTGTCCGGCACCTTGTCAAAATATGACCGGAGTGGATCGATGCTTTGCACCGTTTCTGGATGAGTACGTAACTGATTGAATTCAGAAGCATAAGATACTTGAACCGGATCGCTTGAGACATTCACCATGCCGAGCGTATACGTTTTGTCGGGCGTTTTGTTTTGAATGGTGAACGATCCACTTTTATCAAACAGCACCTCCGCAATAGCTCGTTCCGAAGGTCCAACGGTTACCGAATTTTTCCACTGATCTTTTTCGTATGCACCACCATCAGTTCCAACAAGTTTTAGTTTCGCGCCATCGATGGCGAAGTTGAACGGCCGGGTATTGGCGGCATTGGTAACGTAGAATCGAATCACTTCTCCTTTTTGCACGGAGAGCGAATAGTTAACGTCGCCATTTACTAGCATGACGTTACCGTATCTGCCCATGAGGGTACGGTCAGCTCCTTGCTTGCTCAATGCGATCCTGCCGTCCTCAATCAAAATATCATCTAGGAATAAAGCTACTTCGCGATTCACCGGAGACCAGTAACTGCCGTTGGTCGGCACTACGAGATAATTGCCGTACAGCCCAAGCTCTTGCTCGAAATCTTCCCGAACATGAGGGTGATACCAATACATGCCAGCGTCGGGGAATTTCAGCTTATAGGCGAAGCTCTCTCCCGGTTGCATCTCTTTTTGTGCGGTTTGCGAGCCATCAAACGCATTGTCCATCCGGACACCATGAGAATGAAGCAGGGTCTTTATATCGGTATTATTTTTGAAGTTGATCGTTACTTCCGCACCCTGTGCGACTTTAATCAGCGGTCCCGGAATAGAGCCGTTGTAGGCAAGCATGCGGTAGTTTATTCCATTAATGCTCCTTTTTACAAAACTAGCGGTCAATTCATAGGCGTCGCCGTTCTTTAGCCCGACTGTTTCAGTCGGCTTTGCGGCAGTGAGGCCAGCTACATCAGTGCTTATATATTCAGCACTTGCGCTGTACGGCGATTTATTCTGTGAGAGCACTAATGCTCCAATGATGACGATCACTGTGGCCCCCAAGCTGATGTATAGATATTTTTTATTCATAGCATCTAAGTAAATAATCACACTACTCCGGCTTGTTAATCGAATCGGAGTTCTATTTTATCCTTGTCACGCATCACGTAATTCTCGTATTCGGTGTTCTCTTCCCCGTTGACTGTCATCTTCATATTTGTACCGAATGAGCGCATGTCTTTGCCCCAGTTTTTGAAAAACTGGCCAAGTGCTGTGTCCTGCTTGCGAGCAAGACCCTGAAATTCCATATGAACGATTCCTTGATTGCTGTCATCGTGCGTATGAATCGGCTGGTGAACTGCCCCGATGCCGATATTCGATGGCAGTCCCTGTTTTTCGCCTTTGACGTAGATAGCAAGTTCCGGATGCCAGTGAAATCCTTTGCGAGAGATAATGTCACCTTCCGGCGTTTTGGGTTGTGATGCGACAAGCCATATAAGACCTGCGATGATCGCGATGCCAAACGCGCTCCATCCGACCCAGCGAATGACCCTCTTTGTACGGCGCGTTTGAAGTGCCGCATCTCTTACTTCCATTTTTTCTTGTCGCTTAAGCTCCTTCCGCTCTTTTTTAGTTAATAGTTTTTGTTCTTCCATAGTTAGTGAGTTGCGTGATCACCGGCTCCGCCGCAACCATCGGACAGATTCCAGATTTCAGTTACTTGCTCGCCGGTGAAGTTATATTTTTGGATTAGTAATTTGCCAAGGCCGCCATAGACATACCACCGCCAGCACTTGCAACAGCAGGGGCCCTTCTCCATAGAATTGGCCATAGCGTAGTCGTAAGCCTTCTGTTCGTCCGGAGTAAGTTGCACATCGTAATAGGCCTTGAGTTTTTTAGCCAAGCTGGCTTCAATGTCGTATGGGTCAGAAGGGACTTCCGGAATATCTTTATACTTTTGGAGTCCAGTAACCTGTTCGGTATAGCGGTGAATGTCCATCGGGCTACAGCAAGAACCTTGAAGCCGACCGGTATCCGGCATACTGTCAATGGAGTCCTTGAACGCTCCGGAACACGCGGAATTTCCATTCTTGCTCAGCATGTCGAACTTTGCCGCTAAAGCAGTATCCGCCACAAGTGGCGGGCTTCCATCCTTTTTTGAGAACGATAAATACCACGCACCTCCTATGAGAAGGAGCGCGAGGACAATTGAGATTTGTACATTTTTATTCATGGTGATTTAAGGACTAATTTTACAGACCGCAGGATTTTGAATTTGTTTGGCAGTGAGATAAATCGAAAATGCGAGAAGGATGACACCGAGGATACCAAACTCACCGCCATTCAACGGGAGAAGCGAGAGAATACCTGATGCGCCGACAAGTGAAAGTCCGCTCGTAAGCAGAAACGAACCGCATGCGGCGCATCCCATTCCAAGCACTCCGCTTGCTATACCCAAGAATCCTGTGGCAATCCCACTTTGCCGTACCTCGACAATTTTCCGCCTCAAGAAATACACGATCATGGCCAGATTGATTCCAAAGAGGATCGCTATCGCGATTGTGTATGAGGCGGAAAGGACGGTGAAGTTGGTGACAATTGATCCCAAGAGACTAATTGGCAGATCAAACTTCTGCGAAAACGGTACCCCGGGATGCCCCATAACTCTCACAATCAGAGAAAGGTTTGGGAGCCAGACTGCAAACGCAAAAACTACCGCGCTTGTGATAAGAGCGAGAAGCGTATACAGCGGTTTCTGGAATACTTTTTGCAAAGCTTGAGTTAGCATATTATTTTTCTTGGAGCGCAAGTTCGATCAATTGTTTTATCGACGCATATGGCTGTGCGCCGGACAGCGGATACTTCTTTCCGTTTTTGGCAACAACAATGCTCCACGGTGTACCATTGCCACCGGTAGCTCCGGCATTCTGGGTATCCGATTGGATGTGGCTTGTATACTTGCCACTATTGAGACAGGTGTTGAATTTACCTACATCAAGACCGACGTACTGGGCGATTTTCGGCAGTTCCGCTGGATCGAGCCCGTCATTTGATGGCGTTACTGCAAAGAGACGGTCTATGTAAGCCCAGAATTTATCCGGTCCGCCGAGTTCGTTGGCGCACTCCGTTGCTTCAGCTTCTTTAGTGGCTTTTGAATGCAATTGAGTTAATGGGAATTGGCGATATACCCACGCCACTTTTCCGCTCTTGCCGTATTCGTCCATGACCTGCTTCATGGTCTCATGGAAGCGTTTACAGAACGGACACTCGGTGTCCGAATACTCCACGATTTTGACCGGAGCATCGGGATTACCGCGAATATGATCACTTGCCGAAATTGCGGCCATTTGATCGAGCGATCCGGTGTCGCCCTGGGGGAGTTGGGCGTTGGCCGCCGCGTTGTTATTGCCAGCCACAGTTGGATTGGACGCGCCTTTCCCTGCGGATAGATACACTGCGCCAGCAATAAGTGCACCTGCGATTACAATCGCAATGGGGACAGAGAGATTTTTTATTTGTTGCGAGGATGCAGGTTGCGGTGCCGCTTCGTGCATCTCGTTATTATGTTCTTCGTGCATATTAATGATGGTTAGTTTTTTATAGTGAATAAATAAAATACCAGCATCGAACCGATCCGTGCGTGAACACGAATCTGTGCTGGCACAAAAAGACCGTTAGTAAATTTTTGGATTCAGAATACCCCGGGCAAAGGCAAGCTTGAGCTGGTTAAAGAGAGCAAGTTCGGGGTTGTCTCTTGTGTAAAATCTATACGAAAGTCGCTGACGGTCATCGGGGTCGTGCCAAAACCGCAGACCCATGAAAGCAAACGCGGACACAAGCCCCAGTAGAAGCAACAACATCCCATCTTTTACTTCGCGTGGCAGAACTAAGAACGTACTTTTCCACGACGCGATGTGTTTAGAAATGCTCGTATTGCAACACTCCTGATTATCGGCTGGCATTACAGTGGCAACACCTATAGAATTTGCCGTGGTATGCATCGAGGCGTGGCCGATCATTCCGGTACAGGCAAATCCAAGCGAGAGCACTGCCAAGGTAATCAATACAACGGAAAGTTTTAATTTTTGGATATTTTTCAAAATCATAGTTATTCTTGAATATACTCCTGATGTCCACAGTGACATGCCGTGCCGTCATTCGTTGCCATACTGAAGTACGACTTCTTCGCAACGATAATAAAGTCCGCAAAGAACGGCTTGAACGACAAAACCTGCGAGTCTGCTTGCAGTGCTCGCATGAGCTTTTTATCGGTCTCATCCGGAGTCGGATCAGCAGAGCCGGGATGATTGATCAGGATCATGAACTTCTTGGCGAGGAATAGAGAAAAATAATGCCAAAGCATCTGGGTGTCGAAGTTCTTGGGGGAGGAACCCAAAAAGACCTGATGTCCGAGGAACAGGTTTTTGTCGTCAAGATAAATTCCAATTATTTTGGAGACACTCTCATCTTCCAAATCTTTGAGGAATTTATACAAGTCTTCAGGATCTCGAACCTGCCCCTGAATCGGCAATTCAACATCGGTCTCAACGATCTCATATTTCTTGAGATATCGTTTGCCGTCATCATTTTTATGTTCAACGTTTTTCATAGGCGATTTCCTTAGGTTAATTTATATTTTTATGTACCGTGTGCCTCGGCGAAGCCCGACGCGCCTCACCTTGCCCAGCTCGACCAAGCGATCCAATGACTGCTTTACCGTGCCACGAATAATGCCCGTCGCTTTGATAATGTCACCCGGAGAGGCCTCGCCAACTTCAGAGAGGTATTTCCATACATCATATTGCTTAGGAGAAAGTGTGTCCTCAATTTTTTCTTCCTGCAAATACGTGAGAGCCTTTGTCGCTTGTTCCTGTACAACGGAAAGAAAGAAATTGAGCCATGGCGAGATAGTGTCGTGATCAGTTTTGAAAGTCTCCTGCGATTTGCGGAGCGCAATATAGTATTCATCTTTGCGACGCTCGACGATCTGCTCATGCGAGACATACTGTATAAACTGATAGCCGGATCGCAAAAGCAAAAGATTTGTGAGGACACGCGAAAGACGCCCATTGCCGTCTTCAAATGGGTGGATTTTCAAAAACTCCACAATGAAGTTTGCGATTATAAGAAGCT
>CAYHIQ010000023.1:0-9714 GCA_964356775.1 uncultured Candidatus Saccharibacteria bacterium | reverse complement strand
TCCCGTCGAGGAAATCTCGACCTCGCACTCTCTCTTGAGCATTTCGCACTTTCTCTATAATTCATGAGAATCATTTCTTTGAATACTTGGGGTGGGAGGGCGGGGAAGGATAAACTTCTTGAGTTCTTCAAAAAACATGTGGATACGACGGATATTTTTTGTTTGCAAGAAATATGGTCCGCGGCCTATCATCACTTGGACGGACATCTTGCGGGGGGTGTAAAAATAGACAATAGTCAGATCATGACTCGTGGTCTGAAAGAAATATCTGAGGTGTTGCCGAAGCATAATGCCTTTTTTCGTCCGCATCACGGTGATAATTACGGCCTTCTGATGCTAGTAAATAAAAACCTTTCGATTGTGGAGGAAGGGGAAGTGTTTGTTCATAAAGAAAAGGGATATGTTGTTGAGGGAGACGCGGGGAACCATGCTCGAAATATTCAATATTGCACCATCAAGACCACAACTGGTTCTGTGACCGTTATGAATTTCCACGGACTATGGAATGGAAAAGGGAAGACCGATACAGAGGATCGAATTCAGCAATCAAAAAACATTCTTACATTCACTTCGAAGCTCGATGGGGAATACGTGCTGTGTGGCGATTTCAACCTATTGCCAGATACCGAGAGTCTTAAGCTTTTTGAGGCAGCAGGTCTAAGAAATTTAATAAAGGAGTATGGTATATCCTCTACACGTACTTCGTTCTATACGAAACCAGAGAAACATGCCGATTATATTTTTGTAACAAAAGGAATACAGGTGAAAGATTTTAAGGTTTTACCGGATGAGGTTTCGGACCATGCGCCGCTATTGATTGAGGTGGAATAATTGAAATTCATGCGGTAAGCAAAATACAAACCAGCGTATGGTATTATAGTAAGGGAGTCGCCGATATGAGATGGGAATGATAGTGTGCGATTAGAAAATATACATGCGCCCGTAGCTCAGCCTGGTAGAGCATCGGACTTTTAATCCGTTGGTCGATGGTTCAAATCCATCCGGGCGCACATGAACGTTTTTAAGGAGCAATGCATAGCTTTGCGGAAGAAAGGATATACCATCACTGAAATTGTGATGGAGACTGGTAGGGCGAAGAGCTCCATCTATCCGCACATAAAAGATATTCCTTTGAGTAAAGAGAGAGTGCGGCAATACAAAGCTGCTTCTGGAGAGCGAATAAGAAAATTTGCGCTTGCCCGAAAAGGGAAGAGTGCGCGCGTATTTAAGACTTTTGACGAGTGGTCTGTTGACTCGACGCTCCTTGTTGCTCACCTGCTTTTCGATGGAGAGATTGCTCGCACGAGATGTGCTTATAATAACCGGAGTACAGCACTCATCGAGCGAGTCGAACGGCTCATGCATGAATGCTATGACTTCGAGCCGAGTCGATATTACAACAAAATAACAGGAGTCTCGCGCATTACCTACAACAATGTAGAGCTAAGCCTCTATCTACAAAAGAAGTCAAAAGAATTGTTACGGATGGTAAAGAATATGCCGCTTGATTTGAAGCGCGGGTTTCTTCGATCTTTTTTTGATGATGAAGGCTGTATTGACTATCGACCGGAGGAAAATAGGAGGAGTATACGTGGCTATCAGAAAAACGTCAGTATTCTCAAGCTCGTCCATGCTGTTCTTTCCGATATAAGTATCGATTCACGCGTGGTACGTCCAAACGAAATAGTAATCGTGGGAAAAGAAAATTTAATTCGATTTGAACAAGAAATTAATTTCTCATCGGGTGTGTATATGAATGGAAATCGTTCAAATAGCCGATGGAAAAAGCATGTGGAAAAAAGAGATCTACTCAAACAAGCTATAAAATCTTTTAAAAGTTAGTAGCTAAACGCATCGACTGTTTTGCCGTTTATATCTAAAAGCTTCACGACTTCGTGTGTGGTGCGCCACATCGAGCTAGTGCGTCCGAGATAGATGCGCCAGGTGTCGCCTGCAAAATCAGCATCATTTTTGTGTGCATCAACGCATCCATTGTAATTGAGATAGGTCACTACGAAGTTTTGACACGCGTTTGACACTCCATTCGGTGGGGTGAGAGTTACTTGGCAACGCGAAATTTTATTCACCTGATCAATACAAAATGGGTCGCGGATGTAGGCAGGTCCATAATAAGAAATAAGCTCATCAGAAGGCATGGGACAGTTTTGAGGCAGGGAAGGGGAAAATTTTTGGAAGGTGCTGAAATAGCCGATGCACTTGTTCTCGCGGAAGGAAGCACCGATGGGCGATTGTCCGGAGATCAGTATCGCTCGAGTGCCCGGAGCGAGCACGATGTCTTGCGCCGCGTTCACCACGCCAGATGTTGGGAATTCGGTCCCCTTAGGGATACTGACAGTATTGCCGGTCGCGGCGCTTGAGAGTGACCATCCGGTAAGGTCGACCGGTACACTAGCGTTCTGGGCAATTGATATTTCAATGAATTCGTTTTTCGGGTCTTCTGAGCTGGCGCCCGAGACGTAATGACTCATTCTGACGATATCGCGATAAGGCGATGGTGTTCCAAAAGGGGTACCTCCGACAAAACTAGGTAGCTCGATGTTTCCAGAAGTGTTTGAAGATCCGGGGAAAGAGGTGCTTGTATTGCCGATAACAAATGGCGCTCGCGGGAGTTGGAGATAGGTGCCGCCACCGAGTATGCCCGGCTGGGCGAGGGTTGGCCCGGTGAAGGCGAGCGGGCGCAATGGGCCGCCGGTTGCTATCCAAATAAGGAATATAAAGACGAATACACCTATGAAAAACCATGCATCGTGCGCATCTCCCATAGCGGTATAGTATCAAAAATTGCCGAGAAGTCGCTCGAGCTCCTCTCGGACAACTTGAGCATCACTCCAAGGGAGGCGAGAACCGCTCGCGCCCATTATGAAAGGGTCGGTGCCCTTGCCGGAAACAAGGACAGCATCACCAGGACGAGCGGCGGCAAGTGCGTGCCGGATTGCTTCTCGCCGATCCATGACAACTTCAGGCGTACGCAGCATACTTCCCGCCATAGCGTCGACAATTGCGCGGGGATCTTCGTCATAGGGGTCTTCGTTTGTGAGAATGACCTTCTCGCATGATTCATCTGCGATACGGCCCATCTCCGGACGCTTCCAGACATCGCGCCCTCCCCCCGTGTTCCCGAGAACGCAGATCTTTTTTTGAGTTGGGAAAGCGCCATAGAGCGCACGGAGCGAATCCGGCGTGTGCGCATAGTCAACGACGACCGTGAAATCTTGACCCTTCTCAATGCACTCGACGCGGCCTTGCACGGGAGGGAGTGTCGCGAGCGCGGTCGCTGCGGCGACAAGAGGAACATCGAATGCCTCGCTCATTTTTATTGCAGCAAGAGCATTCATCGCGTTAAAAGTGCCAGGTACGGGAAGAGAAAAATGCACTCCTGCGTATTCGAAACCAACGTCCCGATCATCTCCTTGCAAATGCTGAAGTTCTTTTTCGCTAAACGCAATTGTTTTTGGGACATGAGCAGAAAGAAATGCATGAGTCTCCGGAATGTCCCCATTGGTTACCAGTATCTTATTTTGTTTAAGCGAATGAACGAGCGTGTCGACAATGGTGCGTTTTGCCTCGACATAGTTCTCAAATGAGCCATGACTCTCAATATGTTCGCGCTGAATATTCGTTACAATGAGTCCATCAAGGTCAAGGAACCAATGCCGATACTGCAGGACGCTCTCCGAAGTTATTTCAATGACGAGGTGCGTGCATCCGGCTCGGAGCGCGCGGCGCATGAAAGCCTGTGCGAATCCGCGACCCTGCAGTGTCATTTTGTAGCGGTTCGGTTCGGAATTATCGTCAATGACGAATCGAATAGTCGAAATAAGTGCGGTCGTATATCCTGCCTCTCGCAGAATTGAAAAAAGCATTTCAGCCGTCGTCGACTTGCCTTTGGTTCCCGTGATGCCAATGACGGTAAGTTTCCGTGCGGGGAAGCCGTAGGAAAGCGCCATCAAATAAGCAAGGAAGCGATGATATACGGGCCGCAGTTGCTGGACTACCGGTTCCGGTATGATTTTTTTTAAGATGCGGACGAGTGTGTTGACCAGTTCGTACATAAAAAGAGATCAGTGGCCGGAAGAGAGTGCTGCTTTGAGCCGTAAGTCCTTGCCGACGATAGTCTCGGGTATCGCCTGAAGCGCTTTGCGCGCTTCGCGCTCGGTGTAGCCGAGCGCGACGAGTGTGTCGAACACTTCGCCGTCAGCGTTGTCGTGCGAGCGCGGACCGACTTTGTCAGCGAGCTCCACCAGCATCTTCTCCGCACTTTTCTTTCCAAGCCCGACGACTTTCGTGAGGTACGCGAGGTCTCGTTTGCCGATAGCACCTTCGAGCGCCTCGCGTGGGGAGCGGCGCAATACTGAAAGCGCCGTCTTGGGGCCCACGCCCGAGACTGAGAGGATGAGCTCGAAGAAGTCGCGGTCGGCGCTGTCTGCGAAACCATAGAGCTCGAGACCATCCTGTTTAAGGGTAAGGTGTGTTGCGAGACACGCATCATTTCCTGCTGAAAGCATCTGTGGCGAGCTCATCCGCACCTCGATGCCGAAGCCCGCAACTTCGATAATGGCGCTTATTGGCCCCACCGAGAGCACTCGCCCGCGAATCTGTCGGATCATGCTGTTCATCGTACTACCATTTGCCATGAAGCGGGAGATAGCGTATATATGGGAGACATATGGCTATCACCAGTTCCGCAAAGAAAGCGATCCGCTCGTCGGCGAAGAAGCACGTGTTCAACCTGCGCCGCAAGGACGTGCTCCATGATGCGACTAAGTCGCTCACGAAGGCTCTCGCTGCGAAGGATGTCGCCGGTGCCGAAAAACTGCTCCCTGCGGCTTATAAAGCGATCGACAAGGCCGCCAAGCGTGGCGTCATCAAAGACAATACCGCCGACCGCAAGAAGTCTCGTCTTGCTGTGGCGATTAAGAGAGCGAAAGCGTAAACGAGCCGAAAACAAAAAACGCCACAGAGTGGCGTTTTTTGTTTTCGGTGCTCTCAACAGGAATCGAACCTGTATCTCCTCCTTCGGAGGGAGGTGTCCTATCCATTGAACGACGAGAGCGTAACGCTAACGTTACTATAGTTTTTCATTTTGTGGTCACAAACAATTTGCCGAGGACCGGGATTACCCTTATCGGTCCTTACAGGACCAGTACACCTTACGGATTTTCTGTGCCCCCGTGAGGAATCGAACCTCAATTACGAACTCCGCAAGCTCGCGTCCTATCCGTTGAACGACGGGGGCAGTAGTGAATGTATATCAGAATCCGAGCCATGCCGCCACCAGATCGGAGAATGTATGATGATGTTCGTCTTCGTCGACGTGGTGGAGGAAGTAGGCATATATAACATCGACATCAACACCTTCAAGCGGAATTATGAGATGCGGCGAGAGCCAGCTCTCGGTCTTGATGGAAATCATTGGGGGGAGCGCACCTTCGATATCCTCAAGGACAGAGAAGGAAATCATGCGTGTAAAAGGATGCAGTTCGTCGCCAATAACGATGCCTTGCTCGACAAGACGGAAACGGTGTAGCGGCGGTTGTTTGGCAGCGTGGAGCGCGAGTGCTGCCGCCGCAACGACAATGAGTACTGCGAACAGGTAACTGCCGAAAAGTATCGCGGCTATGGTGCCGGCGACCGCAATAATGCCAAGCGCCCAATACCAATCGGTGCTTTTCGGATTATGATCGTATTCTCTCCCTTCCCATTCTAAAAGAGCGTTGCGAGGCATGAGTCAATGATAGCAGAGAGTATGTCCCCATAAAATCATTCTACAGACCTTTGTGTACAAAGGGTTCAAAAATATGGTTTTCTAAAACTGCGGAAGGGGTGAGATTCGAACTCACGGTCCCCGTAAGGAGACTCCGGTTTTCAAGACCGGTGCATTAGACCGCTCTGCCACCCTTCCTTAACTTATTACACCTGCGGTGATGAATTCGCCGCTGGCGTATGCGAACCATGCACAGGGTGAGAAGTATTCTGTTTGTCAGAACGGAACCAGACGAGATAGACGAGTTCGAGAATACCGAGCGTGTTTATGATAAGAAGGGCAATGAACCACTCTTTTTGTCCGTTGCGCGCAGCGTGCCAGAGTGCATAGCCTTTGATAGCGAGTGTCCAGATGGCGGCGAGGATAAGGAGGGGGAGTACTGCGAGCATGAGCGCAGGCGCAAAAGGAGAATAGAATGGCGAGAATCCGTGCATAAATGTATACATGCGTCGCATTATACCATACACTGCGTATATGCGATATCTTGGCGTCGATTATGGAAGTAAGAAAATAGGTCTCGCGCTTTCTGATGAGTCGGGGACAATGGGATTTCCTCACTCTATCGTTCCCAATACGCCGCGGCTCGTCGAAGAGCTCTGCGCGCTTATCGCGAAAGAAAATATCGGAGCAGTGGTAATTGGAGAATCGCGCACTCTTGCGGGAGGAGAGAATCCGATCGCAGAAGGCGCCCGCGCGTTCGGTGCTCAGATTACCGAACGCGCGGGCGTACCCGTTTTCTTTGAGTCAGAGGTGTTTACGAGTGCGGAAGCGCGACGCGCGCCCGAAAAAGAAGGGAAGTCACGGGCTCCGAAACGACGTGTTGCCGTCGACTCTTCCGCTGCTGCGCTTATTCTTACCAGCTATCTTTCACGTGCCGATCATGGATAAATCACGCATATCGATTGAAGAATTCAGCAAGATAGAAGTGAAAGTTGGCACGGTGCGCTTTGCCGAGCGCGTGCCGGAGACAGATAAACTTTTACGGCTTCTGATTGATTTTAATGAAGAGGCCGGTCCGCGGCAGATTGTTTCTGGTATTGCCGCCTACGTTTCCGAACCGGAATCGCTCGTCGGTCGGCAACTCGCGTTTGTAACGAACCTCGAGCCCCGTACGATACGCGGGCTCGAAAGCAATGGGATGCTCTTTGCTGTCGGTGCGGGTGATACGTTTGCATTTCTTACACCCGATAGGGAAGTGCCGCCAGGTACGAGCGCGCACTAGAGTGCAAAAGTCAGTGTGATTATGTCGAAAATGTACCGTCTGCATCGGGTATACTGTGTACATGTCTTTCGTTTTCAGTAAACGTCTGCGCGTCGCTTTCGCTCCGCCGCAATATCTAGCGCTTCCATTTTCCGGCATCGACCTCTCAACAAGTGGTGTGAAGGCAGTGCGTCTTGCCGAAGGGGTCCAAGGCCTTACTTTGGCAAGTTACACGGAAGTGCTTTTGCCCGTGGGGGCGTTTGTCAGCGGCGAGATAGTCGATCGTGTAGCAATCGCTACTGCACTCGCTTCGGCTGCCCGGGCAACCGGCATTTCCGCAACCAATGCCATGTTGCCGGAATCAAAAGCCTATCTCTTTGAAACTTCAGTTCCTGGAACAAATAAGGCGGGATGGCGTACGGCGATCGAACAGCATCTGGATGAACTTATACCTCTACCGCCGGCAGAGACATCATTCGACCTCGTCGAGGTAGGGAGAGGGGAGCACGATGACAGGCTCGTCGCAGGCATTGGTTTCGCGCGGCGTATTGTCGACGATACTCTTTCGGCATTTGATCAGGCGAATATCAGTGTGCGGGCGATCGAAGGAGAAACGTTCGCTATAGCGCGCGCACTCCTTCCGAGAGGAGATACTTCGACAGTACTCATCATCGATGTCGGAAAAACAACGACAAAAATGACTATCGTTGTGGGCGGCGTACCGCGTTTCGCGACAACAATCAGTATCGGTGGGCACGCCCTTACGCTTGCTGTACAAAAGTATTTTGGCGTCACTGATGCCGAAGCGCGCATTGTGAAGGCTGAACGAGGCATCGTCCCGGCGCCAGGGAATGAAGAGTACCTCGCTTCGATGCTCTCGACAGTTTCCGCAATTCGCGATGAGATTTCCCATCGACTTGATTACTGGCAAGAAAAGGAGACGCGCAAAGGGGTCCACGAAAAGGTAACACATGCCATTCTCGCTGGCGGCAACGCTTCAATCCGCGGGTTCCCCGAATATCTCGAAGGCGCATTGCGGATCCCTGTCACTACGGGTGATGTGTTCACTAACTTTGCTTCGCGCGATATGTGGATCCCACAGCTTGATTACACCGAGTCGCTTGCGTATGCGACGGCAATCGGTCTTGCGTTACGAGACCGCATGTAATGACTATGGACAACGAACTCACAAATCTTCTTCCTTCTGAGCGACAGCACTCGCTCTCGCGCGACTACATACTGCGCCTCATCGTTGTTGTCACATGGCTTCTGACAATAATCACCTGTGTCGCCGCTACGTTACTGTTGCCAACCTATGTTCTCCTTGCGGCGAATTCTGACGCAAAGGAAATGCGTCTCGCAAATATCAAATCTACCATTTCATCCGCTGATGAAATGGCGTTCGCGACGCGTCTTACGAGGCTCTCAAACAATATGGCGATTTTGACGGAGCTTGCGAACGCGCCTTCCGCGAGCGCTATTGTCCGCACGGTGCTCGCCGTAGCACGTCCGGGCATTACGCTTTCCGGTCTCAACTACACGCCCATAGCTAAGAGTCCGGGCACACTTATCCTCTCTGGAACTTCGGCGACGCGCGCTGCGCTTCGCAACTATCAGCTCGCACTAGAGGGTGTACCGCTCGTCCGCTCCGCCGCCCTACCGATTTCTGCCTACGCGAAAGAGACAAACATCACCTTTGCTATCACACTGACTTTTGCGCCATGAAATCATCTTTCATGCAACTTGCTATAGCATTTGCCGTATGCGTCACCGCTTTCGCTACCTATGGTTTTTTGTATGCCGCCGTCTCAGCAAAGAGTGTCGCCGTCGCGCACTTGGAAAGTGAGATTGCGACGGCGATCGAGGCTACTAGTCGCGCCGCCTCCATGCGTGCGGCGCTCGCTAAGATTATGAGCGACGAAGCTATCATGCAGAGCTATTTTGTTCCGGAGATTGGCGTGGTCACGTTCATCAATGATCTCGAGGCGCGCGGACGTTTGCAAGGAACTGTAGTAAACGTTCTTTCTGTTTCGGCAGGCGGCGAGATGAAACAGCCAACGCTAATGCTTGCTCTGACTATCAATGGAACATTCGATGCAATGATGCGCACTGTCGGCGCAATTGAGTATGCTCCCTACGCTCTTTCGATTTTGGGACTCTCGCTCGGACAGGATGGTAAAGATGGTTGGCGTGCCGATTTGAAGCTGCGTGTGGGCTCGCTGCCTGCGAATACGACGATACATCCGAGCGATGCAGGTGCTTTAAAATCAACTACCCCATGACCATTTCCACTCTTTCCAATTCTTTCTTGAAACAGTTGCATGTCGGCGCTCGCCAGGATCCTGTGCGTGATTGGATAGCGGTGCTTATATGTGCAACTATCGTGCTTGCTGGCGTTATCGTGTGGAACGTGTGGGTTTTCGATACGGTGGCTCGTGGAGGTATCATTGGTTCAGGCGAATCCAGTCCGCCGCCGGCCTTTAATAGTTCTTTTCTCGAAACTATTCACCCGATAGTCGAGAAGCGTGCCGCTGAATCATTGAAGTACGAGACGGGCATATATCGTTATGCCGACCCTTCGCAATAGTCCCTTGATGCGCTAGGGTAGACTAGTGGTGGTATCGCCCCGATAGCACAATGGATAGTGCAGCGGACTTCTAAGCCGTTGATGTAGGTTCGATTCCTGCTCGGGGCACAGCTGGTCCGCGAGTTGGTGGACGAGTTAGAA
>CAYHIQ010000022.1:0-9992 GCA_964356775.1 uncultured Candidatus Saccharibacteria bacterium | reverse complement strand
ACGGTGTATTGCCGAAGTATTGCGTAATGCAGAAAAGATTTCCGAATACATTTTTCCGCTGCATACAGTTGTTCATAAAGGCAGTGCTCATCGGCCAAGACAGAACGCCTGAACCAACTTTTGGCAAAAGATTAGGATGCACGATGAGATCCAATTTGTTCTGCAAATTGATGAGTTCTTGTTCAAAGTCTTTTTCAGCAGCCTGCTTCTGCGCGATAAGCTTCTGATAGTTTCCTTCTTGGTTTTTAGTTTGTGAGAGCAATTGTTGCTGCGTCGCTTTGCTGGCATCGACGGATCTTTTCTGCAGAGAAAGATCGTTTTGCAGAGCGACCAGGGTCGCTTTTGTCGCGGCGACTTGATCGCGATTCGTAGCAAGCTCGGTGCGCACGGTTCGTAAACGGTTGATATTAGCGGCAAGCGCTCGATTAAATAATACCGTCTGATCAACCGCTTTCCAGGCCTCACCTAAGGAGTGTGAGGAGACCAGTTGAGTAATAAGCGACTCTCTTTCGTCTACAGCAATTGTACGCAGTGCTTTGGCAATCGCCTCTTGACCGGCAGCGATAGAGGCTTCTTTATCGCCGATGGAGAGTGAGAGCTCTTTAATGTTAAGATTCGCCGAGGCGATTTTGTTTTGGGTTATTTTTATTTGGGTGGCAAGCTGTTGTTGGGAAAGAGTTAGGGATCCAATAGTCGATTGGAGCGTATTCTTCTTTTTACCCAAGGTGTTGAGTTGTTCTTGGAATGCGGCAATCTCCGCTTCCAAAGCGCCCAACTGTTGTTTGTTGGCATCGATTTGTGCTTGAATGTCTGACGCGGCGTCGGCGAGTGCATATCTCGGAGTTCCAAGAAGGAGTCCGACGACAAATATAAAGAAAAAGAACAAAAACCCGGTGCGCATCATTTCTCTAGTATACCAATAGCTTTCCGTATGCGCGAAATCGCTTCATGGGAACCGAGGATTGAGATGAGTGTAAAAGGATCAGGCGAACGCTTTTGTCCCGAAAGGGCGTAGCGCAAAGGCCAGAGCACAGCGCCCCTACCTCCCTTCCCTTTTGCCTCTTCAGCGTCAGCAAGCGGCATAATGACTTCTTTCACTGTATCGTTAGAAACGCTCTCTGGAAGTGATTTTAGGGCCTCGGAGAGGCTTTCCATGGCTGTTTTGGTCATTCCTGGGTGATTCGGAAGCTCTTTTTCTAGGAGTTGACTTCGATCGAGGTCTGGCTCGGTGAAGAGGCAGGAGAGTTCACCAGAGATCATGTCGCGAGCTTCTGAAAATGTGTGTGCACGTTCCTTAAGAAGCGGTACGGTCTGTTTAAGTTTTTCCGCATCATATGCCGAAAAATTTCCGTGGCCGATAAAGTCATCAGTGGAAAGCTTGCGCATCCAGCGCTGATTCACCGAGAGAAGCTTCTCGCGATTCCATGCGGCGCCGCCTTTCTGTACGCCCTCAAGCGAAAAGTCCTCGATGAGCTGCGCGAGAGAAAAATCTTCGCGGTTGTCGCCTGGGTTCCAGCCAAGGAGCGCAAGATAGTTCACGAGTGCTTCTGGTAAGAAACCTTCATCGCGATAATCCATGACGCTCGTCGCTCCCGTGCGCTTAGAAAGCTTTGCACGCTTCTCATCGAGAATGAGTGGTAAGTGCGCGTATGCTGGACGCGCTGCACCAAGTGCTTCCTGTATCAAGATCTGACGCGGTGTATTTGAAATGTGGTCCTCGCCACGGATGACATGCGTTACGCCGGAGTCCACATCATCTGCAACGACAGCGAAGTGATACAGAACATCGGTCAGCGAGCGCGCGATGACGAAATCGCCAAGTTCGGTTGTATCGAATGTGATGTCTCCGCGAATGAGGTCGGTAAACGTGATGCTTTTCCCGGGATTTCGCAATCGAACGACCTCAACCGTCTTGCTCGGATCTTCTTTCCCCGGTTCAGCAGAGACATACGCCTTCCCTTCTCGGATAATCTTCTCGAGCAATTCCTGATAGCGGCTGGTATGCTCGCTCTGTCGCGAGAACGTATCCCAGGAAAGACCGAGCCAGGTGAGTCCCTCTATGATCTCGTTCTCATATTCTTTCTTGCTGCGTGTACGGTCAGTATCTTCGCTGCGGAATACGATCGAGCCACCGTTGTGCCGCGCGAAAAGATAGTTGAAAAGCGCAGTGCGTGCTGTACCGATGTGGAGTCGGCCGGTCGGGCTCGGCGGGATGCGAGTAACAACAGCGGTCATGATTCGTGCGGGAGTGCGATAGTAAGAACTTCAGTCGCGAGGATACGCGCGGCGTCCGGATCAGTGAAGCCTTCCGCCGCAGCACCCATCCGCTTGGCGAGTTCCGGGTCATTGATGATGCGCTCTATCTCTGACGTTAAAATATGCGACGTAAGATTTTCCTCATCAAGCACGATTGCGGCCCCTGTTTTTGCATACGAGTAGGCGTTGGTGCGCTGATCGTGGCTCACCGACTCGGGGATCGGAATGAGAATCGCCGGTTTCTTCCAAAGACCTATTTCAGCGATAGAGTTAGCTCCCGCGCGCGAGACGACGACAGTGGCAACGCCGGCTGCTCTTTGTAATGACACCTCGGAAAGGTAGTCGACGGGGTGGTACCGATCTACATGCGGATCCTTCCCGAGCACGACAGAAGCAACTGCCTGTACATTTGCAAAATGCACGTGGCCTGTTTGATGGATAATATTTGCAAATGAGACGAGGCGCGACAGAGACGAGAGCAGCATCTCATTTATCTTCAGCGCACCTTGAGAGCCGCCAAGGATGAGAATCGTCGGTATGTCTTTTTCGAGTTTGAGGTATTGCTGCGCGCCTTCTGTCTCTGTTCGCATGAGTGCTTTACGAATCGGGATGCCGGTACGGGCAATCTTGCTCTGTACGCGCTCAGGGAAATATTTTGCCGCGCTTTCGAAGGAGATGGCTATTTTCACCGCAAATTTTGCAGCAAGCAGGTTTGCGCGGCCGGGTTTTGCATCTGATTCATGGATAATGACCGGAATGCGGAGTAGCCGCGCTGCGAGCACGGTCGGCACGCTGCCATAGCCTCCCTTGCTCACCACTACATCTGGATACAGGCGAAACAGCGTTATACTGGCTGAAAAAATTCCCAGCATAGTGATGAAAAAATCCGTTATATTTTTGAATGAAGCGTAGCGGCGCATCTTTCCCGCCGGTACGTGAACATAGGTAATGCCGTTTGCAAAGAGCGCTTTCTCATCAAACGAGTTTGGTGCGAGATAGTAGAGCGCAGGGGCGATGAGGCGCTTCTCGCGAACAAGGTCATCAAGTGCCTCGGCGATAGCGATAATCGGGTAAAAATGCCCGCCCGTTCCCCCGCCGGTAAACACGATAGTCATAAATAAATTATAACACGATTTAGACCTTACGATGGGCGGCGACGTTTAAGATAAAGCCGCACATGGTCAACACGGCGACAAGCGCCGTCCCTCCGTGGGAAATAAAAGGCAGAGGCAGACCGGTAAGCGGGATAATACCAAGCATTGCCGAGATATTGATAAAAGCCTGCAGAATAATGATGAAAGAAAAACCAAGCGCAATACACCCGCCGAAGAGGTCGTGCGAGTTTCCGGCTATCACGATGCCGCGCGCCGCGAGCGCCATAAAGAGTATAAGTAAGAGTATCGCACCGATAAATCCGGTTTCCTCTGCAAACACCGCGAAGACGGAGTCGCCCTCAGGTTCCGGCAGATAATTGAATTTCCCAACGCTTTGACCGAACCCTCTGCCGGACACACCCCCGGAACCGATGGCAATTAACGATTGCTGTATCTGGTAGCCACTGCTAAGAGAATTCGCCGAGGGATTGATAAATGTTTTGATGCGCTCAAGCACATAGGGGCGTGCGAGGACGACGATAGTGAGCGCAAGAACAGCGCCGATTGCAAGAACGCCGAAATCGCGCCAGGGCGCTCCCGCAGCAAAATACATCACTGTGCCCGTACCGAGAATGAGAAGCATCATCGAGGTATTCGGCTGCGCAAGTAGGAGAATGAGTGGCGCGGTAAGTAGAGCGATAAACGGAAATAATCCTTTTTTTGGATTCGAGAGTTGTCCCGCGTGTGAGGCGAGCCACCAGGCAAGCATGATGACAAAACCTATTTTCAAGAATTCTGCTGGCTGTACGGTTGTGAAGCCGAGATCGATCCAGCGTGTTGCGCCATTGGCACGGAGTCCGATACCGGGAATAAAAACCATTGCGGTAAAGAGGATGGTTACCGCATAGATATAGGGCGCAAAACGCTTTATGCGCGCAAGCGGAACTATGCGCGCGAGGAAGAGCGCAAAGAACCCGAGACCGAGACCGAGACCTCCTTGCAGCATGATATCTTGCGATATCGAGCTGTTCTCACGGGCGAGCAGTCCGAGCTCCGCAGAAGCGAAAATAGCGAATCCGGCAAGCGCAATCCCACACACAAGCATGAGAAAGATGCGATCGCCGGAAACAAATTTCATAGCTACTTAAGAAGCGCTACCGTCATACCGACAACGGCACAGACGATTGAAATGATCCAATAACGCATGGTGACTTTATATGCCGGCCAGCCGATAGCTTCAAAATGGTGATGAAGCGGAGCAATGCGAAATATTTTTTTCCCTCGCAGTTTTTTTGAAGCGACTTGTATAATATTTGAAATGACCGTGATGACGAGCGGGAAAGCGATGATGGGGAGTGCGGCGACGCCGTAGCCGTTGCCGAGCGTGTCGGTCATGAAGGCGATGACCGCGAGCGTCATGGTAAGGCCCATGGTGCCTGTTTCTGTCATCCAAAAGCGTGCTGGAGGGATGTTGAACCATAGAAACGCGAGGATTGCTCCAGTCACGGTCGCCGAAAAAGCCGCAATGTTGAACTGGCCTTGAAAGTATGCGATGCCGGCATACGCCATGAAAGCCGAACTCAAGACGCCGCCTGCAAGCCCGTCGATACCGTCTATGACGCCGCCCGCATACAATCCGAGAGTGATCACTATGAAGAGTGGAATAATGAATGCACCCAGCTCAAGCGTACCGTCGGCGGGGATGCCGATAGCGGTCACGCCGAGCTTTGCATAAAACCACCACCCAATAAAAAGGGATACGAGAGTGACGAAAAGAAGTCGCGTGCGCAGACGCACTCCTCGCTCGCCTGACGGCTGGATGTCGAGCAGGTCATTTATAAAACCCATACCGGCTCCGGCAAGTAGGGTAAAAAGCGGCAGCCACGTCTGACTGCGGCTCAAGAAATCGAGTTTTTCTGTCAAAGGCGACGGTATCACTCGGGCGAGCATCCATGCTCCCGCAGTTACGAAGACAACACTCACCCAGATAAGGATGCCGCCCATGCGCGGCGTCGACGTCTCAGTATCTGTCCGGAGTTTTTCAAATTCGACTGCGGTCGAACCATCCAGAGCTGTCTTCCCTCTTACCTTTTTCCATACGCGAAACTTATACAGATAGTGCGTGAGTAGAGGCGCAAAGAGAATGCCAGTTATAAATGCGGCGGTAGCCGGAATAAATACTTTGATGAGGTTTGAAGTGATCATAGGGATTGTACGCCCGCGAAGTGCGCAAGCGTGGCGGCGATAAGCATGGTGCCGTCGGTAAAGCGGGCTTGCATTGAGGAGCCGAGGACGACCATCGCGACCGGGTGATTAATCCCGACATCGAAGACGAGCACGAGATTCCCGCCTGCAAGATCAGTATAGCCGGTTTTCGAGAGTCTCAAGCCTGGAACCGTATCCACTATAGGATCAGTGTTCTTCACCTTGAAAGCGGTGCCGCCCTTTGAGACCGCTTCCGCAAAATTTCGTGTTGTCGCGGCCGCTATACTCGGAGATTTTTCCACGAGAGCGCCTGCGAGACGTGCAAGATCGCGCGCAGAGCCGTAGCCACCTGACACCATGGCACTCATGTCGAGGCCGCTTCCATTGACCGCATAGGTTTGCGACAGTTCAAGTGCCGCTGCCGCACTCGCAAGTACTGCATAGTACGAACGATTCTCACGAAGAGCGGTCGCGTGCATAATGGCGGCGGCTCCGTCGTTGAGAGATGCAACGAGTGTGAGGCGCGCAAGATCGTCAAGGGTAAATATCTGCCCCTCTCTAAAAGCGTGTGGACCGTCGAGATGGACTGCATCAGCAGTAATGGGTATAAGCGTTTCTGGTGAAAGTTCGGTGAGCGCAGCGTAGACAGTCAGGAGTTTGGTGAGCGAAGCGAGTGGGAGCTGTGCATCAGCATTTTTTGCATACAGCGTTTCCCCGAGAGCGAGATCGTAGACGATTGCTGCATTTGCTTCAAGCGGAATCTGCGCAAATGCATTAGGGGTAGTCGAGGTCGCTACCGCCATTGGTGTGGGAACAGCTTCAGGTGGTGTAAGTGGTATGAAAAGGAAGAGTGCTAAAAGACCTGAGGCGAATAGGAGTGCGATGCCAGTCTCGCGCATAAAGCGAGTACGGTGAGCGAGTTTTTGAAGTTCCTCAGTTTCCATAGCGTAATTTACGCAGAAATATTTTCTGTGGCCGCATGTGCCGCCCCCTCTTCGATAACTGCTGCGGCAGTCGCTTTGAGTTCTTCAGTGCGAGGAAGATCGCTCGCGTGAGAGATGCCTAAGTGCGCGAGTGCTTCGGTTGTCAGACTATACCGGATACGGCGTTTATCACGTTCATCCTCCTTTCCTTCGATAAGTCCGCGCAAAAGAAGTGTGCGCAGCGATGCTGTTGAATTTACGCCGCGCACCCAATCAATCTCGCTACGGGTTGTCCCTTCCTGATACGCGACGACCGCAAGCGTTTCGAGGCTCGCCGATCCGAGGTCGCGTGAGAGCTCGCTTTCACGAAGCTTTTTTACGATATCAGCCGCTTCTGGAGAGGTGCGTAATTCTACTTCCGTAGCGGTCTCGATAAGCGCGATGCCGCGCCCTTGGAGCGAATCGGCGAGCGCTCTGAGCACCGCATTAAGCTCAACATCTGTGATGTCGAGGAGTGCAGAAAGCTGCTTTTTCTCAATAGGGTCCCCCGAAGCAAAGAGAATGGCTTCTACAGCAGCTGGAGGAGTGAGCATTCCCTCTATCATAGCCTACGCGTCGTTACAAAAAAAGCGATTGGCAGCATTACTTCTGGGGATGTTTATCCATAGCGCGGGACGGAGGCGGGAGCAGTGTGGCTGATGCGGATATCGCCATGGGGGCCGTACTGCTCAGCGGCGACCGCACCTTGCTTCACAAGTTCGAGGAGTGCGAGAAAAGAGACGATGATTTCTACCTTCTCGCCAGTACTTCCAGCGAAATCTTTAAAGGAAAGCGTGAGAGCGCTCTCGACCCGCTTCGCAAGACGATCCATCATCTCCTCGATGGTTACGAGCGGCTTTACGCGCACTTCGGGCAATTCCTTGATTTGCTCTCGTGCGGCAAGAACCCGCGCAAGAGCTTCGGCAAGTGCCGCTGCAGAGAGGTCGCGGGATGGTGCAAAAGTAATTTCTGGGGGGCGTTCCCCTGCCGGTACCATGACCCTCTTTCCAAAGATGCGCGAGAGCTCGCGTGCTGCAGTTCGCACATTCTCGTATGCCACAAGTCGGCGCTTCAAGTCCTCGACGTCTGCATGTTCTTCTTCAGTCAACTCGAGATCGGGGACAAGCGATTTTGATTTGATAAGGAGCAGTGTCGCGGCAATCTGAATGAAGTTTGCTGTTTCTTCGACTGGAAATATCGCTTGTGCCCGCACGTGCGCGATAAAATCTTCGGTGATGTTTGCAAGTGCGAGCTCATTGACCAAGAGTTTTCTTGCTGCGATAAGGTCGAGCAGTACTTCAAACGGACCCTCATACGAGTCGGTTTTTATTGAGAATCCAGTTTTTGGGGTTATAGTTTCCATCGGGAAATAACGCACGACTTTCCTGAGCTCATTCTACAATGTCTGTTGCGTGACTTGAAAGTAGTTGATCGATGCGGTTGATGTCTCGCGGGAAAAGGGTCGCTTCTTTTACGTTTGCGAGTCCGAGCATCTTTTGGGTGAGGCGCTCGAGACCCATACCCCAGCCGCCGTGCGGTGGCATGCCAAACTTGAATGCCTGCAGATAGTACGAGAATTTTTCCGGATCGAGACCTTTCATTTTGATGCCATCGACCAGGTTCTGGTAGTCGTGACGACGCTGGCCGCCAGTCGTAATCTCAATCCCGCGGAAAAGAAGGTCAAAGCTGTTGGTGAATCCCGGATCACTCGGATCTTCAAACGTGTACATCGGGCGCTTGTCGACAGGATAGTGCGTGATAAATATGAAATCACTTCCCTTTTCTTTCTTTGCCCATTCGCAGAGCCAGCGCTCATCTTCTGGCTCAAGGTCCTGCTCGGTGCGTTTATCAGCTCCAGTCTCTTTGAAAATGAGATCCTGAGCCTCACGGAGCTTCATTGTGGGTACGGTTTCTGGAATGCTTGGGAATTCGGCACCAAGCAGAGTAAATTCTTCGGAGCAAGTGTTGCGCAGGTGGTCGATGATGTGGCGCATGAGACGAGTTTCGAGCCCCATGATGTCATGATGGTCTTTGATGAATCCCATCTCGACGTCCATCGACGTGTATTCGTTCAGGTGTCGCGTGGTCGCGTGTTTTTCTGCACGGAAGACGTTGCCAATGGTGTAGACACGCTCAAAAACACCGACCATGATCTGCTTATAGAACTGTGGTGACGTGCCGAGGTGTGCGGTCTTGCCATAGAAATATGGTACTGAAAATACGTTTGCTCCGCCTTCGGCATCGTCGCCAATGAGTTTGGGAGATTGGAATTCGGTGAATTTCTCGCTATCGAGAAAAGCTCGATATGCTTTTACGATTTCAGCTTGGACCTTGAAGGTGGCTCGGGCACTCGGTCGGCGCAGTGTGATCGGCAGGTTATCAAGATAGGTATCAAGGTTGAGTTCGGCGTCTTTATCAAATGGCAGTACTTCTGAATTTGACAACACCTCGATAGCTTTTACTTCGAGCTCAATATCGCCATTTTGTTTTCCAGCCTGTATGTTTTTTTCTGGTCGTTTATTGACGATGCCTTCAACACGAACGACGTATTCAACACGTATTTCTTTCGCGGTATCTATGGCAGGACTGCCTGGAAGGACGACTCCTTGCACTTTCCCGCTTTGGTCGCGGAAATCAAAAAAGACCATTTTACCCTGATCGCGACGTACATCTATCCAGCCTGATAGGAAGACTGTTTTGCCGATGTGCGCGCCGAGGTCGCCAATAAAGGTTCGTTCTTGCATATAGCCTATAAAATAGCACACCCCCGCGGTGTTTTGGCGGGGGTGCTTTTGAGAGCCTTCTTACTCCACGGGAAGAGATCTTCTAAGGAACTTCATGAAATTCTCACTCAATACGGCTCTGTTGTATCCGATTTCTTCCTCAAGAACCCCGAATAAGTCATTGCCTTGCTCGATAATCCTTTCCGGACGATCCGGGAAGCGTGCATCAAGTTTCAAGTCCGGCTTTAGCATTTGGAGCATTTTCTCAAAATATCCAGCCGCCCCGCCGATGGTTCTGTCTTGGTGCAAACAGTCCGAACCGATTCCGACCTTGTCCAATCCCATCACGATTTGAGCGTGCCTCACATGACGTACAAACTCCACGTAAGGATTGCTCCCATCCTTACCGAGGAGGAACGTAATGAGCGGTATGCCGACGTACCCATGCAATTCAGCAATTCCTCGCAAAACATCGTCTTGCAGATTTCGCGAGTGAAGAAATACTGAATTGCATCCGGAGTGGCTGGCCATGACATGCGTCTGAAACTGCTCTCTTCTGATGAAGTTGAGAGCATCATCAGCAGTCTGGTTGTTGGCATGGGATAGATCGAGGATCATTCCGCATTCGGTCGCATCCACGATCATGTCCTGCCCTCGAGGCGTCAAACCACCGTCGCCTGCGTAGCCGCAACCGTATTCGTTTGGACCGTCGTAGGCGATAGATATGACCCGCAGTCCAAATTTTTTCAGAG
>CAYHIQ010000021.1:0-10075 GCA_964356775.1 uncultured Candidatus Saccharibacteria bacterium | reverse complement strand
GTGGCAGATGTGGACGGTGTAGCGTCGCCGCCGACGGACCGTGATCTGCTGATCAAGATCGAGAGCATCCAGATGCAGCTCAACTCCAAAATGATCGACATCCTGCGCGCGTACCAGGCCAAGCATAACTGGGGCGAACACGGCATGTTCTCTGACGGCAACGGCGAGAAGAACAGGGTTGGCCGGCTGCGCGATGAGGTCAACGAACTCGGTGTCGCATTGGGCCAAGCGGTATCGGTCTTTACCGGCGAGCAAGTGTACGAGAAGCGCGACGAGGCGGGCCGCGTACTGGTGTACTGCAGGGTATGCCGGAAAGAATCCGCGTTCGCACACATCATTGACACACCGTACGGAATCGACGACGCATACATAGACGGCTCGGAGCGTCTAGTCTGCGTCGTCTGCAAGAAGGACAGGATTTTCCCCGGGGACGAGCGCCTTCCGAAGTTCAACTGCGTCTTCGGAATCGAGTAACACAATAGGCCTCCGTAAGGGCCTATTTTCTTTGCTTTTACCTGCTCTTCAACCCCTCAAGCCCCCGAACCTCACCCCTGACCCGCGTATCCGGCGCAGAGATGACCGGAATATTCTTGGTCTTCCCGTAGCCACATTCGGAGACATCCGGCACCACCGAACCGTCCAATGCCCTAGCTGAGCCGCTATTCGCATGCCAATGCTCATCTTTGTCGCACTCGGGTCCGGTGAACCGATGCACATCACTCACCGGAATAAGTTTTCCGCCGACATCAATGACATCAATCATCTTCGGCGCTGCGGTAACGGTAATCACAACATTGAACGGAACGGTATTGATGAGTTCGTTGGCTGCATTGTAGACCGTCATGCTCCCGCCGGCCGTATAGACTCCCGGACCCATGGCCTGCACGGTTCCGCATGAGTAGGTCACATCCACCGTACCCGGCAGCGAACCGCTTGGCGGATCAATGTGAAGCCATCCGGGAATATTGCCGGCGATAGAGAAGCGACTTGATTCGGGAGTCGCTTTTTGCAACTTCAGGACCTGCAAGTTTTGCGAGCAAGAGCCTGTTTCGGGAATCGTACGGCTTATATACACTCCGTCCTGCTGTTGCGCGCCGGTGCTGGGCGCCACACATGCCGCAGGCTTGCCGGCACAAATCTCCGGATCAACACACTCTCTTTTCTCCGATGCACAGACGCCATTATTGCAATACGCACGACCCACTTGCGTCCCACTGCAGCAGACCGGCGTAGGGTCGCCACAATCGGCATCAACGACGCAGGTTCTTTCGGAATCCCGCAGTTCCTGCCGCAAACGATCCAGAGATTCCTGAATATGTTCGACTCCAAAGAGGCCACCGCTTTGCCCTCCGGCTTTTGCCTTCTGGAGCTGGCTCTCCAGACGTGCAATCTGACGCTGAATGTCGGGGTCGTTGCCCGCAAATGCTCCGGTGCAGGCAGAGCCTTGTGACTGGATGCTCGTGCCGCTCCCGGCGGTCGTCAGACCGCCAATGCGCATAGTGACCGTGTCTCCCGGCTCATTGCATTTCTCTTTTATGGCATCAAGGATGGCAGACTTCTGCTGATACGCCTCCTGCGCTCTGGCTATCATCTCGTCATACCGCGCCCGAGCCCGTGCCTCTTTTGTAGTACGGTCTGCTTGATTTGCCTCACGCCCGGCCGCCAGCTCAGCGGCACACGCCGCCTCTGCACTCGTATAGGTCTCCGGCTTACGCGCCTCTTCAACACACGCATTGTATTCTTTCTTCGCCGCCTCGCGCTCGTTGAACTTGGCCTCGTTGAATCCTTTGTCTGCGGCAAAATCAGCCATAATCTCTTCATAGAGACGCTCGCCCCTATCGAATGCCTCCTTGCAGGGATCGGCCGTCAATGCCCGCGAAATGCACTCATGATTCTTTGCCTCTAATTCACGGTTCTTCTCCCAATAGGCCTCGCTGATACCATCACGCTCCTGTTCATGTGTCTGCGCAGCTGTATTTTTGCGCTCTTCCAGTTCATTCAAAATTGCCTGCCGGGCAGAGGCCAGCTCTTCGCATCGTGTGCCCCTGACATCAACTCCACTGTCAGAAAACTGCGGATTAAAAACACCGCTCAAAGCTGCGGCAACACCCAAAACAGCCACACCCCCTACTACTGCCAGCACTTTGCCGAGCGACATATTGGGCATATGAATATGATAGTTATGTTTGTAAGAAGTATACGGGTTTTCCTCAATAAGAAAAGTCCCCCTAATTGATTCGCAAACTCAATAACGATTGAGAGCCACTAGAAACGAGGATTTCTCCGGAATTCCTCCCCCCAACCCCCTCGATACATTGAATTTGAATTGGCGCGAGCGCGATTTGCCGGAACATCAACGGACAAAGCATGTTCACCGTGCAAACAACAAATCGTAGAGTATCCGCGCAAATGGATCGCGTTCCGGTCCATAGACCAGCATACCGCCGAGCGACCCAGTCACGAGGATTCCCGCCATACCCACAAGTGCCGGAAATACCATGAGCATACTCGTGGTCAGCCAGTTAACCAGTCGCTTAAGCGCGTCGTACGGCCATGTATGCGAGAAGCCCAGCGCCAACTCCAAGCGACTCACCCGCTCGAGACGGGTCAGCCACGCAACGAAATACACCGCGGCAATGGCTCCGAAAACCAGAGTCGTACCCTTCGCCCAGCGAGCGTGCAGTTCGACGAGTTCGTACAGGCCACTGCCCTGAAACAGCTCTTCCGCCCGTTCGCCGGTAAGGTACGCCGCCCCGGCCCCCAGGGAACCGGCGATTACCAAGAATGCCTTCATGTAGAACCAGTAGGGGGCGGCCGTCACGAAACGAAACCGGAACAGCTCCATGCCGCTGTACACAGAGAGAAACGCGATCGGAAAATGTACCACCAGCGGGTGCAGATCCATTCCCTGAATTGTACCACAGAATTCACGGCGGAAGTGGGACTCGAACCGCAGAAAACGGCGTGAAATATTGAGAAGTGGAAAATGGAGATTTTTGACAGAAATAGGACTAGAACTTGAGCCACTAAAAAGCGCCAATTTTATTGGCACTTTTTAGTACTGCGGACGGGTCTCTTAGGAACCGTCCTGTCTGCTCCGGAGCCAGGACTCGAACCTGTAACCTTGTCGTTAACAGCGACCTGCTCTACCCGCCTCGACTCGTCGTCTTCGGCGAGGCGGGCCATTGAGTCATTTGATCAAACACCGGGCTCCGGGGACAGGACTCGAACCTGTAACCTTGTCGTTAACAGCGACCTGCTCTACCATTGAGCTACCCCGGAGCCCGGTGTTTGATATTTAAAATACTGTTTTCAAAAATCTCCTCCCCGCAGCACTCTTTAAATATCGTTCGCGTTTTCGCGCCTCTGCTTCTATTGGATAGTCTTCCGTATGTTGTGTTCCGAAATTCTCCGGGCAATATTGTCCGTGCTCCCAACATATGTTTTCGGATAATCTCTGCTTTTTAAGAAATAGACTGTAAACATTTTCGCCGCTCTACCTGCCCCGACTCGCGAAGCTCATCGACGCGAGGCGGGCCATTGAGCTACTCCGGAATATGTACTACGCTGGTGGCTGCGGATTACTGCGAGCTGTAGTATACCGCATTCAAACAGTTCTTTCAAGAGAGAAAAAGAGAGGAGTCGGATATGCCAGCGAGTATCAGGGTTGAAACGGGGCCGATGTTTTCGGCCAAGAGTTGGAGACTCATCGACCACATCATGCGGGCAGAGCACCGCGATGAGAAGGTCATCGCGATCAGACCCATGACCGACCGACATCCCGAACCGTACATCATTGCGCGGCGCATCGTGGGAGGAGTACCGCAGGCGGCCGAAAAATATCCGGCCCGGATTGTCGCTACGCGCAAGGAATTCCGACTCATCTGGAGCGACCCGACCATTTCGCTACTTGCGATTGATGAGGGCCAGTTCCTCCCGGATTGGATCATCTCCGAACTGCAGATGACCCTGGACATGCGGCGACGGGAGAAATTCCTCATCGTCGTAGCCGGCTTGAACATGGACTACAAGAAACAGCCGTTCGGGCCGATGCCTCGCATCATGGCCATGGCCGCCGTAGTCAAAGTGCATGCTGGCGTATGCATGAAGTGCAAGCACCGGAAGGGTTTATACACCCAACGGCTGCACGGTGGCACCGAGCAAAAGCAGCCGGGCGACTTCGGCGACTACGAAGTCCGCTGCGGCATCTGCCACTTCATGTTCACCGGCGACTGAACACTGCGGTCCTCTCTTTGAGGGCCGCTTTTCTTTCGTGGTATACTATTAATATATTATGCCCCGACATCATCACCGTGGTATTCGGTATTTTACTTCCAGCTTCATGATTGTGTTGGGTGTGGTGCTTGTGTGGCGCGGCATCTGGTATGCGCTTGAGTGGCTCGACAAGACATTCCTCGGCGGCACCCACTGGATATCCGTCGTAGGTGGGGTCGTCCTTGGATTCCTCGTCCTCTATATCCCCGACCGCGATCTATCTGAATTGCGCAAGCTCTAGCGTTCCGGAGAAACGACCACGCGGTTCTTACCAGACTTTTTTGCCTCATACATCGCACGATCAGCCCGAGCGATGATGTCGTGCAATGTATCGCCGTTGTGGCACAAAGCGACACCGAAACTACCGGACATTGCGATGTGTACCCCCTCCCATACTAACTGCGCCTTTTCAAGATTTGCCCGCAACTTCTCTGCAATGCGCTCCGCATTGGTAGCGCCGACGCCCGCAAGCGCAATGACAAACTCCTCGCCTCCCCATCGTCCAATCATATCGCCTTGGCGCAAGCTATGAGAGAAAATCTGCGCACATAATTTCAGCGCTTCGTCTCCAACTGCATGCCCATGCGTGTCGTTGAGCTCTTTAAAATTATCCAAATCACAGAACACAATGGCGAACGGTATTTGCACGCCGACCCGTCGCTCAATCGTGCTCGTACCAGATGAGACGAGACGGAACTCCGCATCAGCTCCGTGCAGGAAGCCACGCCGATTCAAAACGCCGGTCAACTCGTCGAAGTAGACGAGATGGCGGAGCCGCTCGATTTCATCCTCCAGCTTTTTTATTTGTCCTTCCGTTTCCAGACGGGGTGCATCGTCATCCATTGTGCTAGTAGTTCTTGAGCTTTTCTACCTTCGTGTGCTGGCGGATTTTGTCCAGAGCTTTCGCTTCAATCTGGCGGATGCGCTCACGGGTCACCGAGAACACGCGGCCCACTTCTTCAAGTGTGTGCGTAACGCCATCGGTGAGACCGAACCGCATATCCAGGATCTTCTGCTCGCGCGGCGTCAGGTCGGCAACGATTTCGTTGATGTACTGCTTCAGGATTTTCCGTTGCGCGCTCACAGCAGGCGAAATGGTGTCTTCATCCGGCACAAAATTCGCCAGCGAGCTGTCGTCGTCATCCTCGCCCACCGGTGCCTCCAGTGAGACGGTGTCCTGACTGATTTTGATAATGTGGCGGATTTTATCCACACCGATGCCCATCTCTGCGGCAGTTTCTTCGGGTAACGGGGCGCGGCCGAGATCCTGGACCAATCGGCGGACCACCTGCTGATACTTGTTGATGGTCTCCACCATGTGCACGGGAATACGGATGGTGCGGCCCTGATCCGCGAGCGCGCGAGTAATGGCCTGACGAATCCACCAAGTCGCGTAGGTGGAAAACTTGTAACCCTTCTTGTAATCGAATTTCTCCACAGCTTTGAACAAGCCGATATTTCCTTCCTGGATAAGGTCCAACAGCGAAAGATTCGCCGAACGGCCGACATACTTTTTGGCGATAGACACCACAAGGCGCAGGTTGGACACCGCGAGCTTGGAGCGGGCCGCCTCGTCGTTATGCTCAATGCGTTTTGCAAGCTCGATTTCCTCTTCGCCGTTGAGCAGCGGGTACCTGCCAATTTCTTTGAGGTACATCTGCACATTGTCGCTCGCAGAATCATCGAATTCCGTCTCGTTGGGTTTTTTCTCCACATAAACCTTCGCTTCCTTTTCATCAAATACACGACTGGACTCGATGACATTGATGCTCATGCCCTCAAGGCGTTCGTACAGCGTTTCCAGCCCGGTGATATCTTTTTCGATATGCGGAAATGTCGCAAGCATTTCCGCATGTGTCACAAAGCCGCGGGCACGCCCTTTTTCGATGAGTTGCTGGATCGCCGCCTCCGACATTGCGGGCTGCTTCGCTACACCATGCCTGCCAACAGACAGGCGGGAAGGCACCGCAGCTTTCTTTGCGGGTTTCTTCGCCGACTTCTGCTGTATTGCCTTGCGTACCGGCTTGCGTTTTATCGACTTCTTTGCTTTCTTGATCTTCTTTGCCTTTTTGGCCGACCTTCTCTTGACCGTTTTGCGACGCGCCGGTTTCTTGAACTTTTTCTTCTTCGACGCTGCCTTCTTGCGCTTCATCGGTTTCTTTATCTTTATCTTTTTCTTCTTCATCCCGTTAGAGTCTTAATAGTTAGTAAATTGCATCATATGCCTCCCGTCTCGCTCACGAGACTCTAACGGGATTCATGATGGGTTGGATGATGATTGGATATTCTGCAGTTGATTCAATTGAGTCGTATAGTCTTGAAATTTTGCCACTAATTTCTGCAACCGGGGAGCGTCTTTGGCCGCATCCGCTTGACGGATTTCCAGTTCCACACCGGCCCGTAGCACCCGCACACGCTGCTGTCGTATGCGGTTTACCAGTGTTGCCATGTGCAGTTCGAGCTGTTCCGGTGAGTACTCCTGCCATAGCTCGTTGGCCCTGATGACCGCTATATCAATGAGGTGGCGGTGCTCGCCGTCGTATGCCGCATTTAGCATCGCCGGATCTGCGACGACTGCAGCGACGCGGGTATCGAGCTGGTCAGCGCACTCGGCCAGCTGTGTGGCCAGCGACGGTTGTCGCACCATCAGCGCCAGCAACTCTTGTGAAGTCGTGTCCAGCAACTTTGCGCTTTCGACTTTTGTCGTTCGCCGTTCGACTTCTCCATCCTCCGGCCTGTCGTATCCGGCAATATCATCTTTGACCGTGGCAATATCAGCTTCCACCGCACGCTGGTCAGTCCGCAGAAGCGTCGCCAGCTGTCCGACCCAATGCCCTTGCTCTACACGGCTGGTGAGCCGACGGATGAGCGGACCAAGTAAGGCGATAACGGATTTCTTGGCCTGTACGGATGCGGGATCGAACGATGCAACCGCTTCATCGTAGTAGAACTGCAGTGCCGGTTTTGAAGTTGCGACGACATCATTCCACCGCGCTCCGTATTTCTTCACATAGTCGGCGGGGTCTTTACACTCACTATCTTGGATGGTCAAGATGCGCACAGTGAAGCTTTGCGCCAATGCCAGACCGATACCGCGACGCGTCGCGGTTTTTCCCGCCTCATCGGTGTCAAAACAGAAGTCAAGATTCGTGCTGTAGCGCCCCAGCATGCGTAACTGATGCGGCGTCAGCGCCGTTCCGGATGTGGCGACCACATTCTGCGCTCCCGCTTGCCATGACATCACTGCGTCCACATTTCCCTCAACGAGCAGGCATGCATCTTTGGAGCGCATCTCTCCTTTTGCCTTATCCAGACCGTAGAGAACGCGGCCTTTGTCATAGATGGCCGTTTGCGGTGTGTTCACATATTTCGCCAGCGGCTCACCGTCCACAGCAACCTCGGCTCCGAACACGCGCCCCGTGAATCCGATGACCTGCCCGTTGGCATCGCAAATCGGGAACATGATGCGGCTGCGGAAGCGGTCATACAGGGAGGTCGTAGGGCTTAGGGTGTGGGGTGTGGGGTTTTTCTGAACGGCCATTCCTGCGCTCACAATATTGTCGTTTGCATGTCCCTCACGCTGGAGAAATCCAGTCAGTGCGCGCCAATCATTGGGTGCCCACCCTAAACGCCACGCGCGAATCGTGTCGTCGGTCATGCCACGCTCGCGTAGATACGCAAGCGCCTTGGCTCCCGCATGACTATTCCATAACTGCTTTTCAAAAAACTTCGCGGAAAGCTCTGTAACTGTAAGCAGAGCCTGACGCTGGCTTGAGGCCCGTTCATCTTCGGGCCTGCGCTGTTGTATCTGCACACCGGCTTTACCGGCCAAGATACGCAGAGCTTCGACGAAATCGATACCTTCGATTTCCTGCACAAATGAGAACATGTCCCCTCCCTTGTTACAGCCGAAGCAGTGCCACGACTGCCGTTCCGGCGACAGGTGAAAGGACGGGGTTTTCTCGTTATGAAACGGACAACGGGCTTTGTAGTTTGCGCCCGCTTTCTTGACCTTCACATACCCGGACACGACATCAACGATATCGAGGCGGGATTTTATTTGTTCAACAGTATCGCTCACGGGCTCAAGCCTGACACATCCGAACCGAGGACACAAAGACCATGTTATATCATGGCGTAAAGCCGCCTAAAGGCGGTTATAATTGATATCCAAATGGTACCACGGAGTTATCCACCCTACAAGGGGCTACTCCGACAAAGGCTCGAGCCCCTTTGCAATGACTTTTTTTTCCTCTGTCCCCCCATTCGTGCTCAACGAAAAAGTAACCTCATATTTGCCGTCCCCGATATATTTCATATCGAGAATTTCCACCGGCATCTGTAGTGTACCCTCCAGCGAATCCTTGACGCCCTGAATCATCTCCGCTTCCTTTTGTTCGACCTTCGCAATAATCTCCTCAAGTGGAGGATAGAATTTCTGCGTCTTCTCAAGTTCGGGATTTTCGTTTGTCATGGTTTAAGTATACCAAAGTGTATCTTCGCTGACAATAAACATATCCACTGCAATAAAAAACGGAGTGGCCTTGCAAGCCACTCCGAGCGATTAGTCCAACCGTGTCCGTGCAAGAAAGTACGACTCCATCCGGGCAGACGCCGATTCATTGAAGCACGGATAGTATGTCTCGAACCGGTCGTCATGCGTGAACACGAATGGCCTCAATCCGGCCCAACGGTACAGATAGTACACCAGGGCACGGCCGCTACGGCCGTTACCATCGACGAACGGATGTACCAGCTCATACTGCCAGTGGAACCGGGCAATGAAGCGTATCGCTTCAACAACTGAACGGTTACCGCTATATTGCTTCTGCCACCAACGCACTTCAGTAATGAGGTGGCGCATGTGCATCGGCACGAAGCGTGCGGCCTCGCAAGACCGACCGCCCACGGTAACCTCGCAATCACGCCAGCAACCGATATGTCGCTCGGAGAGTGTTTGCATCCCCTTGGATGGCTGTTCCCGCACAATCATCGCCTGTGTGGTGAACACCATCACTTCGGTCATCTGCCGCATCCGCATCCGCGCAGCGTCATGGAGCATCACGAGCACCCCTACATGACCGAATGGATACGCCCGCAACAGTTGTGTCCGAGCGGAATTCGGCTCATTCGCAATCCCCTCAATGGCATTCGACTCCTCAACGAAGCGCGCCAAAAAATCGACTTCCCGGTCGTCCATATTTCCTCCTGCTCTAACGAGCTACGGTTAGTCTATCACTTGAGCGTATAAAATGCATCGGCGCCGCGATGTCCTTGCTGTGAGAGTAATCCTTCCTCCACCATTTGATCGAGATACCGCAACGCGGTCGGTCCGCTGATGTCCATCATATGTTCCAGCTGTGTGAGGTTGAGCGTTCCGTGCACACGGAAATGCCGAATCACTGCGCGACGGGCTGGTTCATACTGACCATGAGCGTGATATGCCCGGAGCGCATTGCGATGTGCCATCGAAAGCAACCACCAAGTCACTAAAACTCCTGCAAGAACGCCCACAAGAAATGGCAACACCATCTGCATATGTTCATTATACTACCGCACAACGCAATTGCGAACACCCTCACGGATGACATCTTCCATCAACCGGCGACCGATGAACACCAATTCGGTTGCTGGTGTCACGCCGTCGGGCCACGGGCCAGCGTCTTCGAGCTCCTTAATCATGTGGACGCCCTGCAGAATGCTACGGTTGGCGATGCCTTCGAATGAAAGGATGCCTTTGTAGCGAAGTAAATCGCCGCCCTCCATCGCAACGAGTTCAGTGAGCCATTTGATAAATTTG
>CAYHIQ010000020.1:0-10175 GCA_964356775.1 uncultured Candidatus Saccharibacteria bacterium | reverse complement strand
GAGGTGCAGGGCACGCATGTCGAGATCGGTCGCAGGATCCTCGAGAAGTTCGGTGTCGACAAGAAAGTCATCCTCGCTATGCAGTCGCATCACGAGGAATACCCGTATGAAACGCCTGAATCAATCATCGTGCAGGTGGCCGACGCCATCTCAGGAGGTCGCCCAGGAGCACGCCGGGACACAGTCGATCGATATCTCGAGCGTCTAAACGATCTCGAGCGTCTTGCAGCCACGTTTGAAGGCGTTGAGAAGGTCTATGCTATCGCCGCAGGGCGGGAAATACGTGTCTTTGTGAACCCGGGGAAGATATCCGACATCGCAATGCACACGCTCGCCCGCGACATCGCGAAGCGCATACAGGAAGAATTGAAATATCCCGGCGAAATCAAGGTGAACATCATCCGCGAGAATCGGGTGGTGGAGTTCGCACGGTAAATGGAGGGTCATGGGGAGGTGATTTCGCACTATCCCCTGGATCTTGGCAAGCCTCTTGCGTAACGTTGTGTATTTCCTATACTTTCCCCATACCCGCCTAATAGGCTGCGGGATTAGCAATTAGCAGATACTCATGGCAAATAAAGCAGACATTGTCGACAAGGTGCACAGCGTTCTCGGCTCGACGAAGGCCGATGCTGAGCGCGCTGTCGAGACAGTTATCGACACAATCGTTTCCAGTCTCAAGTCTGGGGATGAGGTATCGATCGCTGGTCTCGGTATTTTTGCGACTAAGGCACGTCCTGCGCGCCAAGGCCGCAATCCTCGTACTGGCGAGACTATTCATATCGCAGCTTCCCGCACCGCGAAGTTTCGTGCCGCGAAGGCGCTTAAGGACGCGGTAAAATAGTTAGTGGTAGAAGGAAAGGAAAACAACGCGGCGCCAAAGGCGCCGCGTTGTTTTCCTTTCCTTCCTCCTAATTTTGTGCGGGATAGGAGAATCGAACTCCTGCTATCAGTTTGGAAAACTGATGTTCTACCATTAAACTAATCCCGCTTCAGAAACGAGAATAGCAGGAAATGCTGCCTACGCGAAGTCCTTTTATTGCACTGTCTTTCAAAACGATTATGCGTTAGCGTATGCGTATGAATCGTTTTGAACCGTATCTCGGCGTCGTGGCAGCACTTTTCATAGGTATTTTGGTTGCTGATTTTTCTGATAGTCAGGTCGTGTTGCCCTCCTTCATGACGAATACCCCTGCTACCTCTCCACTGTTTTTTGAAACGTCAGGTTTTCCTCTCCCTCCTTCTTCGGAAGGCATTACGACGATATCTTTGTCGGAAGCGACGCCAGTAACAACTGAAACATCTGTTTTGCAAGGCGGAGCATCGCCTACGCTAAAGAAAAAGGTCACAGCATCCGCTCCTGTTCCCACAGCGCTCGCATCACTAAAACCTGCTCCAGTCTCCGTCGCAGTTCCTACGCCTATTCCTCCCACTGCATCGGTAAGCGCTGCAGCACTTGATGTTTCCGCCTCAGCACTGCGAAGCGCGCTCGTGAACATTATTTGCTATGTGCCTGAAAGGACCACTCTGCACTCTATTTCAGGCAGTGGCGTCTTTATTGACCCGAAGGGAATTATTCTCACTAATGCGCATATTGCGCAATATTTCCTCCTCGCTAGCCGCAATGTTTCTTGCGTCATTCGTTCGGGGAGTCCTGCTACGAAGAGCTATAGCGCCTCGCTGGTCTATATCTCACCAGCATGGCTGCAAGCAAATGCAAGCGTACTCACCCAGTCCGCACCAAGCGGAACTGGCGAATACGATTTCGCATTTCTTGCAGTCACAAAGAGTGCAACAACGGCGGCACTTCCAATGCGGTTTCCCTTCCTTCCGTTGGCGCAGATGCCTCCTCTAAAGGACACTCCGGTCATCATTGCTTCTTATGGCGCCCAGTTTCTCGGTTCAAGTCAGATACAATCATCGCTTTTCCCGACTATTGTCTTCGGTTCGGTAAAGGATGTATTCACGTTTGCGAGAAACACTATTGATGTGATGGCTCTCGGTGGCTCCGTCGCGGCACAAGAAGGTTCTTCGGGCGGCGGCGTTTCTAATGCGTTTGGTGAGCTCATAGGCACCATTACAACGAGCACTATAGAAGGCGATACTAATACTCGTTCCCTCTCCGCCATAACAGCATCCTACATCCGGGCCGAGTATGCGAGCGAGACAGGGAAAGCGCTCGATCTTCTTCTTGCCGAGCAAGTCTCGACCTCTGTCGCTGATTTTGCGCCTCAAATACCCACACTTTCTTCAATTTTGACTGCTTACTTGCCCTAAAAAGAATAAAGCTGTTACTATAGAGATAACGGGCCGGAGTATGCCGGTAGTACATCTGCTTTGGGAGCAGACAGACCGAGTTCAATTCTCGGCGGCCCGATGATCTTCGCCCTAGACTATTTGCGGCAGGTACCTGACTTTTGCCATGCCGTCTCTACGTCGTAGCCATACGAGGCACCCATCTACTTGCCACTCCCCTTCCCACCCCTTTTCAAGGACATACCATTCTCCTGTCCGTGCAACTTTCCGTATTTTCGCCCCGTGGAGATTCAAGGATGGGTCATAATTATCTCCATTGTCATCCTCACGTGGAAATTCATTCGTGACAATCGTCTTTACTTCAATGAAATGTAGCGTATTTTCCTTCTCCGCTATAACGTCGAGCTCGCCTGTCTTTCGGGCAATATTGCGATCACGAATAGAAAATCCGTGCCGTTTAAAGTACTCGACAGCAACATTTTCCCCCAGATTTCCAACTTCTTTCCTGGATTTAGAGGAAATATCCACGGCTTTTAGAAATACGGCTCATTTGCTCAGTATACTCTAGGACTATGACTCGTAATATATTGAGAATAGTGTCCTTTATCCCCAGTGTTAACACCTTTATCAACAGTTCTCCGCAGAAGACTTTTAGAAGAAAATTGCTTAATTGGGCCGTTTTTGAGCGCAGGAATTGTTTCGAGGTCAAATTCTGATTTTGTGCGGGTAGGGAGAACCGTGATTACACTTTCGGTCACGGATAATTCCCTCGCCGTCGCTCGGGAATTTCCGCGACCCCGCCTCGCGGTTTCGCCTGCTGGCGAAACGTCGCTCCGGCCTTCGATTCTCCCTACTCAGCCTATCCTCGCTACGCTCGCCTAGTGCGGGTAGGGAGAATCGAACTCCCATCATCTGATTGGCAACCAGATGTTCTACCATTGAACCATACCCGCTCTTCACTCTGATATATTCGCATAGTATTCTTCCCGGAGCAATTCTCCTGGCAGGAGCTTTATCCACTCCAGCACCTTCTGCTTGAAATACGTACTTGAGACAGAAATAGTGCAGACGCCCCATCCGAGACGCCATTTCGCCTGCCTACCAGCTACTACAGAGCTTTTAGTGAACTGCTCCCAGGGAAGACTAGTCTTTTTAGACCAATACGCTCGAGAGGTTTTCTCTTCGATCTCCGGATACGTTAATACATAGGCTCTAATTTTCTCAATCGGGATGCCACATGACCCGCGTAGGAACTCAACATAGAGTCGAAGCATATCCGGGTTGTTGCTAGTTAATTTTACTCCCTGTTTAGTGCCCTTCACTCCTTCGCTCCAATAGAGCATGATTCCCGATATGAAAAGCGGGTCATATTTAAGAAATTCAAATTCCCGCCGAGCCTCCTCACGGGCTAATTCATAAGCTTGCGCAAGATGTTTCCCGCGGGCTTTATTTAGGTCTACAAGATGAATCGCATGACCTCTTTGTGCTGATGCGGTGAGACGTTTTCGAATTGCATCTGACCATTCCCTCTTACTAAACCAGTCTGAGAGCGTACTTCTGGGGACATTGAGCGCGGACTTGATTTCCTTGTAACTCATTCCCATTTTCCGCATCTCAATAGCAGTTTCCTTATCTTTTCGCATTCTACTAGCGTACCATACGCAAGTCCGGAAATGAAAGACACGTGATTTATTTCCATCTTCAGGCAAAAACCCTGCATTCATGGCACCACTCTACCCCACTTCTTCATTCGTATGTGCCCCGACCAAGACCGCGAGTACGCTTATCGAAACTTACATTTTCAGTACACCCTTGTGGATTTTTTCTTCGCATAGGTATGCTCAATAAAATGCTCACAAGGTCTTCGATTCTTGCCCGCACGTCTCCCAGACGTGCTTCGGGGCACATTCTCGCTTTGCTCGTATGTGCCCCGACCAAGAATCGAACTTGGACCTACAGTTCCGAAGACTGTTGTGATATCCGTTTCACCATCGGGGCTCGTGCATTTATAGTACGGCACTGTGCTACGATTTGGAAATGTCATATCGTATCCCAAGCGAGGTCTCAATAGTCTCAAATGGTCTGCGACGAGTGGGATTTGAGTCCTATCTCGTCGGTGGATGCGTGCGCGATCTTATCATCGGTAGAGAGCCTAAGGATTGGGACATAACCACGAACGCTACCCCAGACCAAATCCAAGGCTTATTTCCTGATTCTTTTTATGAAAATGATTACGGCACGGTCGGCGTGAAGACGGGTTCTGAGGATCCAAGGCTTTCCGTTGTCGAAATAACCCCGTATCGCACAGAATCTGCCTACTCCGATAAGCGCCGGCCAGACAAAGTGGAATTCGGCACTTCCCTGCTTGAAGATCTTGCTCGGCGTGACTTTACCATCAATGCTATCGCGCTGGATGACTCTGTAGGACACGTAGTTGACCCATACGACGGTCAAAAGGACATAAAGGACAAAGTGGTGCGGGCCGTCGGTAACGCCTCTGAGCGCTTCAATGAGGACGCTCTACGCATGTTGCGTGCCGTTCGTTTGATCGCGGAGCTAGAGTTCGGCATAGAAAGCAACACCGCAGCTGCAATAAATGAAAATAGCAAGCATTTAAGCCATGTTTCACGTGAAAGGGTTCGAGATGAGCTCGTGAGGATATTGAATTCAAAACAGCCGATGAACGCTCTTGTCCTTGCGCAGCAACTCGGTATTCTCGAATTCATCGTTCCTGATCTCATTCGTGGCATTGGTATCGAACAGAATCAAGCACATTCATACGATGTTTTCGGACATAATCTCCGCACGATGCAGCATGCTGCTGATAAAGATTGGGGTTTTGATATACGTCTAGCAGGTCTGTATCACGATATATCTAAGCCAGAAACTCGTCGCTGGGTGGAAGAAAAGAAGGATTGGAGCTTCCATGGGCATGAGGTAGTTGGTTCACGTGTAACGAAAAAGGCGCTTGAGGACCTTCATTTTTCACGCGAAACTATAGATAAAGTCGTTAAACTGGTGCGTTGGCACATGTTCTTCTCTGATCCAGAGCAGATTACCCTCTCTGCAGTGCGCAGAATGATCAAGAACGTCGGCGAAGAGAATATAGTGGACTTACTTAATCTCAGAATCTGCGACCGTATAGGGACTGGTAGGCCGAAGGAGCAGCCTTTTCGTTTTCGCAAATACAAAGCCATGGTTGATCAGGCGCTTCGTGACCCAATTTCAGTAGGAATGCTCAAAACAGACGGAAAACACATCATGGAAATGTTCCACGTGAACCCAGGACCAAAGCTTGGGTGGACGCTTAATGCGCTCCTTGAGGAGGTACTTGATGATTCTACTAAAAATACTGAGGAATATCTTGATAAAAGGACTGAAGAGCTTTTTAAAATGTCTGAAGATGAACTAAAGAAGCTTGGGGAAGCAGGGAAGCAGAGGAGGGAAGCTGCAGAAGATGAGGAAATAAAGCACATAATGGAGAAACATCACGTGTGCTAATTGGCGTATTTTCGTAATTAATGGTTCACGTGAGGCATGTAGTTAGTTACACAAAGACTTACAAGACAGACCTTTATTTTGTGAAGGTCTGACCTTCACAAAATACTGTGAATAAAAACAAAAAAGCCACCCTAGTGGTGGCCGGAGACAAAAAGGAGCTTTGGGCGTAATGGGGCCTCCGACCCGAGAATGAGGGTAGCTTTTGTACGATACTTAGCATGCTGGCGCTTTCACGTGGAACACCGTGCGCAGGACTTATACGCGGATCGCCGCGACGTAGGCAGGCACCTCGAGAAGCGCACCGATGCCTATGGATGCTTTCAAGAACTATATAAAGAACATTCCTTCCTTTGCCAATACTATTCTAGTAAAGGACATTGTAAAGGACATGTCTGTGGATAACTTGTCCTTTATGAGAGAGTAATTGAAAGAGGGCAGTGGTCGGAACCATAAATCTCGGAGTGTATCTCTGCTTTCTTGAGGCCCTTCATGAGCTCGCTTGCGACGAAAAAATAGTCGAGACGCCAGCCGACATTCCGGTCGCGGGATCGCGTCTTCATGTCCCAGTAAGTATAGGCTTCTTTCGTATTGGGATGGAAATGGCGGAATGAATCTACGTAGCCAGCCTGTATCACTTCATCGATCCAAGCGCGCTCTTCTGGTAAAAAGCCAGTATTCCCCTCGTTTTCTTTCGGTCTGGCAAGATCTATTGCTTCGTGGGCTGTGTTTACGTCGCCACAGAATATGACCGGCTTCTGTTTGCGCAGTTTTTCAACAAACGTAAGAAATGTATCATAGAACCGCATTTTGTAATCAAGACGCTCAGGACCCTGTCCACCATTAGGGAAGTAGGCGTTAATAAGCCAGAAATCTTCATATTCTGCTCCAACAAGGCGCCCTTCTTGATCAAACTCTTTTATCCCCATGCCGTAAATGACTTTCAAAGGCTCTATTTTTGAGTAAATTGCGACGCCGCTATAGCCTTTTCTTACTTCTGAAGACGAGAAGAACGACCTGAAGCCAGCAGGGGAGAGTATCGCCTCAGATACCTGTTCAGGATTCGCCTTTGTTTCTTGGAGACAGAATATGTCCGGTCTCGTCCCTTTTAAGAAAGATTCCCAATAACCATCCTTTGCGAGCGAACGCAGTCCATTCACATTCCATGAAAAAATCTTCATGCGGGAAACTATATCAGATGGCTGTGTGTAAAGAGCTCATACTGTACATATTATTCTGTTATATTAGTGGTTAATAAACAAGCTATGTTCTCACATAAATTTTTTGCAGCTTTCGTGTTAAGTGTAACGATGGGGGTCCCGCTTACAACTTTTGCATCTGAGTCGATCTGCCAAAATAATCCGACTCTTCTTTTCTGCGATGATTTCGAAACTGGAGATTATTCTCAGTGGGGAAATCCACCTGCTTACAGCCCAAACAATCCCGGACCCAGTACGCAGAACCCATTTACCGGGAATTATTCTCTTAAATATTCTTACGGTGAATTTGGAGTTCCTTCGTACACGTACTCTTCCTTTCCTAAGGGTACGCAAGAAATTTGGGTCCGTTTCTACGTCTATTTCGACCCTCTCTATCATTGGGGTGTCGGTAGCGGCATCGATCACACTTTCACGCTTAATTCGTCTGGCGGGGTTACTTGTACCGGCAGTCCAGGGTTTTTTGATTTCGGGCCGATGAATGCAACGATTTATCGTCCACTCTCAGAATCGTGCATGGCTCGTCAGGATTTTAAACTCAATATGGGTACGACTGAGGACCGTACAATCCATAACGGAAAATGGTATCGAATTGAATATCACGTCAAACTCAATAGTATCGGCGGCTGCTCAGACAAGAATGGTAACGGAGTTCTCGACCCGCTTGGGGATTGTGACGGTGTCTACGAAGCTTGGTATGACGGGAAGCAAGTGATGGGTTACTACACCGCAAACATGCGTGGTAATAACGATCCCAATTACTACATTAACGGCTTTTTATTCAATCACTACTACCGCACGGGAGGTCAAATATTTAACGGAAAACCGTTTGCCGAGTATCGTGACAATTTAGTGATCATTGGTGGGAGTAATGGTGGGCGTCCGATTGGTCCTGTTCCCAATGAACCACCACTAGGCACTCCGGATATGATGTCTCCTTACAAGACTGAGGTATATAAGGAGTGGGTGGCTTTCAATGCTAATGGTCTCCGCATACGTCCAGGGGCTGATTGTTCTACTTCGCTTATGAATCAGGACTTGAGTTTAGACTGGTTCAACAATTCCGGACAAGCCTCATTTGTTTCTTCACCAGTACACAACGTCATTCAAACATACTGTGCCGCGCAGGTCCCTGCGGGAAATGACAAATCGATCAAGGCTCAAACCATGAGTGGGAATCAGTATGCGGGTGATGGAATCGGTATGCCGCGCGGCTTCCCAAACAAAACCTATGTTTTAAATCACTGGATATATCTCGACCCAGCGGCCTTTCCAGCGGCAAATGGAGCAGCCCTTTCCGGAATTATCTCTTACGGAAACGCCGGGCGCAATTATATGGCAATCGGTGTTGACTCGCAAAACCACCCGACACTTATGAGTCAATTTAATGCGGGTTCTTCTCCCGGAAAAGTTTTAGCGGTTAATTCTGGAGCTGTAATAACGCCCGGAGTGTGGCATCAGGTGGAGCTAAGAGGCAATGAAGGTCACATATGGTCCATACTCCTTGATGGTGTCGAGGTAATCAAAGTTTCTGGCGTCACTGATGATTGGTTTTGGGCACGCACCGACCTCATGTATCATTTCGGAATTAGTGATCACCTAAATAATACTAAGACTCTCACGGCCTATGTCGATGAGATGTCCGCTGGCAGCACCTCGTTTCAAGATTGCTTTGGCTGGAATGTTTCGGTTTGTCCGTTTGGATCCAGTAGTGCTGGCAGCACCCAAACCCCCACCCCTCCTCCCTCCGACACCACCGCCCCCACCACTCCTTCTGGTCTCACCACCTCAGCCATCTCCTCTTCTCAAATCAACCTCTCCTGGAGTTCCTCCATCGACAATGTGGGAGTCACCGGATACAAGATATACCGGGGCGGCACACAGATAGGCACCGCCACAACTAACTCATACTCCAACACCGCTCTCTCACCCTCCACCACATACGCATACACGGTCTCTGCATATGACCTAGCAGGGAATACCTCAGTCCAATCCTCTTCCGCCTCTGCAACCACATCCTCCGCACCTCTTCCTTCAGCTTCATACCTCATCGCATACGCCATGAATGAAGGAAGTGGCACCACCCTCACCGACACTTCAGGAACAGGGCATACCGGCACCCTCACCCCAGGCCCCACCTGGGTGCCTGGACAGACCAGCTATGGCCAAGCACTCTCTTTTGATGGAGTCACCGGTGCGATCTCAGTCGCCAACCCCTCCACACTCAACGTTGGCACCGCTGACTTCACCATCGAGGCCTGGGTGAAGCGCAATGCCCTTGGTACATACCAACGCCATATCTTCAGCAAGTGTGGCACCACCTGGTCTACCGGCTGCAAAGAGTTCTATTTCAATAGAAACAACCAACTAACCTTCGGCTCCTATGCCACCGGTGACACCTTCTCAAGCGCCATTACGGATACCAACTGGCACCATGTCGCTGCAACCTTCACCTCTAGCAGCAAGACACTCTCTATCTATGTGGACGGCATCCTCACCACCACCACTACAAAGAATCTTGAAGCTGATGGCGCCACCCACGTGGTCACGGTCGGCAATCACCAGAACAACAATACCTTCAGTGGCCTCATCGATGACTTCCGTATGTACAGTCGCGCCTTAACTCTTGCCGAGATTCAGTCAGACAAAGCTACCCCTATTGCATCCGCCAGCATCCCTCCTTCCTCCGACACCACTGCACCAACTACTCCCACCAATCTCACTGCCTCTACTATCTCCTCCTCCCAAATCAATCTCTCCTGGACCGCCTCAACCGACAACGTGGGTGTCACCGGATACCGTATATACAGAAACGGCACTCAGATTGCCACCACCGCAACAAACTCATACTCCAACACCGGCCTCTCACCCTCCACCGCATACGCATATACTGTTGCAGCATACGATGCGGCAGGGAATGCATCGGTACAATCCACCTCGGTCACAGTCACCACCTCTAACGTCGTCGTCACTCCTGACACTGTCGCTCCCACCACTCCAAATACCGCAACCACCAACACCACCTCAGGAGGTGGGGGAGGAAGCGCCTCTTCGCAACCAACGTCTTCGGCAATCACTGGTTCTGTCACCACACAGTCTGCACCAAGCACCTCAAGCTCAGTCATCACCACCCAACCCTCTACCCCCACAACCCCTGCAACCACCCCTGTCACAACCCCCACCACCTCCTCGCTCTCCCTCACC
>CAYHIQ010000019.1:0-10199 GCA_964356775.1 uncultured Candidatus Saccharibacteria bacterium | reverse complement strand
CGATAATACAGCCCATTGAACGCAAGACCTCAATCAGCGCAACAAGATCTTTATGATCCTGAACGTATCGGTCATCAAATGATGCAGTGCCCTTGAGAATCCGCAGAGCCCGATGACGAACTTCGTCCAGCTTAGCTGGTTTGTAAGCACTTCCCGCTTCCATAGTTCTTCCTCCTTTATATTTGTACGATTTTTGTTTAAATGAACCGTCAATCTGCCAAAAGAGTACGTGGAAACACCAGCGGGCGCAAGATTGACGTCCGGCGATTTTTGGGAGAATATGCGAAAGGAAAAATTGCGTTAAACAAGGAGATCTTTATGTCGCCAATCAATCTTTCGCTTATAGTCGCGATGACGCCAGAACGCATTATCGGTAATGAAGGAAAGTTGCCGTGGGGACGACTACCGAGCGATATGATCCACTTTAAGAAAGTAACTATTGAAGCTGGTATTGTCATTATGGGGAGGAAAACCTGGGAATCGATACCCGAGAAGTTCCGCCCGCTCCATTTCCGGAGAAATATTATCCTCACAAGAGGCCCTATTCCCTCCACAGTCATCGACTCGGTTCATTTTGTTGGATCAGTCGAAGAAGCATACTCTACAGCTGCTATGTATGGGAAACACGCCTGTGTTACTGGTGGAGAGGAAATTTACAGGCTCTTTCTCGAAGTCCCAGATTTGGTGAAAGCGTACATCACTACAGTAAACACAGCTGATTTGATTGGTGATGCACACTTTCCAAGATTGGAATCTGGACCGAACCACGAATGGAAATGCACTGAGAAAACCCGCATGTGTAAAGTAGATCCTCGTGATGCTCACGAGACATCTCTGAGCGTTTGGGAACGTTTCGGTATTGTTTGAAACAAAAAAAACGGCGCTTCTTTGGAAGCGCCGTTTCTTTATGCATGACGGACGAACTTACTTAACCTCGATCCCCATCGAACGTGCCGTACCAGCAATCGTGCGGGCCGCCGCTTCTGGAGAAACTGCATTCATATCAGAAATTTTCTCTTCAACAATCTTCGCGATCTGCGCCTGAGTAATAGTACCCGCCTTCTCTTCGCCCGGCTTGAGCGCGCCCTTTTCCAGGCCGATTGCCTTCAAGATGAGGCGAGACGCCGGAGGATTCTTCATGATGAACGTGAAGGTACGATCATCAAAGACCGAGAGCTCGATCGGGATGATAGTGCCACGCTTGTCCTTCGTCGCCTCATTGAACTGAGACACGAATTGCCCGATGTTCACACCGGCAGGACCGAGCGCAGTACCAACAGGAGGAGCCGGCGTTGCGGCGCCGCCTGGGATCTGGAGCTTTATTTTCTTAACTACTTTAGCCATGGATGAAATCTATATGAATAAGTACGTTACGTCAATTTGAACACCTCCTTCGTCCCATTTTTGGCGCCGGGAAATCCCGCCAAATAATGTGACATAAGTGTGCGCTTTAATTTCGTAAACGAAATTAAAGCTTCCTTATTTGCAGGAAATCGAGCTCGACCGGCGTTTCGCGACCGAACATCGAGACCATGACTTTCACTTTTCCGCGATCTTCATCGATCTCGCCGACCTTGCCCTCAAGATCCTTGAAAGGACCGTCAGCAATGACGATCGGATCATCCTTCACAAGATCAATACGGTGCTTCGGCGCCTCCGCCGTCATGCGCTTCATAAGCGTAGAAACTTCTGATTCCTCCATCGGAACTGGCGTGTTGCCCGCACCGACAAATCCGGTAACGCGCGGCGTGTTGCGCACCACGAACCACGAGTCGTCGTCGACGATCATGCGCACGAGGATGTAGCCTGGATAAATTTTTTCCTCTTCAACCATTCGCTTCCCTCCTTTCACATGAATCTTCTTCTCGGTCGGGACGATGACGTCGAATATTTTCCCTTCCATACCGAGCGACTCGATGCGCTGCTTCAGATTGCGCTCAACCGCGTTCTCATAGCCAGCATAGGTGTGCACCGTGTACCAGCGCGCATCTTTCTCCTGCGGCGCCGTTTCGTCTCGGATTTCTTTGCGTACAGAAGGTGCGATATCAGCCATTCCGATTTCCTCAGGCAGATCCATCTCACCGCTGTGCATATGTTGGGTATCATTCATAAAAATCAGCCGATGATGAACCTACTCACTGCCGAACCGAAGGCGTAGTCCAAAACACTGACGATGAGCGCGATACTAATCGCTATAAAAATAACTACGAACGTATGTGCTAACGCCGTCCGACTGGTCGGCCAGACGATATGTGTGAACTCTTCGCGAACATGCTTCAGATAGGTGAAGGGTGCGTACATAAGCGGGTATGTCAGGTAAATAAAAAAGCCCTACGGGCTTTCGATGTGGGCATTGTAGTACAACGCTCCAAATGCGTCAATAGCACCCCGTATTGAAAAGAAAAAGCCCAGGTACCTCACGGTAGCCGGACTTTTTTGCAGAGTACCTCACGGTAGCTGCATGTACTCATCTTTCTCTAAAACATTGTTGTCATAGGAAGTTCCTTTCGCGACGACACTTCCGTGACTGGCGCTGAAGAATCTTCCCCCATAAAACCACACTCGTCTCCCTTCAAACACAAGGCTTGAGTGCAGTCTGGATTAGGACAAAACTTCTCAATATCCCCGCGTGGGTTTATCGACACTATTCCGCGCTCAGACGATTGGGCAACATTTTGTTTACCTTTCGTTGACATGCTGCCCCCTTTCGCTCCGAGTTGCGTTGAGACTCAATTTTGCCATCGTTTGTTGCTGAGGGACGGGTGGCAACTGTACCGCTCGCGCCTCTTGTTCCTTTCTATCCGGAGTCATCGATGGAAGATGGCTCCGGTTTCTAACAAACAATGTTTTCTTAGGAACATTGCTTATTCTTCCGAGTATCCGTACATTCATGATTCTCTCCCAAAAACATAATGGTTATCTTAAACCCCCTTCATTTTGGAGAGAGAACGTCTACGACGAATTTTGGGTCATGAGGCACCTCCTTTCTGATTGCGTATATGATTAAAGAGCTGTAAACACCTGAATCGCAACATACGCTATGTAACAATTAATGTCAAGTGCTCCTTTTATTAAGCCTGTGGATAAGCCATTGTATGACAATCGACCCCATACGCGTATGGGGTCGATTGTCATACAACAAGATTCGCTTGCTCGAAAAATGATAATTAACGGATCTCGTAGGTAATCGAGACGGATGCGCTATAGGTATTCTCACCAACTGGCAATTCAGGTGTTGGGGCCGAAACCTTTGCGTCACCGCCCATACCCATGGCATACATCGGGTATGGGTAGCCGCCGGACGATTCGCTGAAGTTTACGATCTTCCCGAGACGGACCCCGAGCTGTTTCGCAAGAAGTTTCGCCTGCACTTTTGCTTTGTTGATTGCATCAGCACGCGCAGCGTCATAGCCGGCAGTTGCGTCATCGAGCGCAAACGCAGGGCCATTGATATTCTGTACTTCGAGTTTGCCGAGTCCGCCGAGGAGTGCGCCAACAGCAGTAAGGTCACGCATCGTCACTTGAACTGTCTCAGATACCTGATAACCGGTTATCTTAGGTGCGCGAGTGTAATCGGGACAAAGGACTCCAGACGGGCACGGATTAGGATATGAGTATTGAGGTGAAATGTTGTAGGAAAGAGTCTTTACATCTTTCTCAGCGACGCCCTGCCCTTTCACATAGTCAATTGCGGCATTCGCCTGCTTCGTGGTCGCTGCTTGTGCAGCCGAAACAGTCGCTAAGGTGTTTTCAACGGTAAAAGAAATGCGCGCCACATCCGGAGGAAGGGTCGCCTGGCCAGAGCCCTGTACTGTCACAGTGTCAGTCGCCGGCGCGTTCGGACGTCGGAAGTCTCCTACGGTAGCTATAGTCTGCGCAAGCAAGAAGAGCGCAAGAACAGAAAGAGTGCCGATAAGCGCGATGCGTGTACCGCGATAGTCGAACATCTCATAAAAGGAATTGTTATTCATGTCGGAAAAATTATGAATTAATACGTGTAGTGTAACACTGAAATCACCCTCCCTGAAGGGTTGTCAGGAGCTTTCGAAGCGCTGCATGGGCCGGAAGTGTTGAGGTGTCGAGATTTTGATCAGTCCAATTCGTCACTTCCCTGTCAATCGCATCAAAGCGCAGAACATCAGTCGCTCGTGCAAGATAGTAAGCCGTATCGACTACACCCTCAAAACGCTCTATACGAACGACGGTGAACCGATGCGTATCGAATTCGGTTGAGGAATACGCAGTCACGCCGACAGGTAGCCCGGAAGCTCCTCCGATAGCTGTCTGTTGTATGGTTCCTAGTGCCGTCGAAGAGGCTGTAATCGCAAAACGACGGATGACAATACTAGCGACCTTCGTCGAAGAGGTTGCTGCTTCCGCAGTGGAACTCATGGGAGGAAGACGCAATTCATAGGCAGCAATAGTCGCAGCATCTTGAAGCTCTGCAGAAACAAAACCCTCTGGTACCGCAAAAGCGATACCGACCTCCGAAAGCGAGATGTTCGGCGGCAGACATGTGGAGAACACACAAGAAGAACCTGTACGAGAAACACGAGTACCGTCTGGGCAAACAAAGTCGCTGACTGGGCACGCAATTGGCTGTGCCGGATGCTCAACCGCATTCCGATACACGAGCCCACCGACTCCAACAACGATAATGACCAAAATACCGAGGAATAAGCTTTTCATTCGGGAATACTACCACGCAACTGGGGCGACTATCGGGAATCGAACCCGAATTGAGAGCTCCACAAGCTCCAGTGTTAACCGTTACACCATAGTCGCCATGCTACCCATTCGTACACGGGTATAAGATTTTTATAACACAAAAACAGTAGTCACGCGAAGAAATTCAGTACTTGGGATTCTCCTCTGCGACACTTTTCAGATGATTCGCGAGACGAGCAAGTGCAAACAGAAGCGATGAGAGACGATTCATGTACGCCATGGTTTCCTTCGTGGGAGAACATGCGCCCACCTCCACAGCCGCAATAAGTTGCCGCTCGGCGCGCCGTGCGATGGTCCGCGCGACGTCGAGGAGCGCGGAGAGCTCGGTACCGCCGGCGATAGAAAATCCTTTGATTGGAGGAATTTCTTTTTCGATAACGTTCACTGATTCCTCGATCTGCTTCACTACATCTTCCCCAACCTTCTTATCCGCTCCGGCGACCTGCGCCTGAATGATGAAGAGTGTCTCTTGTACGTCGCGTAGGCTACTTGAAATACGAGGTTCCTCTCTACTGCGCATCTTCACGAATCCAAGGAAGGCATTGAGTTCGTCGAGTGCGCCGAGCGCTTCCGGCACCATCGATGATTTCGAGATTCTTTGCTGATTGCAGCCGAATGTCTTTGTCGTTCCGTCGTCCCCTTTGCCGGTGTAGAGCATATGAAATAGTCGTGCGTTCAGTATACCTTTTCATTTTTTAAAAAAGATAGGGACGTGTCTTCCATAAGACACGTCCCTATTCATCAACCCGACAAAAGAACTGCTTTGCGAGCCCTTTCTATCCTCTCCTTAGGAACTCGATTAAGATCATTTGCCAATCCTGTCCGGAACAGCCAGAAAATTACCCACTTGGACGGATCGAAATTATACCAATAGGGACCGTTTCGATAGTCGCCCGGGAAAGCGTGATGGTAGTTGTGGTACCCCTCTCCGAACGTAACGAGGGAAACCAGCCAACTATCCTGCGACGAATTCGCGCGAGTATACGGCTGCCTGCTTCCCCAGTGCTTCATGTGAGCGATACTGTTGATGCAGAAGGTCATGTGCCAGACAAGAATCAGTCGCGAGAATCCAGCAAACACAAGGCCACCAAGCGGATCACCCCAGAAAGAAGCGATCAAGGTTGGCATGATACCGGAAAAGAGAACGGCCAGCACGAGATAATACTTATGCTGGAAATTCACGAGCTGCGCAGTCCACAAATCATTCATAAGATGGTCTGCCGCGCTGAAATCCCCTTTTTTTCTATCGGGGTCTTTGAAAAGAATCCACCCGATATGCGAATACCAGAATCCTCGCGCCGCATTGTACGGATCCCCCTCTTTGTCGGTTTCCTGATGATGACGAACATGGCCAGAAACCCATACCTTAACGGTGTTTTGAATCGCGGTCGTCCCGCAAATCATGAGAATCGCCTGCACTGCTTTCCCGCACCTGAAAGAACGGTGAGTAAAGAGACGATGGTATCCGACGGTTATGCCGAGCCCGCTTGCACAGAACATAATTACCCCAAGAACGAGAGTTTGCCACTTCCAATACCCGAGCGCTGCGGCGTAGAAGCCGTAGAAACCGACATTATGGGCGCCAAACATGAAGAGAGCATTCTGTAGATACAGTTTTTCTTTTCTTTGCGCCATCACTACTCACCTCCTTTCTTTGAACGAGAGATTGTTAAAAGTACGTCCTCTTTTAGGATAACAGATTGTCGGAATCCAGGGAGAAATCTCTCGCTCGGCCCAAGATGTATTCGTCAAAATATTCTGGTCTGAATACAACGTAAAAACACCCTCACGGGTGTCTTTCTATCTGTGCGCGGCTTTGGACAGAATTAGAACTTTGTACAACACTCGCGATCCCGAACTTCTCAAGACATTAGAAATTATTAGACACTTGGAAAAACAGGATCAGGATCGTGGAAATCGCTTAAGTGCGGAACAACGCCTTTACTACCAAACAAAGAAAAAGCGAGGTTTTGATGATCTTCCGATGGCGGTATAAGACTTAGACCTGTAGCATGTCCCTGAAGTGCCTACCCTTTAGTCTGACCACTCACATAGCCGTAAATCTTCCTATACTGAAAAAATAAAAGTGACCAAGCTGGTAACACGAATATATAGAATGGGATTATTGTCCAGAGAGCCAGAGAGATATGAAAGGTCGATTCTCTGGGGTCTATTGAGAAACTAATGACCTCAACACGACCATTGCTATAAGTCCTTGCTCTTCCTTGGTATCCATATACCGGTTGCCTTGGATTGTTAAGGAAAAAAGTTTTTGACATGAGAAGACAATCGTCCTTACCGACCTTGGCATAGAACTCGCCTCCGCTTCGTAACTTTACTCCAATACTCGCTATAGTATCGGAGAGATCTGGAAGTGTGATTTCTCCATAAGAAAATGCGTTTCTGTTTCTCAAGCAAACCCGATGTGTTGGTAGTGAAGCTAATATTCCTAATACTCCCAATGCCTTCGTTGAAGCGGCTGATTTGAATGCATCAAGCTCTGATTCTTTCTTTGGGATACTAAAGGCGATATATTGATCTTTCGTTGCTTCGTATTGAGAATCTAGCAATGCTAGGTATTTCTTAAATTGAGCATCATTTTCATAGATTTGAGAAGGAATCCCGTAGGGTATGAAGTCCTTAATGGTTTCGTCTTCTATTTGATACCAAGCAACATAGAAAAACAGGGGGAAAAGGAAGAGGAATATTAAAGAAAAAAATCTTTTTACTTTCGCCTTTTGAATCAAGTTTATAAGGGACCGAAGAGGATTTTGCCATATCCAAATTAACATCCACACAGGACCTAGGACAACAACCAGCAATAAAAAAGGAATGATCTGTAGATCATCGTTCGGTCTCTTTTCTGAGACACTCTTTATCTTCTTAATAATCCATTGTTTGAGATCTTCAAGCATAGATTGGATGGAATGGTACTCGACACAGACTGAAGCGCAAGCCTGTAGAATCGCCGCATACTCGGTACATCGCCTAAAGCGCAATTGGATCTAAAATATTTACACATATGTTAGCTAGAAAATTCGAATCCCGTACAGGTTAAATTTGTTCGTAATGTATTTATTAGATTATTTGTGAATCGCTGATTCAGTGGAAATCTATGGTTCGAATCACTGAAACGACAAACGGTCGCTCAATTGAGCGACCGTTTGGAAACATCTCACAAAACGTTGCTCTGTCTTTAACTGTGCCCAGGAGAGGACTCGAACCTCCAAGCCCTTGCGGGCGCTACCACCTCAAGGTAGTACGTCTACCAATTTCGCCACCTGGGCAACTGCGGGACACTATAAACGAAAAACCGCCAACCGCAAAGCGGTTGGCGGTTTTTCGTGCGCCGATCTCTACGCTGTGACTTCTTCTTTAACCTCTTCTGCTTCTGTGGGGGCAACTGATTCGTCACTCTTCATATTCATCATACGCGCATTGCGGAGCTGGCGACGAACCGCCTTGGTTGCCTTCTCGCGGATGAAATAGAGTTTTGCGCGGCGAACCTTGGAACGCTTCACAATCTCGATTGAATCGATTGATGGCGTATAGAGCGGGAAGGTTTTCTCGACACCGACACCTGAAAGTGTCGCACGGACAGTAAACATCGCACCGGCTTCAGTGCCGTGCTTAGTCGAGAGGACGAGACCCTCGAAGGTCTGCTTGCGGACGTTTTTAGTCGTCTTCTCCTTTTTGTCGGTACCGCGACCTTTCTTGAGTTCGACGATATTCTGAACAACGCGCACAGTGTCACCCGAGCGGATGCCAAGCTTCGCGCGCCCTTCTACATTGACCGGAGTTATGACCTTCTGCATGTGTCGAGCACTCTAGCACGCGTTGTAAGAGAGAGCAAATCCGCTACGAAAACGAGACGAACGCCTCCTTCGCATCAGGGAAATGGGAAAATGCAGGCGCCAGATCATGTGGTATGGGCGCAATAATGCGCGTATGCCCACCTGATGGGAGTGGGAGGTCAAGTGCATATGCATGGAGGCCGAGACGCTTGATACCAAGTGCCGCAGGATGGTTCGGGGCATATAAAGAATCCCCGACGATCGGATGATGGATTGCTTTCAGATGCACACGAATTTGGTGCGTCCTTCCGGTCTCTGGCGTCATCTTCATAAGGGAATACCCTTCTGTCTCGGCAAGCACTTCGTAGTGAGTGAGTGCATCGCGCAAGAGTCCTTTGGCTTTCGGTTGGGCGCTCCGAAGGCGGAAATCGCTACGTGAACGACCTATGTCAAAATCAATAGTTCCATCCTTCTTCTTCGGCACGCCGTATACGAACGCAAGATATTCTTTCTTCACTCCCCTGTCGTGAAATGCCTTGCGCAAGAAGGCATACGCTGCCGCATGCTTCGCGAAGACGAGCACGCCTGACGTGTCGCGATCAAGGCGATGCACGTATCCAGAAGAGGGTGGCTCAGTAGTCTCGATGTTGTACTTTTCTATAAACCAATCTTCGGCAGTCTCTTCCTTCGTCCGACCATCAGAATGCGTGATAAGTCCTGCGGGCTTCATGACCGCAACAACATCGGCATCTTCATAGAGGATAGGAAGTTCCATGTCCCCACAGTATCACTACCAAGCTAGCTGAGCGACAAAGCGTATCTGCACACATTTGTCCGAGGCGAGCGCGGGGAGAAAGCTAGGCTCTGCGTTACTTCCCCTCATTTCCCGCGTCGCCGTTCGCGCGTGGAAAATTCAACAAGAATGGCATCGAACTCCTCTTTTGCAAAAGCCGGCCATTTCGTATCAGTAAAAAAGAGCTCGCTATAGACTGATTGCCAAGGCAGGAAATTTGAAAGGCGTTTTTCGCCACCCGTACGGATGATGAGATCAGGATCGGGCATATCGTGTGACCAGAGCTTTTGCGCAAAGACGTTTTCAGTAACTGAAGTAGTTCCTTCCTCTAGAAGACCATTTACTGCGGCGATAATCTCCGCACGACCACCATAAGACATTGCGAGATGCAGAGTGATGTCGTACGCCGCGGCAGTTTGCGTCTCCATATGCGCCATCATGTTTCTAATATCGTCTGAAAAGCGCGCGGTATCGCCGATGAAACGCACCCGCACACTCTCGTCAATCATCTTTTTTATCTCATTTCCAAGAATGAAACGAAAAATCCGCATCAAGTAGCCAACTTCTTCTTCTGAACGCTGCCAATTTTCCGTCGAGAAAGCATATATCACCACATGAGGAATACGTGCCTCACGCGCCCACCCCACTACTTCTTTTAGTTTTTTATAGCCCTCTGAATGACCTTCATATGCTGGCAAACCATTCTCTTTCGCCCATCGGCGATTACCGTCCATGATGATGCCAACACAAGTTGCCTGCGAAGCATCGTCCGTTTTTTCGTGTCCGTTCATACTTGTTTCAACCTGTACGATATTACTTATGGTTTCAAGTGCACCCTGAGGGGCTCGAACCCCCGACCTTCGCAGTGTAAATGCGCTGCTCTA
>CAYHIQ010000018.1:0-10201 GCA_964356775.1 uncultured Candidatus Saccharibacteria bacterium | reverse complement strand
GAGCAGATGCTGCGGTGATTGCGAGAGTGAGGGTGGTGTTGGGGAGGTGAGGGGGTGGATATTTTGAATGCAAGGGGTGATGAAATGTTGCACAGAAAGAAGTTTTCAAGAAGTTAGTTAAGGTCTCTGAGTTGTTGACACTGAAGATTGTCTGCACTAGACTCGTCGTACGAGATTTGGGAGACTATTAATTCCTAGCAAAATATATGATCAAAAGAATGAGCGCTGTAGTGGGAGTATTCTTAACGATCGTTATTTTCACTGGCGCTATTTCTCACGTATCTGCTGCGCCCGCCCTCACCCGCACTTCCTCCGGCAAGATCCTCTTCGACAACTTTAACCGTGCTTCTCTCGGCACTGCATACACCGCCGAGGGTGGAGGAACAGGCGGCTGGAGCATCTCTGGCAATCGTGTGCAATACCAATCCTCAGGTAGCGGGCAAGCAGTTCTACGCAATACTGCGGTCAGCATCCCGGCAAATGCCATCTATGAAGCCACGTTCAATATCTCAAACTGGGGCGGCGTCACTCCTCGCTTGCGAGCGTCAGTGAATGGCAACAACTATTACTACTACGATTCTCACTTCAACAGCGGTGCCTCACTCCGTCGCTTTGCAGCGGGTACTGACACTGCAATTTCTGAAACGGCTAAAACCTACAGCGCGAACACTGACTACCGCGTGAAGATGAAGACGGGCGGTGCCTCCGCAAACGACTTCAAGCTCTGGCTCGATGACGCACTGGTCGGATCGGGTACAGATGCGGCACCGTTCGCTGCGATGGGGAACACCGCTCTCTGGGCGGCTGACTTCTCAGGCGGCACCAGCGTCTACTACGACAACCTGTCCGTCTATGCGTCGACAGACGTAACGGTCAATGGCACGTATGGCAGCTGGGCGCTCTACAAAAATGACGGCACGACCATGGTCGGCTCGTGCAATACCGCACCGGTCGCTGACTATGTCGCACTCACCTCGTTCCCTGTGGATTATGCCAACGGTTCGGCGGCGCAGATCAAAGTCTTTCCAGTCGCTGACACTACTTGCTCGGGTGCCGCAGTCGCTTCCTTCGTGGGTACGCCTGACAATGAGATCTTTGGCGGGGATGTGTTTGGGTATACCGAAAGTACCGTAGATACGGTCGCGCCAGTTCGTTCCAATGGCGCTCCGTCGGGCGCACTTGTCTCAGGTGTCACACAAGCAACTCTTTCGCTTACTACGGATGAAAATGCTACGTGCCGCTATTCAAACACCATTGGCACTGCGTATAACAGCATGACGAATTCCTTTGGAGTAACGGGCACTACCTCGCACTCAACCCTAGTTACTGGACTTTCTGACGGTACTAGTTATACGTATTACGTACGTTGCGTTGATGTCGCTGGAAACGCAAACGGTGATGATTTTACGATTGGTTTTTCTATTCAGTCACCAACGCCGACAAGTCAGTTCCAAGAGCAGGCTCTTGTAACCAATCTTACTGCACCGCTCGCATTAAATTTTCTTCCCGATGGCAGAATGCTTATTGCTGAAAAAGGAGGTGCGCTCAAAATACTTCTTCCTGGCACGACCCAGCCAGAAGCGACTCCGGTAGTAACGTTGACCAACCTATATATCGGCGGCGAATCAGGTCTCTTGAATGTGGTTGCCGACAATAATTTCTCGCAAAATAAGTATATTTATATTTTCTACAGCGCCCAGACACCTTTCAAAGATAGGGTGTCTCGCTTTACTATGAGCGGGAATATAGCTGATCCGAATTCAGAATTGATTCTCTGGGAAGACAATCGAAGTGACACGGGTCTTCATGAACATCGTGGCGGCGGCTTGGCCATAAGTTCAGATAATCATCTGTTCGTTTCGGTTGGCGACCACTTTACACCAAGTTTGGTGAATGATATGGGAACATACTATGGAAAAGTCTTACGTCTCAATCTAGACGGCTCTATCCCAACAGACAATCCATTTTATGACGGGGCTGGCCCCAACCTGGATGCAATCTGGGCAATAGGACTGCGCAATCCTTACCGCATGAATTACGATGCCGTCTCTAATCGACTCTACATTGGTGATGTCGGGGCCTTGGATTGGGAGGAGATTAATATCGGTATAGCGGGGGCTAACTATGGATGGCCGGTGTGCGAAGGAAACTGCGCAAATCCAGCAATGACCAATCCTTTTTACACCTATTCCCATAATGGCGGGCAAGCTGCAGTCACTGCGGGAATCGTGTATCGCGGAACCCAGTTTCCATCGGAATACATTGGAAGCTTCTTCTATGGTGACTACGCAAATGGTTGGATCAAACGCCTCACCCTTGATGCCTCAGGTCTTCTTACAGGAAGCCTTGACTTCCTCCCTCCTACCGGACAAAGCAACTATATCGGCGCAGTGGTCGACCTTAAGGAAGGTCCGGATGGCTCGCTCTACTATGTTGATATAGGAACGACAACTGGACCGGACGGGTCAATAAAGAAGATTTCCTACACAGCGACAAATCAATTGCCAGTGGCTGTCTCCTCTGCTAATCCAGCGAACGGAGCCGTCGCCCCTCTTCTTGTTTCTTTCTCGAGCGCTGGCTCGTTTGATCCTGAAGGGCAGCCGCTAAGTTATAATTGGAATTTTGGAGACGGACAGAGCTCAGTCGAGGCCAATCCTCAACACACATACGCTCAAAGCGGTTCGTACCAGGCTGTTCTTACAGTTTCTGATGGTACGTATAGCGTGTCGAGTAGCGCGACTGTCATAACCATAGGCAATCCGCCTCAAGTGGCTGTAAGCTCGCCGCTACAGGGGGCTACGTTCCGCGCCAATGACGTCATAAGTTATTCTGGCACGGCGACTGATACTGAAGATGGTGTCCTGCCGGCCAGTGCATATACTTGGACGGTTCTGTTCCACCATGATGACCACATTCATCCGTTCATTGGTCCAGTCAGCGGCCAAACTTCCGGACAGTTCACTATCCCAGCGACGGGTCATGACTTCCGCGGCAGCACAAGTTTCGAGATTATTCTCGCCGCTACAGACAGCAGTGGTATTCAAGTCACTTCGTCGGTGTTTATTTTCCCGAATAAAGTCAATCTGACTTTCTCGACCCTGCCGGCAAATCTTAATCTTATTATTGACGGTATTACGATAACCGCTTCGCGGATATACGATACGTTGATCGGTTTCCAGCACGCTATCGAGGCGCTGAATCAGATGAACGGCTCAACTCAGTATACTTTCGCCTCTTGGTCGGATGGGGGAGCGCAGGCGCATGTCATTGTCGTCCCGGCTGTAGATCAGTTGCTGACAGCAACTTTCGGGGCACAAATTCAGCCCGCCCTCACCCGCACTTCCTCCGGCAAGATCCTCTTCGACAACTTTAACCGTGCTTCTCTCGGCACTGCATACACCGCCGAGGGTGGAGGAACAGGCGGCTGGAGCATCTCTGGCAATCGTGTGCAATACCAATCCTCAGGTAGCGGGCAAGCAGTTCTACGCAATACTGCGGTCAGCATCCCGGCAAATGCCATCTATGAAGCCACGTTCAATATCTCAAACTGGGGCGGCGTCACTCCTCGCTTGCGAGCGTCAGTGAATGGCAACAACTATTACTACTACGATTCTCACTTCAACAGCGGTGCCTCACTCCGTCGCTTTGCAGCGGGTACTGACACTGCAATTTCTGAAACGGCTAAAACCTACAGCGCGAACACTGACTACCGCGTGAAGATGAAGACGGGCGGTGCCTCCGCAAACGACTTCAAGCTCTGGCTCGATGACGCACTGGTCGGATCGGGTACAGATGCGGCACCGTTCGCTGCGATGGGGAACACCGCTCTCTGGGCGGCTGACTTCTCAGGCGGCACCAGCGTCTACTACGACAACCTGTCCGTCTATGCGTCGACAGACGTAACGGTCAATGGCACGTATGGCAGCTGGGCGCTCTACAAAAATGACGGCACGACCATGGTCGGCTCGTGCAATACCGCACCGGTCGCTGACTATGTCGCACTCACCTCGTTCCCTGTGGATTATGCCAACGGTTCGGCGGCGCAGATCAAAGTCTTTCCAGTCGCTGACACTACTTGCTCGGGTGCCGCAGTCGCTTCCTTCGTGGGTACGCCTGACAATGAGATCTTTGGCGGGGATGTGTTTGGGCTTCAATAAGCAAAGTCACTGACGCGAACCTGCGCGGAGACCCTGTGTACTTCCACCGCACACGGGTGGTACCGAATAGATTCTGATGATTGCCCCAGTACCTTCTCCGTTGGGAAGGTACTGGGGCAATCAATATGGGATCATCCAAACGTGCCCAAGCATGCTCCAGAGTTGGTGTATACTTCAATCACTCCGTTATATTTATTTCATTATATTTATTTTGCTTATGGCTATTCGCGTCGCTATTAATGGTTTTGGTCGCATTGGGCGCGCATTTGCTCGCCGCTCATACAATCGCGGCATTGAGATTGTCGCCGTAAATGATCTTGGTTCACTCGAGAATCTCGCCTATCTTCTCAAATACGACACTGTGTATGGTCGGGCACCGTTTTCAGTAGAGGCGAGAGAAGGAGCTCTTTTAATCGACGGGAAAGAAGTGAAATTTTTTTCAGAAAAAGATCCCGCACAACTGCCGTGGAAAGATCTGGCGATCGATGTTGTCGTCGAGTCGACTGGATTCTTTACGGATTATGAAAAAGCAAATGTGCATATCACAGCCGGTGCGAAACGGGTGGTCATCACAGCTCCCGTGAAAAACGAATCGCCATTGGGCGCAACGGTACTCATGGGTCTGAATGAGGACAAGCTCACGACCTGCCAGATAACTTCAAATGCGTCTTGCACGACGAATTCGGTAAGTCCGGCAATTGTCATTCTTGATGAAGCCATTGGTATTGAGAAAGCGATACTTTCAACAACGCATGCCTACACGGCGAGCCAGTCTCTTGTCGATAGTCCATCGAAGAAAGATATGAAAGAGGGAAGAGCTGCGGCGCAAAATATCGTACCGACCTCGACTGGAGCCGCGATAGCTGTCGCACAAGCGTACGAGCCACTCAAAGGGAAATTTGATGGCATCTCGCTTCGCGTACCGGTGCCAGCAGGATCGATTGCCGACGTCACCTTTATCGCGAAGCGCTCGACGACCAAAGAAGAAGTGAATGACATACTGCGCGCCGCCGCTCGAACTCCGCGCTGGGAAGGAATCTTCATGACAACAGACGAAGAGCTTGTCTCGAGCGATATAGTCGGGCAGCCCTATGCCTCTATTGCGGATCTTGGTATGACACGCGTTGTCGACGGGACGCTCGTGAAGGTACTTGCTTGGTATGATAACGAGATGGGATACACGGAGTCGCTCGTTCGCCACTGCATCGCAGCCGCCAATGCCTAAGCTATTCATCGCGTCTGATCATGCGGGATTTGCGCTTAAAAATGCGCTTACTGAGCATTTTCAGGTACTCGGATACGTGATTGAGGATGTCGGCGCACATACGCTTGATCCGGAGGACGATTACCCTGATTTCGTGACGCCGCTTGCGAAGCGTGTCGCAAGCGAGCCGGATAGTCGCGGTATTATTATCGGCGGCAGCGGGCAAGGTGAAGCGATATGCGCAAATCGCATTTCTGGCGTCCGCGCAGCAGTTTTTTATGGGCCCATGCGCGTGACTTCCGCGCTCGACATTGAAGGGGGTCATTCCGAAGACGGATATGATGCAGTGCGGCTCCCACGTCGGCATAATGACGCGAATATCCTTTCTATCGGCGCGCGCTTCGTCTCGGGAGATGAAGCGATTAAGGCGACGCTTATATTTCTCGAAACATCGTTTTCAGTTTCGCCACGCCACGCGCGCCGCCTCGCAAAATTTTAGCCATGAGCCTTATCGTTCCGGCCGTACTCCCTTCTTCATATAAAGATCTTGAGGAGAAACTCGCTTTGTTCGCCTCTATTCCTTCAGTTTCGCGTGTGCAGATCGATGTTGTTGATGAATATTTTTCGTCGCCCGTATCGTGGCCGTATTCTGCTCCCGAAGAATTGCAAACCTTGGTCGAACGGAGTCAAGTGTTGCCAGCACTCGATCGTATCGAGTATGAGATTGATCTTATGTGTCTCGACGCGGAGCGTGCGGCGGGTGCATGGCTCGCGCTTGGAGCTACCCGCCTCACTTTTCATGTCGAAAGCATTAGTGATCTATCGAAATTCCTTGCTTCTATTCGAACTCAGTATGGCGACCTCATATCTTTCGGTCTAGCGCTCAATATCGCAAGCGATCTCGCACTTTTAGAACCCCATTTGAGCGAGATCGACTATGTGCAGTTCATGGGCATCGCGCAGATAGGGCAACAAGGACAGGTCTTTGATCGGCGCGTTCTTGAAAAGATTCGCGTATTTCATGATCGTCATCCGGAAGTCTCCATACAAGTCGATGGCGGCGTCTCGCTTGAGAGCGCGAAGCAGCTCCTTTCTCTCAGTGTCTCAAATCTCGTTGTAGGTTCCGGTATTTTGCGTGCCAACGATCCTGCGGCAGCCTTTGCTGCATTTGAAACGCTTCAGGGGCATTTCGGCGTATAGTATACTGCAAACGATGTCACTTACCGACGAACAGGTGTGTGCGCTTGAAGCAAAAGCCGAAGTGATTCGCGAGACGATACTCCGAATGCTTGTCGAGGCAAAGTCAGGACATACCGCCGGTCCTTTGGGTATGGCGGATATATTCGCAGCATTTTACTTTCATATCCTCAATCACAATCCAAAGTTGCCAAGCTGGGAAGAGAGGGATCGCCTCGTCCTTTCCAATGGACACATTTGCCCAGTGCTCTATGCGGCGATGGCACACAGCGGCTATTTCCCGATTGAAGAATGCCTCACGCTTCGGAAATTCGGCAGTCGACTCCAAGGGCATCCTGAACGTTTGCGTTTGCCGGGGCTTGAAACCACTTCGGGTCCGCTTGGTGAAGGTCTTTCGCAAGCTGCGGGCATGGCCTATGCGTTTCGCATGGATGATAAAAAACAGCGCGTTTACTGCCTGATGAGCGATGGGGAGCAAGAGGAAGGAAATATCTGGGAAGCGGCCATGTTTGCCGGAAAATACAAACTCTCAAACCTTATTGCAGTGATGGACCGCAATAATATTCAGATCGACGGCATGACGGAAGACGTGATGCCGCTTGAGCCGATCGCGGACAAGTACCGTGCGTTTAACTGGCACGTACTTGAAGTGAACGGGAACGACGTACGTGCATTTATCTCTGCAGTTGATGAAGCGAAAGCGATCTATGAGAAGCCGACACTTATCATCGCGCACACCATTCCCGGAAAGGGCGTTCCGGAGATCGAGTTCGATTATCGTTGGCACGGCAAGCCGCCAACGCAGGAAGAAGGGAAGCGATTCCTCAAAGAGATTCGCACGATGAGTGGTAAAGTTCCTCACGAATATGCTTAATTCAGACGTAAAACTCTCCGCGGACATTTTTGCGGATACACTCGAGAAAGCGTCGACACGCGATGGTTTTGGGAAGGGTGCCGTTGAGGCGGGTAAAAATGATCTGCGTATTGTCGTGCTCTGCGCCGATCTAGCTGAAAGCACTCGCGCCGAATGGTTTCAAAAAGAGTTTCCGGAACGTTTTGTCGAGATGGGTGTCGCCGAGCAAAATATGGCCACAGTGGCCGCCGGCATGGCGGCCGCGGGCAAGATCCCATTCATCACAAGCTACGCAGCATTTAATCCGGGCCGCAATTATGAGCAAATTCGGACGACCATAGCGCTCAATCGTATGCCGGTCAAGATTTGCGGCATGCACGCGGGTGTCTCTGTCGGTCCCGACGGCGCGACGCATCAGATGCTTGAAGATATCGGCTTGATGCGCATGTTGCCGGGGATGACCGTGATTGTGCCGGGAGACGCTGAGGAGGCGCGGAAGGCGGTCATTGCAGCGGCAAAGACGGACGGGCCGGTGTACATCCGTTTTGGCCGTACGGCGACACCGGTCTTCACGACATCCGCGACGCCATTTATGATCGGGAAAGCGATTGTGCTTTGGAAGGCAGACAAACCGAAAGTCGCAATCCTCTCAACCGGTTCTTTAAGCTACTCGGCGCTCATGGCAGCACAAGCACTTTCTGCAGACGGTATTGAATCTATCGTGCTTCATGTGCCTACGGTTAAGCCTCTTGACGAAGAGATGGTGCTCGATGCGGCGCGCCACGTCGGGTGTGTTGTTACTGTCGAGGAACATCAGGCAGCAGGCGGTTTCGGCAGTGCTATTGCGGAGCTTCTCTCCCAGCATCACCCAGTGCCTATGCGTTTGCTCGGTATAGCGGATACGTTCGGCCAATCGGGCGAACCGGATCAACTTCTCGCACACTATGGACTCGACACTCTCCACATTCAGGCGGCAGCGCGTGCACTCATCAAGAGCATAGGATAAAAACTGACTGTTTCTAAAGTGATTCTACGCGATAGTCTGCAGGTGCGTTCTTAAGATATTCTTCAAGCTTCTCGCGCGTGAGGAGGCCTTTTTGTGCACCGATTTCTTGCACGACCGACATGGAGTTCACCGGTCCCCAGAGAAGTGCTTCTCGTAGCGGCAAGCCCTGCGCGAGTGCGACAACAACGGTTGACGTTGTCGCGTCGCCGGCGCCAGTGCGGTCTACGGGCGGTTTCTGGTCAGGATACATACTAATTTTAAGCATCTCAGTGCCATCAAACGCATATGCGCCGTTTGGACCGTCAGTGATGAGTGCGACTTTCGGGCCAAGCGCCCGCATCTTTTCAAGAAGTTCCTTGATGTCCGTCTCGCCGATTCCGAGAATGCGTTCCGCCTCTTCTTTGTTACAGGCGACGAGTTCGGTTGCTGCATACAGTGCAGCGAGCTTCTCTTTGCCCATAGACATTTGGAATGTTCCGGGCTGAAAAGCAAGCTTTGTCTCCGGGTGGGCAACAAGCCACGCTGCGAGTTCACCATGGAATGTTTCCGAACGCTCTCCGGCGGAAGAAAGATAGATCCATCTCGGCGGCACAAATTCTTTCGGAATGATATAAGGGTATGCTTCGTGACGGATGAGGATAGTACGCTCGGCTTCATACCAAAGCACATAGTGATGATTTGTCGGCATACCGTCGTTGACCGCGATATATGTCGTATCGACACCTTCTTGTTTGAATGCGGCGAGGGTTTCTTCGCCATAGCGATCATTGCCCACGTTTGAAACGAATCCAGAGGAGAGGCCGAGACGCGCGGCTGCAACCGCGGCGTTTGCCGCATTCCCTACGCCCGGCACAAGCACAGAAAATTCATAGGGAATCTTATCGCCCCATTTCATCGAAATAGTGCAGTCTTGATTGTTGATATTGCAATTAATGCGCGCTTCTTCAAGTTTGATAAATTCGTCGACGGCTGTATCGCCGATAGCAATGAAATCCATATGACCGTGAGTATAACACTCTGTTGCCTGTGTGGTAATATGAAATCCATGACTGATCTTATTTCAATCGCGCGCGCACTCTTCACTCCTGGGAAAGGAATCCTTGCTGCAGATGAAAGTGTGCACTCCGCAACCGCGCGTCTCGCTTCGTATGGTATTTCTACGAGCGCGGAAATGCGGCGACAGTATCGCGATCTCTTCATGGGTGCAGAAGGTATTGAACAGTATCTCTCCGGTATCATTCTTTTTTCCGAAACGCTGGTTTCTAAAGGAAACGATACAAAACTATTTCCGGAATCGCTCGCGGCTCGCGGCGTCTTGTCGGGCGTGAAAGTCGATCTCGGTACTGAACCTATCAACACGAGTCCGCGTGAGCTCATTACGCAAGGTCTCCTCGATTTGCCTGAGCGGCTCGCGGAGTACAAGAAGCAGGGCGCCATCTTTACCAAATGGCGCGCAGCTATTCGCATCGATGGCGACCAGCTGCCCACCGCCGCAGCGATTCACGAAAATGCAAAACGTCTCGCAAGTTATGCAAAGGAAGTGCAGACGGCTGGTCTTGTGCCGATCGTAGAGCCTGAAGTACTGCTTGAAGGGAATCATAGCCGCACCCGTTCTCGCGCAGTCATTGAAGAAGTACTCGGCACACTCTTTTCAGTGCTTGAGGAGCATTCGGTTGATCTGGCGAGCGTCATCCTAAAGACGTCTATGACGCTCTCGGGGAGCGAGAGTGGGAAGAAGGATACGCCGGAAGAGGTCGCAGAAGATACGGTCGCTGCGCTTATGC